>NZ_JAYMHD010000050.1:0-175284 GCF_035656535.1 Streptomyces sp. H51
ACCCCCGAGAACGAGGCACGGATCCTGGTCCACGACGCGCACTCCGCCTCGCCCACCACCGCCTTCGCCCTGTCCCGGCTCGCCGACCCCGACACCCTGCACCACACCCCGATCGGCGTGTTCCGGTCCGTGGAGCGGCCGGTGTACGACACGCTGATGGCCGACCAGCTGGACACCGCGATCGAGCAGAACGGCAAGGGCGACCTGGCGGCGCTGCTCGCGGGCGGGGACACCTGGACGGTGGTGGGCTGAGGTACCGCTCCGCACGGTGAGAGGGCCCGGATGCGCCATGGCCATGGCGCAGCGCATCCGGGCCCTTGGCACGTCATGACCGCCATGACATGTCATGTCATGGCATCTGCAGGTCACTCGCAGGCGATGACGCGTCGCGCGCCGGTGGTGCGGCGGACGGCCCGGATGTCCTCTCGCGGCCGGTGACGACGGTGCGGCTCAGTCACGTCCCCGCGCCGCGTCGTACCTCTCCCGCGCCTGCTGCACGGCCGCCATCCGGTCCTGCGTCCACTCCGCCAGCGCCCGCACCTGTTCGGCCGCCTCACGGCCGAGGCCGGTCAGGGAGTAGTCGACGCGGGGCGGGATCACCGGCTTGGCGTCCCGGTGGACCAGGCCGTCGCGTTCCAGGGTCTGGAGGGTCTGGGTGAGCATCTTCTCGCTCACCCGGCCGATGGCGCGGCGCAGTTCGCTGAAGCGGTGCGGACGGTCGAGGAGGTGGATGAGGACCAGGACGCCCCAGCGGCTGGTCACGTGCTCCAGGACGAGGCGGTAGGGACACATCGCCTCGCCGGTGTCGTAGGAGGCGGCTGCCCGGGTGCTTACTTCCACGCAAGTACCTTACTTCAAGGTGGGTACTTTCTTTTAGTTAGCGCTCGGCCTAGGGTCGGTGGCAACGCACCCCCACAAGGAGTTGTCACCCATGAGCATCGTCGTCACCGGAGCCACCGGACACCTCGGCCGTCATGTCGTGGAGCAGTTGCTGGAGAGGGTCCCGGCCGGGCAGGTCACCGCCGTCGTGCGCGACGAGGCGAAGGCCGCCGGCCTCGCGGCGCGCGGCGTGCGGCTCGCGGTCGCCGACTACAACACCCCGGAGACCTTCGACGGCCTCTTCGCCGCCGGCGACAAGGTGCTGCTCATCTCCGGCAACGAGTTCGACAGGGGCCGCGTCCGGCAGCACGAGGTGGTCATCGGCGCCGCGAAGGCGGCCGGCGTCGCCCTGCTCGCCTACACCAGCGCCCCCGGCACCCTGACGGCCGCGCTCGCCGACGACCACCGCGCCACCGAGGAGGCACTCCTCGCCTCCGGCGTCCCCTACGTGCTGCTGCGCAACGGCTGGTACCACGAGAACTACACCGAGAACCTCGCCCCGGTGCTCCAGCACGGCGCCGTCGTCCAGGCCGCCGGCGACGGCCGGCTCTCCTCCGCCGCGCGCGCCGACTACGCGGCCGCCGCCGTCGCCGTACTGACCGGCGAGGGGCACGAGAACCGGACGTACGAGCTCGGCGGCGACCAGGCGTGGAGCTTCGCCGAGTACGCGGCCGAGCTCAGCAGGCAGACCGGCAAGGAGATCGCCTACCGCCCCGTCTCCGTCGCGGACTACACCGGCATCCTGACCGGCGTCGGGCTGCCCGCTCCGTTGGCCGCCGTCCTCGCGGGCGTCGACGCCTCCATCGAGAAGGGCGAGCTGGTCGTCGACAGCGGCGACCTCTCCCGCCTGACCGGTCGGCCGACCACCCCGCTCGCCGACGCCGTCGCCGCCGCGCTCAAGGGCTGACCCGGCACGCGTACGTCCGCGCCCGGACAGCCCGCCTGTCATGACCGTATGGCGACACGGGTATGACAAGCGGGGTGTCCGGCGTTACCTTCGAGGCCGGTACGCGCGTGCGACCGGGCGAGAAGGAGGTACCCGTGACCGGGGAGTCGAGGAGCGAGCGGCGCACAGGTCTGCTGAACGGCTTCGCGGCCTATGGGATGTGGGGGCTCGTGCCCCTCTTCTGGCCGCTCCTCAAGCCCGCGGGCGCCGTCGAGATCCTCGCCCACCGCATGGTCTGGTCCCTGCTCTTCGTGGGCGCCGCGCTGGTCTTCGTACGGCGCTGGGCGTGGGCCGGGGAGCTGCTGCGGCAGCCGCGCAGGCTGGGGCTCGTCGCGGTCGGCGCGGCGTTCATCACCGTCAACTGGGGCGTCTACATCTGGGCGGTGAACACCGGGCACGTCGTCGAGGCCTCACTCGGGTACTTCATCAACCCACTGGTCACCATCGCCATGGGCGTGCTGCTGCTGAAGGAGCGGCTGCGGCCGGTGCAGTGGGCGGCGGTCGCGATCGGGTTCGCGGCCGTGCTCGTGCTCACCGTGGGGTACGGGCGACCGCCGTGGATCTCCCTCTGCCTCGCCTTCTCCTTCGCCACCTACGGGCTGGTGAAGAAGAAGGTCAACCTGGGCGGCGTCGAGTCGCTGGCCGCCGAGACCGCGATCCAGTTCCTGCCCGCCCTGGGCTATCTGCTGTGGCTGTCCGCGCACGGTACGTCGAGCTTCACGGCCCAGGGTCCCGGCCACGCGGCGCTGCTCGCCTCGACCGGCGTGGTGACCGCGCTGCCCCTGGTCTGCTTCGGCGCGGCGGCGATCCGCGTGCCGCTGTCCACGCTGGGGCTGCTGCAGTACCTGGCGCCGATGTTCCAGTTCCTGATCGGCGTCCTGTACTTCCATGAGGCGATGCCGCCGGAGCGGTGGGCCGGGTTCGCGCTGGTGTGGCTGGCGCTGTGCCTGCTCACCGCGGACGCGTGGCGGAGCGCGCGGCGAGTGCGCGCCGCGATCCGCGTGCCCCGGGTGGACACGCCGGCCCCGGCCCCGGCTTCGGCCCCGGTTTCGGCGCCGGTTTCGGCGCCGGCTTCGGCTTCGGCTTCGGCTTCGGCAGACGCCTGACCGCTTAGGCACCGGCAGGCTGGGCCCGCCCCCGGCTCCGGTGCGCCCGCGCCTTCTCCCTGTTGCCGCAGTGCTCCATCGCGCACCACCTCCGCCGGCCCGGTCGCGAGGTGTCGACGAACAGGAGATGGCAGTCGTGGGCGTCGCAGACGCGGATACGGTCGGCGTGCGGGCCGGTGAAGAGGCCGACCGCGTCCCGGGCGACGGTCGACAGCAGCGCGGTGGCCGTGGCGCCGGGCGCCCAGGCGTGGGTGCCGTCCGGGGCGATGCGGGCGACGAGCGGCGGCTCGGCCGCGGCGGCGTTGACGACGTCCAGGTCCCGGGGATCGAGGCGGCGGCCGTGGGCGCGGGCGGCGGTGAGGCGGAAGAGGGCGTCACGGACGGTGCGCGCCCGCGTCAGTTCCCGGTCGCTGACGGACACCTCGAGACCGTCCGGGAGGCGGCTGTGGGTGACCCAGGCCGCCAGGTCGGCCGGCTGGTGCAGCACCTCGTAGCGCGCGAACGCGCCGGGGCCGCCGGTGGTCAGCAGTTCCAGGCACAGGGCGCCGGGATCGAACCGGTAGGGCTTGCCGTCGTACGAGGTCAACGTCACGCCCGGCGGCCGGTCCGGCGGTCGGTGGCGTCCGGCTGATTCCTGCGATTCCGGTGGTTCCGCTGCACGCTCGCTCACATAACCAGTATAAGTGGTTACATGAACACTCGACCGGCAGCTCCAGTTCACTTCAAGCTCGTCGTCGACTCCGGAGATCCGCACGCGCAGGCCGACTTCTGGGCCGCGGCACTCGGCTACGAGACGGAGGACAACAGCGCCCTCGTCCGGCGGCTGCTGCAGCTCGGCGCCCTGCCGACCGAGGCCACCGTCGACCACCACGGCCGCCCGGCCTTCCGGGACCTGATCGCCGTACGGCATCCGGACGACCCCTACGACGCGGACAGCGGGACCGGGCTGGGGCGGCGGCTGCTGTTCCAGCGGGTGCCGGAGGCGAAGACCGGCAAGAACCGGCTCCACCTCGACCTGCATCCCGGCGACGGGCGGCGGGACGGCGAGGTGGAGCGGCTGGAGGGGCTGGGCGCGAGCGTGCTGCGGCGGGTGAAGGAGCCCGCCGGGGAGTGGGTGGTGATGGCGGACCCGGAGGGCAACGAGTTCTGCGTGCACTGACGTCGTGCCGGCGCCGACGCCCACTGGCGCCGGCGCCGGCACGACGTCGGTCAGCGGGCGGGCCGTTCGGCGTCGCGGCCGGCGCGGGCCGTGAGGCGGCCAATCCGGGCGCGTGCCGACTCCAGCCGCTCGATGTCGTCGGCGGCCGGGCCGCCCTCGGCCACGAGTTCGGTCCACAGGCCGATCAGGTCACGGCCCAGCGCCAGCCCCTGCTCCGGGTCCCGCACGGCACGCCAGGCGGTGGCCGCGCTCTGGATGTTGCCGTACGCCGCCTCCGCGTCGCGGGTGCGGAAGATGCGGACGAGGGCGAGGGAGAGGCGGAAGGAGCGGACCGGGTCGCCGGCCAGGTAGGCGACGTACGCGGCCAGCTCGCGCAGCCGGAGGACCTCCGGGTGCTCCGCGCCCAGGGTCGTGGACGCGTCGGCGATCGTGCGTTGCGCCAGCTCCGCCGCCACGTCCGTACGGCCCGACCTGACCGCCTCGCCGATCCGGGCCATCGGCTCCGTGAGGGGCGTGGGGACGGCGGGCGGGCGGTCGTCGAGGACGGCCTCGGCGACGGCGTCGAAGCCGCGGGCGGGGGTGGGGGTGGGCCGGGGTTCGGGTTCCGGTTCGACGGGGATCAACAGCGGCTTGGACGCGGCCGGGGGTGCCGGGCGTGCCGTGGCCGCGGGCGCGGACCGGACCTGGGCCACACGCTCACGTCCCCGCTCGGTTCCGCGCTCGGTTCCGCGCTCGGTTCCGTCCTCGGGCCCGTCCTCGGGGCCGCGCTCGGCCTGCGGCGGCACCGCGTCCATCAGCGGGGGCGGACCGAACTCGCCGGTGGGGGGCGCCACCGTGCCGGGAGCCAGGTCGTGCGCGGCTTCCTGCGGTTCCGGCACGGCCCGCAGCGCGAAGGTCCGGGCGTTCCCGCCCGGCTGCTGCGGCTCCGGTACCGCCCGCAGCGGGAAGGTGGGCACGGCGTCCCGCACGGGCTCGGCGGCCGCCCGCACGACGTACTCGGGTGTGCCGCGCCGCGGCCGCTCGGGCTGCCGCGCCCGGTCGGGCTGCCCGTGCTCCGGCCGCGTACGTTCCGGCGCGGGCCGCGGTCCCACGGCCGGCCGCACCGCCGCGCCGTCCGGCTCGGGCATCCGCACCGGCTCCCCCGTGAAGCCGCTGGAGCCGTCGGGGCCGACCTCGAGGTGGACGACGTAGCCGATGCGCTCGTCGTGGATGGTGGCGTGCACGGGATGCCCGGCGGCGCGGGCGAGGCGGTGGAGGTGGTTCAGCACGGCGTTCTGGATCTCCTCGCCGGCGGGCGCGGAGACCGGGACGCCGTCCACCGAGGCGGCGCCGGCACCCGAGACGCGAACGTCGATCGGCGGCGCCGCGAGGGCCGCGGAGGGCGCCGCGGCGCGCTGGGTTTCCCGCTTCTTCTCGCGGCTGAGTCGAGTCATCGTTCCCTCACTCGGATGCGTCGGGAGTCGAGCGGACGGCATGTTCGGGTCCATGGTGCTCCCTCCCGCCGTCGGGCCCGCGCTTCCCCGGCGTCACGATCCGGTCGTGCGCGTACGGTCGAGTCTCTCCGGTCGCTGCCGGTTCTCACGTCACCGCGGCGTCACAGACTCGTCCCAGGACCCCGGGCACAGGACACGGGACACAGGGCCCAGGACACGGGAGACGGGAGACGGGAGACGGGAGACGGGAGACGGGAGACGGGAGACGGGAGACGGGAGACGGGAGACGGGAGACGGTATCCGGCGCCGGTGCTACGCCGTGACGTCCTTCGCCGTGAAGCGCGCCCACGCCGCCGAGCCGAACACCGCCGCGTACAGGGCCTGCAGGCCGAGGTTCCTGACCAGGTCGTCCCAGTAGACCGGGTCGCGCATCAGGTCGGCGAAGGACAGCCAGTAGTGGGAAAAGAAGTACGGCTGAACGGCGTGGAGTTGGGGGATCTGGTCGAGGATCTGAACCGTGATCAGCAGGCCCACCGTGGTCGCCATCGCCGCGATGCCGCTGTTGGTGAGCGTCGACACGAACAGGCCCAGGGCCGCCATGCCGACCAGGGACGCGGCGACGACCAGCGCGATGAGCAGGGCCCGGCCCAATCCCTCGGCGAAGCCGATCCGCGTGCCGGAGATGGTGGTGAGGTCGCCGAGGGGGAAGAGGAGGGCGCCCACCGTCAGCGCGGACACGGCGACCACGAGGGTGGCCACCAGGCAGAACGACAGCACGGTCGCGTACTTGGTGAGCAGCAGGCGGGTACGGCCGGCGGGGGCGACCAGGAGGTAGCGCAGGGTGCCCGCGTTCGCCTCGCCGGCGATCGCGTCGCCCGCGACGACGCCGATCGCCATCGGCAGGAAGAACGGGAGCGTCGCGGCCAGCGCGGTGAAGACCAGGAACAGGCCGTTGTTGGTGATCTGCGAGATGAAGGCGGGGCCCTCGCCGCCGCCGCGCCCCACCGAGGAGCCGTCACTCGTCTCGATCTTCACCGCGATCCCCACCAGCACCGGCACGGCCGCCAGCACGCCCAGCAGGGCCAGTGTGCGCCAGCGCCGGAAGGTGGTGCGCAGTTCGCTGTGGAAGAGGTCGAGGGACCACAGCGGATTCGGCGTGCGCGTCCCGGCGACGCTCTCAGCCCGCGACATCGAACCCCTCCCCCGTCAGTGCCACGAACGCGTCCTCCAGCGAGGCCCGTTCGACGCCGAAGCCGCGGACCCGGACGCCGGCCGTCACCAGCGCGGCGTTGACCTCGGCCAGGTCGCGGTCCGGCGGCTCGGCGGTGACCCGGTCGTCGGCCACGACGACGTCGCCGGCGCCCTGTTCCTTCAGTACCCGGGCCGCGTCCTGGGGGTCGGGCGTGGTCACCACCAGGCGGCCGCGCGTCCCCGCCGCCAGGTCGGCCACCTTGCCCTGCGTGACGAGGCGGCCCTGCGCCATGACCGCTGCGTGCGTGCAGACCTGCTCGATCTCGTCGAGGAGGTGGGAGGAGAGGAAGACGGTGGTGCCGTCCGACGCCAGCTCCCGCACCAGGGAACGGATCTCCCGCATGCCCTGCGGGTCGAGGCCGTTGGTCGGCTCGTCCAGCACCAGCAGCCTGCGGGGACGCAGCAGCGCGGCGGCGAGGCCGAGCCGCTGCTTCATGCCCAGCGAGTAGGCCGTGGCCTTCTTGCCGGCCGCCGTCGTCAGCCCCACCCGGTCCAGCGCCGCCGCGACACGCGCGCGCCGGGTGCGCGGGTCGGCGGTCGGGTCGGCGGCGTCGTAGCGCAGCAGGTTGTCGCGGCCGGAGAGGAACCCGTACAGGGCCGGACCCTCGATGAGGGCCCCGACGTGCGGGAGCACGGCGCGCGCGGCGCGCGGCATGGGGCGCCCGAGGACGTGCGCCGTGCCCGACGTCGGCTCGATCAGACCCATCAGCATGCGGATGGTGGTGGTCTTGCCGGAGCCGTTCGGACCGAGGAAGCCGAAGACGCTGCCCGCCGGGACGGTCAGGTCCAGCCCGTCGACGGCGAGCTGCCCACCGCGGTAGCGCTTGGTGAGCGCGCGGGTGACGATGACGCCGTCACCCGCGCCCCGCGCGTCCGGCTCCGTGGCTGACGTCTCCTCCATCGGCTCCCCCGATCCGTCGTGCCCGTACGGTGGTCGCTCCGTGCGGGTTACTTCCCCTCGCCGGCGGCCTTCAGCAGCGCGTCCTTGGTCACGGCGCCGACGTAGACCTTGCCGTCGTCGGTGACCAGGGCGTTGATCAGACGGGTCTTGAAGACCGTGCCCGAGCCGAAGCTGCCGGACACCTTGTCGCCGAGCGAGTCGAGGAAGCCACCGAAGGCGCCGTCGGCCCCGGAGCCGGACGGAACGCCCTGGCCGCCGGTGTCGAAGACGGCGACGGAGTTCCAGCCCTCGCCGATGACGTTCACCCCGTCGGAGCCCTGGTCGAACCCCTGACCGAAGCCCGGACCGAAGCCCTGGCCGAAGCCCGGACCGGAGTCCCGGCCGAGGCCCTCGGTGGCGTCGTCGCCCTTCCGGGCGTGCCCGGTCGTGCCGCCCTCGGTGATCTTCGCGCCCTTGGGGGGCGTGAAGTCGAAGGTGGACGCCGTCGGCGCGGCGAAGCTGACCTGGGTGAAGCCGGCGTCGACCACCGCGGCGCCGCCGCTCGCGGGCGTCAGCGTGAACTTCAGCGGCATCCCGGTCTTCGCGTCCACGGCGACGGTGATCTGCCCGACGGTCGAGCCGGACTGCTTCGGCTTGACGACCAGGCGGTAGGCGTCCCGGCCGGCGACCTGTGCGGTGCCCTCGACGGTCACCGAGGTCGTGTCGTCGACCGCCTTCAGGGCTTCCTCGGTGAGGTCCTTCGGCGTGGCGGGCAGGTCTTCCCGCCGCTGCTCGCGCGCCGCGCCGCCGGAACCGGAGCCCGGTGCGGAGTCGGTCGCGTGGTAGACCTCGTTCGACTTGCTGTCGTAGCCCCACACGTCCTTGCCGTTGCGGATGAGGCTGTACTCGGCCGCGTTCTCCAGCAGGGACAGCTTCTGCTTCTCGGGGCCGTCGGCCGCCACGCGCAGGGTGTGGGTGCCGGACGCCAGTTCGGGAAGCTTGGTGGACGGGTCCGCGGAGGAGCCGTCGCCACCGGACCCGGAGGCGCCGGAGGCCAGCGAGCTCTCCAGCCCGCCGAAGTCGGGCAGCCCCAGGTCCGTGCTGATCTTCACTGTGCCGGACAGCTGCTGGACGTCCGACTTCGCGATCTTCTCGATGAGTTGCTGCGCGCTGATCTTCGGCAGATCGGGGTCCCCGGAGTCGGCGAGCGCGGGGACGAGCCCGATGGTCGCCGCCGCCACCCCCACGACCGCGACCGGGACGACGTACCGCGCGGCCTTGCGCCGTCCCGCGCGCAGGTCGTCGGACTCCCCGGCGATCGTGCTGTCGTCGGATCCGTACGGTGCCATGTGTGCCTTACCTCCGTCGTCGGCGGCGGCTGCTCCACTCACGATTCACCCCGAGCCGCCATTCTCACCCGAATCGGTGAGGATTGGTGTTTTCCGTGGTCTCCATCTGACCAAATGACCCGTCAGGAAGCGTCAGACCGCGGAGCCAACTCCGAGTACGCCTGGGGTATGACACGAGAGGGCGGCACGTCCGCCTACCCGTAGGGGTCCGGCTCGGGGGCATGACGTACGCCATCCGCCGAACGATTCCGACATGGGGCGAATCAGGACCGACCGAACTTCACTCCCACGAGGGCGAATCCGGACCGGCCGGACTTCACTCCACCGAACCGGACGGAACCGGGCAGAACCAGGCCGTCGGGCGCGTCACCCGGCGCGGTGCACCACCGCGTCGCACAGCTGCACCAGCGCCGCCTTCGCGTCGCATTCCGGGAGCGGCGCGAGGGCCGCCCTGGCGTCCTCCGCGTACCGCACGGTGTCACGCCGCGCCTGCTCCAGCGCGGGATGCGCCCGCAGCCCCGCCAGCGCCCGGGCGTGCCGCGCGTCGTCGCTCAGGTCGGAGTCCAGCAGCTCGCACAGGGCGATGTCCTCGGCGAGCCCCAGCCGGGCCGCCCGCTCCCGCAGCCGCAGCACGGGCAGCGTCGCGACACCCTCCCGCAGGTCCGTGCCCGGGGTCTTGCCGGACTCGTGCGAGTCGGAGGCGATGTCCAGCACGTCGTCGGCCAGCTGGAAGGCGACGCCGAGCCGCTCCCCGTACTGGGTGAGCACGTCGACGACCGTCTCGTCGGCGCCGGACATCATCGCGCCGAACCGGCAGGACACGGCCACCAGCGACCCCGTCTTGCCGCCCAGGACGTCGAGGTAGTGCTCGACCGGGTCCCGGCCGTCCTGCGGGCCCGCGGTCTCCAGGATCTGCCCGGTGACCAGCCGCTCGAACGCCTCGGCCTGCACCCGGACCGCCTCGGGCCCCAGGTCGGCCAGGATGTGCGAGGCGCGGGCGAACAGGAAGTCGCCGGTGAGGACCGCCACCGAGTTGCCCCAGCGCGTGTTCGCGCTGTCCACGCCACGCCGCACCGCCGCCTCGTCCATGACGTCGTCGTGGTAGAGGGTCGCGAGGTGGGTCAGCTCCACGACCACGGCCGACGGCACGATCCCCGGCGCGTACGGGTCACCGAACCGGGCGGCGAGCATCACGAGGAGCGGGCGGAACCGCTTTCCGCCTGCCCGCACCAGGTGCTGGGCGGCCTCCGTGATGAAGGGGACCTCACTCTTGGTGGCTTCGAGCAGTCCCTCCTCGACAGCCGCCAATCCGGCCTGGACATCGGCTTCCAGAGCCTGGTCCCGCACGCTCAGCCCGAATGGCCCGACGACGGTCACGAGGGGTCTCCTGTCTGCTGGTGTCTGCTGGCGATCACACGGTTTGTCGATAGGTCGCTGCCCCCACTAAGTCAGCGTATCCGGTCGGCTTTCGATCACCCATGCCGCCCACCCGTCCAGCACGGGCGGTATCGGATCACGGCCGGTATGTTTTCGATCACCAGATATGAACAGACATTTACTGACTTACCCAATCGGCCGAGGATCGGCCGACAGGGGAAGCGTGCGCCGAGGATCGGCGGTCGGACGGCGTCCGCGCGGCGCCCACACCAGGGGCCTTCTGACGTGGGCACGCAAGACGATCCGGGCGGCACGGGAGGGCGCCGCCCACCCGGCGACCACCCGCCACCACCCGCCACCCGCCACCCGCTGGCCGCCGACGGCCGGCTGCCGGCTGCCGGCCGTCGGCTGCCGGCCGTCGGCCGAACCACCACGCACCCGACCACGCCCGGCGTGCCACCCGCGGGCCGTCCGTCGAACCGCCCCAGGCGCCCCCACAGGCCCCCACCGAGCCGCCCCTGGCCACCCCTGGCCGCCACCTGGCCGCCCGCCGACCCTCCACCGCGCCCACCGCCGGGCGGCAGTCCGCCCACATGGCGCCACCCCGACCCACGGGCGGCCCATTGCAACCGAGTTGGCCCCATTGACCGTTTTGCCGCACTTGTGAATGCCCGTGAGTTGGCTCACGCCCACCCCCGCACCGCCGCCCGCGCGCCACACCCTCACATCCCGTTCCCCGCCGCCCATTTGGCCCTTGGCTACTGCAAAGGATCAAGCACCCCATACACCCCGCATCAAGGTCAAAAAGCCCGGCATACGAAACGGCCACTTGTTCCGGACATGTGCTCTCGCATACGTTCCCGGCCTGTCGGGCGGACGCCGAATCCTGCCGCCGCCCGGGAACAGCCATCGACGAACTCACGCACGGCAGGAGCGGGGGAACCAGGTAAGTCGCCGGACCGGGCACCGTCCCGGGACGGCTGGGGGTGAAGTCGCGTCGCCGCAGGGCGAGGCGGCCGGGCATCTCCCGCCCGAACCCGACAGCTCACCTCGCAGGCGCCGGAGAGGAACCGTCATGTCTGCAGTCACCCGGCACCCCCGCGTCAGAAACTCCCGTCTCGTCCGCAAACTCGCCGTCGCCGGCACGGGCCTCGCCGTGCTCGCCCTGCCGCTCGTCGGCGCGACCGAGGCGTCCGCGGCCACCTCGACCACCGTCACCGCCGCCTCGCTGGGCTACCCCGACAACCTCGACGGCTGGATCCGGGCCTCCCTCAGCGTCATGGCACAGCACGGCATCCCGGGCTCGTACAACGGCATCTACCGCAACGTCATACGCGAGTCCTCGGGCAACCCGAGGGCGATCAACAACTGGGACTCGAACGCCGCCGCCGGCACCCCCTCCAAGGGCCTGCTGCAGGTCATCGACCCGACCTTCGCCGCCTACCACGTGCCCGGCACCTCGTACGACCCCTACGACCCGATCGCGAACATCACCGCCGCCTGCAACTACGCGGCCAAGCGCTACGGTTCGATCGACAACGTCTACGGCGCCTACTAGGCGCGGCTGTCAGGCCCCGGAGAACAGCCGCTCGAGGACGACGGCGATGCCGTCGTCCTCGTTCGACAGGGTGATCTCGTCGGCGACGGCGCGGAGTTCGGGGTGGGCGTTGGCCATGGCGACGCCGTGGGCGGCCCAGTCGAACATGGGGATGTCGTTGGGCATGTCCCCGAAGGCGATCGTCTGGTGCGGGCCCAGACCGAGGTGTTCGGCGGCCAGCGCGAGGCCGGTCGCCTTGGTGACCCCGCACGGCTGGAGCTCGACGGTGCCGGGTCCCGACATGGTGACCGTGGCGAGGGGACCGACCACCGCGCGCGCGGTCTCCGTCAACTCGTCGTCGCTCAGGCGGGGGTGACGCAGCAGCACCTTGCTGATCGGCGCGCTCCACAGATCGCCGCGCCGGCCGACCCGCACGGCGGGCAGGGTGGGGTGCGGCATGAGGTAGCCGGGCTCGATGAGCGTGAGCCCGTCGACGCCGTCCTGGTCGACGGCCGCGTACACCTCCCCCACCTCGGCCTCTATCTTCCCGAGCGCGGTCTCGGCCAGTTCCCTGTCCAGGGTGACGGACCACAGCAGGCGGTCCGCCGCGGCGTCGTAGACCTGCGCGCCCTGCGCGCACACCGCCAGCCCGCCACCGCCGAGGGCGTCCAGCAACGGCCGTACGCGCGGCGCCGGCCGGCCCGTGACGACGAGGTGCCGGGCGCCGGCCTCCGCCGCCCGCGCGAGCGCGGCGAGGGAACGGTCGGAGAGCGTGTCGTCGCTTCGGAGCAGGGTGCCGTCCAGGTCGGTGGCGACGAGTGCGTATGCGGTGGGTGCGGCCATGATCAGAGAATACGGTCGGGCGCCGCGCCTACTCACCGCGCCCGCACGGCGGTTGCGGAGCCCGCGCCGAACCCGGCACACCGCACCGGCTTCACCGCACCCGGCTCACCGCGCCCGCTTCACCGCGCCCGCTTCACCGGGGGCGGCTGTGGACAGGCCGAAGGGTCCGGCGCCGATGACTGCCGTCGGTTGGATCAGCCCGGAATCGACACCTCCGACACGACGAACCCCGACATTGCCGACTTGTTGGACACCGTCCAGGACAACTGCCCAAGACAGGCGACTCGGCCGTAACGTGTGGCCCGGCCACATGACGGTACGCGCGGCCCCATGACGGCACGCGACACATGGTGAGAGTGAGGCAGCACCCATGCCCCCCTTCGATGTCCCCGAGGGCGACCCCTTCGGCCCGCACAACCTTCCCTACGGCGTCTTCTCGCCCGAGGGATCCGCCGAACGGACCGTTGGCGTCCGCCTCGGCGACCACGTCCTCGACGCGGGCGCGGCGGCGGTGGCGCTCGGTTCCCCGTACGCCTCCCTGCTCGCGCGGCCCTCGCTGAACCCGCTCCTCGCCGCGGGCCGCACCGCCTGGTCGGACGTACGGCGCGCGCTGACGGCGTGGGTGACCGTGCCCGCCCACCGGGAGACGGTCGAACGGTTCCTGCACCCGCTGTCCGCGGTGACCCTGCACCTCCCCTTCGAGGTCGCCGACTACGTCGACTTCTACGCCTCCGAGAACCACGCCCGGAACGTCGGGCAGATCTTCCGCCCCGACGCCGCCGACTCGCTGACCCCCAACTGGAAGCACCTCCCGATCGGCTACCACGGCCGGTCCGGAACGGTGGTCGTCTCCGGCACGGACGTCGTCCGCCCGTCGGGGCAGCGCAAGGCCCCGAGCGACGCGGCGCCCGTCTTCGGACCGTCCGTCCGGCTGGACATCGAGGCCGAGGTCGGCTTCGTGGTGGGCGTGGAGTCGCGGATGGGCCGGCCGGTGGCCCTCGGCGACTTCCGCGACCACGTCTTCGGGCTGTGCCTGCTCAACGACTGGTCGGCGCGCGACATCCAGGCCTGGGAGTACGTCCCCCTCGGCCCGTTCCTCGGCAAGTCCTTCGCCACCTCGGTGTCGGCGTGGATCACCCCGCTGGAGGCGCTGGAGGAGGCCCGGCTGGCACCGCCCGAGCGCACGCACCCGCTGCTGCCCTACCTGGACGACTCCGGCTCCGTGGAGGAGCCGGGCGGCTACGACCTGAGGATCTCCGTCGCGATCAACGGTCACGTCGTCTCCGAGCCCCCCTTCTCCACCATGTACTGGACGGCCGCGCAGCAACTGGCGCACATGACCGTCAACGGGGCCTCGCTGCGGACCGGCGACCTGTACGGCTCCGGCACGGTGAGCGGGGCCGAGCCGTCGCAGCGCGGGTCGCTGCTGGAGCTGACCTGGAACGGGCGGGAACCGCTCGAACTCCCCGACGGCAAGCGGACGTTCCTGGAGGACGGGGACGTGGTGACGCTGTCGGCGTGGGCGCCCGGCCCCGGCGGGGTCCGGGTGGGCCTCGGCGAGGTGACGGGGAGGGTAGTGCCCCGGCGGTGATCCGGCGGGGCCGGGACGACGCGGCCCCGGGGTACGACGGCCCGGCGTGCCCCCGGGGCCGGGCCCGGGGTTGCGCCCGGGCCCGGTGAGACGGCCGGGCGGCGTGACCAGCCGCCCGAGAGCCGGGCAGCGCGACCCGGAGCCCGGAAGCCGGGCGGCGTGGCCGGGAGCGCGGTGGGGGCGGGACTGTGACGGTGTCGGCACGTGACGTAGTCGTCCGCTTCCTTCTCCTGACTCCCGCGTCCACCGCCGTCATACTGGCGGCTGGCGCGTCGTCCTTCGGGTCCGTACGCCGGTATCACCGCACCCCTCCTCCGACCCCCAGCGACCGGAGTTCGTGGCATGACCGTCTGTCTGCTCCTGCTGAGCGTCGTCGCCCTGACGGCCGCCGTGCCGGCGCCGCGTGCGCTGGTGCGCGCCGGGTGGCCCGACCGGGAGCCGGTGGTCGGGCTGTGGGTGTGGCAATGCCTGGTGGCCACGGTCCTGTTGTGCTGCCTGACGGCCCTGCTGCTGGGCGCCGCCGCCGTCTTCGGCACCGTGCGCGCCCAGCTCTTCGCGCCCGCGCCGGCCGCGGTCACCGCCGCCTACGACCTGTCCGCCGCCCCGCCCTGGGCCGCCGCTCTGACCCTGCTGCTGGCGTGCGGCGCCGCCTGGACGACCGCGATGCTCGCCCGGGAGCTCGTCGAGGCGCGCCGGCGCCGCGTCCGGGCCCGTGCGCACCTGCGCGAGCGGGCCCCCGAGCTGCCCGCCGGGCTGGGGAAGCCGGCCCGCGGTCCCCTGCTGGTGCTGGAGGACGAGTACCCGGACGCCTGGTGGATGCCGGGCAGCCCGCCCCAGCTGGTGGTCACCACCGGCGCACTGCACCGCCTCACCGACCACCAGCTCAACGCCGTCCTCACCCACGAGCGCGGTCACGCGCGCGCCCGCCACGACTGGCTGCTGCACCTGTCGACCGCGCTGGCGACCGGGTTCCCGCGGGTGCCGTTGTTCGCCCACTTCTGCGACCAGACGCACCGGCTGGTGGAGCTGGCCGCCGACGACACAGCCTCCCGCCGGTGGGGCCACCTCACGACCGCGCTGGCGCTGATCGAACTGAACCAGCACCGCGGCGTCCTGTCCTGCGCCTCCAGCCACCGCCTGCTCGGCGAGCGCGTCGACCGGCTCCTCGAGCCGCCGCCCCGGCTGGGCCGCCGGGACCGGGCGCTCACCACGACGGCGGCGGCGCTGGTGCCGCTGCTGCCGCTGCTGATCGCGTTCGCCCCGGGCCTGACGGCACTGAACTGACCGCGCCGTCCCCGACAGCCCGAGAGCCCGAGAGCCCGGCAGCCCTACATCCAGTCGTCCGGCTCCGGTTCCACGTCCAACTCGGACCAGTCGTGACCGTCGCCGGGGTCACCGCTGCCGGGACCGGGGGTGCCCGGACCGCCGCTGCCGGGGTCGCCGGGGTCTCCGTCCGTCGCCGGAGCCGGACCGGGTGCCCCGCTCAGGGAGGCGAGCACCGCGAGGACGCCCTCCCCGTACGTCGCCAGTTTCTTCTCGCCGACCCCGCCGACGCCGCCGAGCTGCGCGATGGACGTGGGCCAGGCCGTGGCGATCTCCCGCAGCGTGGCGTCGTGGAAGATCACGTAGGCCGGGACGCCCTGCTCACGGGCCTGTTCGGCGCGCCAGGCGCGCAACGCCTCGAAGGCGGGCTGCAGTTCCGCGGGCAGCTCGGCCGCCGCGGCCCTGGGCTTGCGCTCGCCCCGGCCCGACCCCGCACCCGCGCCCGCCGAGCCCGACCGCGCGGTCGTCGGCTTCTTCGGCTCCTTGCGCAGCGGCACCTCCCGCTCGCGCCGCAGCACCGAACCGCTGGCCTCGGTCAGCACCAGCGTGCCGTACTCCCCCTCGACCGCGAGGAGTCCCTGCGCCAGCAACTGCCGTACGACACCCCGCCATTCGCCCTCGGTGAGCTCCTCGCCGATGCCGAACACCGACAGCTGGTCGTGGTCGAACTGGATCACCTTCGCCGTGCGCCGGCCCAGCAGGATGTCGACGATCTGCACCGCGCCGAACTTCTGGCCGCGCTCCCGCTGCAGCCGCACCACCGTCGACAGCACCTTCTGGGCCGCGACCGTGCCGTCCCAGGTCTCGGGCGGCGCCAGGCAGGTGTCGCAGTTGCCGCAGCCCGCCGGGTCGGGGTCCTGCCCGAAGTAGGCGAGGAGCTGGCCGCGGCGGCACCGGGCCGTCTCGCACAGCGCCAGCATGGAATCGAGGTGGGCGGCGGAACGGCGGCGGAACGCCTCGTCGCCCTCCCCGGACTGGATCAGCTTGCGCTGCTGGATGACGTCGTTGAGGCCGTACGCCATCCATGCCGTGGACGGCAGTCCGTCGCGGCCCGCGCGGCCCGTCTCCTGGTAGTACCCCTCGACGGACTTGGGCAGGTCGAGATGGGCGACGAAGCGGACGTCGGGCTTGTCGATGCCCATGCCGAAGGCGATGGTCGCCACCACGACCAGACCGTCCTCGCGCAGGAACCGGGACTGGTGCGCCGCGCGCGTGCCCGCGTCCAGGCCCGCGTGGTACGGCACGGCCTCGATGCCGTTGCGGGAGAGGAACTCGGCCGTCTTCTCGACCGAGTTGCGCGAGAGGCAGTACACGATGCCCGCGTCCCCCGCGTGTTCCTCGCGCAGGAAGCTCAGCAGCTGCTTCTTGGGGTCGGCCTTGGGGACGATCCGGTACTGGATGTTGGGCCGGTCGAAGCTCGCCACGAAGTGCCGGGCGTCCGGCATGTTCAGCCGCTGCGTGATCTCCTGGTGCGTCGCGTGCGTGGCCGTCGCCGTCAGCGCGATCCGCGGGACGTCCGGCCAGCGCTCACCGAGCAGGGAGAGCGCGAGGTAGTCGGGCCGGAAGTCGTGGCCCCACTGGGACACGCAGTGCGCCTCGTCGATCGCGAAGACCGCGATCTTGCCGCGGGAGAGCAGGTCCAGCGTCGCGTCGAGCCGCAGCCGCTCCGGCGCCAGGTACAGCAGGTCCAGCTCGCCGGCGAGGAACTCGGCCTCCACCACCCGGCGCTCGTCGAAGTCCTGCGTGGAGTTCATGAACCCGGCGCGCACGCCCAGCGCCCGCAGCGCGTCCACCTGGTCCTGCATCAGCGCGATCAGCGGGGAGACCACCACGCCCGTGCCCGGTCTGACCAGGGAGGGGATCTGGTAGCACAGCGACTTGCCGCCGCCGGTCGGCATGAGGACCACCGCGTCGCCGCCGGCCACCACATGCTCGATGACCGCTTCCTGCTCGCCGCGGAAGGCCTCGTATCCGAAGACCCGGCGCAGCGTGGCCAGCGCCTCGCTGTCGGTCGTCCCCGGGTCCGTCATCACTGCCATCTCGCTGATCCCGCCCGTCCCGCCCATTGCCCGATCCCCCGCCCGTGGCCCTCGACCACTGCCTCCACGATAGGGCTCCGCACCGACAGTCCCCGAGTTGTCCACAGGCTTGTGGGAGTGCCGTGCGATGCCGTCGAGCGCCTGCCGCGCCGTCGTTGCCGGTCGCGTGGTTCCCCGCGCCCCTTTGGGGCGCCACGCACGGCGGCCCGGCACCCCTGAACGGATGCCGGGCCGCCGTGCCGGGGCGCGTGCCGGGTCAGCGCACGAAGACCCCCGCCTGGCTCGCCAGGTCCAGGAAGTACTGCGGCGCGACGCCCAGCACCAGCGTGACCGCCACGCCGACGCCGATCGCCGTCGTCGTCAGCGGCGACGGCACGGCGACCGTCGGCCCCTCGGGCCGCGGATCGCTGAAGAACATCAGCACGATCACCCGGATGTAGAAGAACGCCGCGACCGCGGACGAGATCACACCGACCACGACCAGCGGGGCCGCCCCGCCGTCCGCCGCCGCCTTGAACACGGCGAACTTCCCGGCGAAGCCGGAGGTCAGCGGGATGCCCGCGAAGGCCAGCAGGAACACCGCGAACACCGCCGCCACCAGCGGCGAGCGGCGGCCGAGGCCCGCCCACTTGGACAGGTGCGTCGCCTCGCCGCCCGCGTCGCGCACCAGCGTCACCACGGCGAAGGCGCCGATGGTCACGAAGGAGTACGCGGCGAGGTAGAAGAGGACGGAGGAGACGCCGTCCGGCGTGGTCGCGATGACACCCGCGAGGATGAATCCGGCGTGCGCGATCGACGAGTACGCCAGCAGCCGCTTGATGTCGGTCTGCGTGATCGCGACGATCGCACCGCCCAGCATGGTGACGATCGCCACGCCCCACATGACCGGCCGCCAGTCCCAGCGCATGCCGGGCAGCACCACGTACAGGATGCGCAGCAGCGCGCCGAAGGCCGCCACCTTCGTCGCCGCCGCCATGAAGCCGGTCACCGGGGTCGGGGCGCCCTGGTAGACGTCCGGCGTCCACATGTGGAACGGGACGGCGCCCACCTTGAACAGCAGGCCCATGACGATCATCGCGGCGCCGACGAGCAGCAGCGCGTCGTTGCCCATGGTGCCGGCGAGCGCCGGGTCGACGCCCGTGGCCGTGCCGTCGACGACCTGCGCGATCCTGGCGTACGACACCGAGCCGGCGTAGCCGTACAGCAGGGCGATGCCGAACAGCGTGAACGCCGAGGCGAACGCGCCGAGCAGGAAGTACTTGACCGCGGCCTCCTGCGACATGAGCCGCTTGCGGCGGGCCAGGGCGCACATCAGGTACAGCGGCAGCGAGAGGACTTCCAGGGCGATGAACAGCGTCAGCAGGTCGTTGGCCGACGGGAAGACCAGCATGCCGGCGACCGCGAACAGCAGCAGCGGGAAGACCTCGGTGGTGGTGAACCCGGCCTTCACGGCCGCCTTCTCGCTGTCGCTGCCCGGCACGGACGCGGCCTGCGCGGCGAAGGAGTCGACCCGGTTGCCGTGCGCCTCCGGATCGAGCCGGCGCTCGGCGAAGGTGAACAGGCCGACCAGGCCGGCCAGCAGGATCGTGCCCTGGAGGAACAGGGACGGTCCGTCGACGGCGATCGCGCCCATCGCCGCGATGTGCGCCTTGGTCGTGCCGTACCCGTCCGCCGCGAGCGCGACGACCGCGGCGAAGGCCGCGCACAGGGCGACGGCGGAGACGAACACCTGCGCGTAGTAGCGGGACCTGCGCGGGACGAACGCCTCGACGAGCACCCCGACGATCGCCGCGCCGAGGACGATCAGGGTGGGCGAGAGCTGCCCGTACTCGATCTTGGGTGCGTCGATCTTGGAGATCGGATCGGCCGCGGTGGCCGCGGTTGTCCACAGGCTGTGGACGGCTGATGCGCTCACTTGGCCGCCTCCACCTCAGGCTGGGGGTCCTTCTTCTGTACGTCCGACAGCGTCGACTTCACCGCCGGGTTCACGATGTCCGTGACGGGCTTCGGGTAGACGCCCAGGAAGATCAGCAGCACCACCAGCGGAGCGATCACCAGGATCTCCCTCACCCGCAGGTCGGGCATCGCGGAGACCTCCGGCTTCACCGGGCCCGTCATCGTCCGCTGGTAGAGGACGAGGGTGTAGAGCGCGGCGAGGACGATGCCGAAGGTGGCGATGATGCCGATCACCGGGTAGCGCGTGAAGGTGCCGACCAGGACCAGGAACTCGCTCACGAACGGCGCCAGTCCGGGCAGCGACAGGGTGGCGAGGGAGCCGATCAGGAACGTGCCGGCGAGCACCGGCGCGACCTTCTGGACACCGCCGTAGTCGGCGATGAGCCGCGAGCCGCGCCGCGAGATCAGGAAGCCCGCCACCAGCATCAGGGCGGCGGTCGAAATCCCGTGGTTGACCATGTAGAGGGTCGCGCCGGACTGGCCCTGGCTGGTCATCGCGAAGATGCCCATGATGATGAAGCCGAAGTGCGAGATCGACGCGTACGCCACCAGCCGCTTGATGTCGCGCTGGCCGACGGCGAGCAGCGCCCCGTAGATGACGCTGATGAGCGCCAGCACCAGGATGGCCGGCGTCGCCCACTTCGACGCCTCCGGGAACAGCTGGAGGCAGAAGCGGAGCATCGCGAAGGTGCCGACCTTGTCGACGACCGCCGTGATGAGGACGGCGACCGGGGCGGTGGACTCCTGCATGGCGTTGGGCAGCCAGGTGTGCAGCGGCCACAGCGGCGCCTTCACCGCGAAGGCGAAGAAGAAGCCGAGGAACAGCCAGCGTTCGGTGTTCGTCGCCATGTGCAGCGAGCCGTCGGCGCGGGCCTGGGCGATCTCCTGGAGGCTGAAGTTCCCGGCGACCACGTACAGGCCGATCACCGCGGCCAGCATGATCAGGCCGCCGACCAGGTTGTAGAGGAGGAACTTCACGGCCGCGTACGACCGCTGCGTCGACGCCGCCTTCTCGCCGTGCTCGTGCGCGTGGTCCCCGAAGCCGCCGATGAGGAAGTACATCGGGATGAGCATGGCTTCGAAGAAGATGTAGAAGAGGAAGACGTCGGTGGCCTCGAAGGAGAGGATCACCATCGCCTCGACGGCCAGGATCAGGGCGAAGAAGCCCTGCGTCGGCCGCCAGCGGCGGCTTCCGGTCTCCATCGGGTCGGCGTCGTGCCAGCCCGCGAGGATGATGAACGGCATCAGCAGGGCGGTCAGCGCGACCAGCGCCACCCCGATGCCGTCCACCCCCAGTTCGTAGCGGACGCCGAACTCCGCGATCCAGGCATGGGACTCGGTGAGCTGGTAGCGCCCGCCGCCCGGGTCGAAGCGGACCAGGACGGCGATCGCGAGGGCGAGCGTGGCGAGCGAGACGAGCAGCGCCAGCCACTTGGCGGCGGTGCGCCGCGCGGCCGGCACGGCGGCCGTGGCCACCGCGCCGATCGCCGGGAGCGCCGCCGTCGCTGTCAGCAGGGGAAAGGACATCGGTATCAGACCGCCCTCATCAGCAGGGTCGCGGCGACGAGGACCGCCGCGCCGCCGAACATCGAGACCGCGTAGGAGCGCGCGAAGCCGTTCTGCAGCCTGCGCAGCCGTCCGGAGAGGCCGCCGACCGAGGCCGCCGTGCCGTTGACGACGCCGTCGACCAGGGTGTGGTCCACGTACACCAGGGAGCGGGTGAGGTGCTCGCCGCCGCGGACCAGGACGACGTGGTTGAAGTCGTCCTGCAGCAGGTCGCGCCGGGCGGCCCGGGTGAGCAGCGACCCGCGCGGGGCGACGGCCGGGACCGGGCGCCGCCCGTACATGGCGTACGCGAGGCCCGCGCCGACGACCAGGCAGACCAGGGTCGCTCCGGTGACGGTCAGGGCGCTGACCGGGGAGTCGCCCTCGCTGTGCCCGGTGACCGGCTCCAGCCAGTTCAGGAAGCGGTCGCCGAGGTGGAAGAAGAAGCCGCCCGCGACCGACCCGACGGCCAGCACGATCATCGGGATCGTCATGACGTTGGGCGACTCGTGCGGATGCGGCTCCGTGTACTCGCCCCTCGTCTCGGCGGCCGGCTCCACGCTCGGCTCGGCCGGGGACGGGGTCGGGGCGTGGCGCCAGCGTTCCTCGCCGAAGAACGTCATCAGCATCACGCGCGTCATGTAGAACGCGGTGATGGCCGCGCCCAGCAGGGCCACGCCGCCGAGGATCCAGCCCTCGGTGCCGCCCTTGGCGAAGGCGGCCTCGATGATCGCGTCCTTGGAGTAGAAGCCGGACAGGAACGGGAAGCCGATGATCGCCAGGTAGCCGAGGCCGAAGGTGACGAAGGTGACCGGCATGTACTTGCGCAGGCCGCCGTACCGGCGCATGTCGACCTCGTCGTTCATGCCGTGCATGACCGAGCCGGCCCCGAGGAACAGCCCGGCCTTGAAGAAGCCGTGCGTCACCAGGTGCATGATCGCGAAGACGTAGCCGATGGGGCCGAGGCCCGCGGCGAGGACCATGTAGCCGATCTGCGACATGGTCGAACCGGCCAGCGCCTTCTTGATGTCGTCCTTCGCGCAACCGACGACGGCACCGAACAGGAGCGTGACCGCGCCGACGACGACGACCGCCGTCTGCGCGTCCGGCGCGGCGTTGAAGATCGCGCCGGAGCGGACGATCAGGTAGACGCCCGCGGTCACCATGGTCGCGGCGTGGATGAGGGCCGAGACCGGGGTCGGGCCCTCCATCGCGTCCCCGAGCCAGGACTGCAGCGGCACCTGGGCGGACTTGCCGCAGGCGGCGAGCAGCAGCATCAGGCCGATGGCGGTGAGCTTGCCCTCGGAGGTGTCGCCGACGTGGCTCAGCACCGGCTGGAAGGCGAAGGTGCCGAACGTCGTGAACATCAGCATGATCGCGATCGACAGGCCCATGTCGCCGACGCGGTTGACCAGGAAGGCCTTCTTCGCCGCGGTCGCCGCGCTGGGCTTGTGCTGCCAGAAGCCGATCAGCAGGTAGGAGGCGAGACCGACGCCCTCCCAGCCGACGTACAGCAGCAGGTAGTTGTCGGCGAGGACGAGCACCAGCATCGCCGCGAGGAACAGGTTCAGGTAGCCGAAGAAGCGGCGGCGCCGCTCGTCGTGCTCCATGTACCCGACCGAGTAGAGGTGGATCAGTGAGCCGACGCCCGTGATGAGCAGGACGAACGTCATCGACAGCTGGTCGAGGCGGAAGGTGACGTCCGCCTGGAAGCCCGCGACCGGGATCCAGCTGAACAGGTGCTGCATCAGGGTCCGGTTCTCGGCCTCCTTGCCGAGCAGGTCGGCGAAGAGGACGAGACCGATGACGAAGGAACAGGCCGCGAGGGCGGTGCCGATCCAGTGGCCGACGGCGTCCAGACGCCGGCCGCCGCACAGCAGTACGGCCGCTCCGAGCAGAGGCGCCGCCACCAGCAGCGCAATCAGGTTCTCCACGATTCAGCGACCCCTCAGAGCTTCATCAGGCTGGCGTCGTCGACCGAGGCCGAGTGGCGGGAACGGAACAACGACACGATGATCGCGAGCCCGACCACGACCTCCGCGGCGGCGACGACCATCGTGAAGAAGGCGATGATCTGGCCGTCGAGATTGCCGTGCATCCGGGAGAAGGTGACGAACGCGAGGTTGCAGGCGTTCAGCATCAGCTCGATGCACATGAACACGACGATCGCGTTGCGCCTGATCAGCACGCCGGTGGCACCGATCGTGAACAACAGGGCGGAAAGGTAGAGGTAGTTGACCGGGTTCACTTCGACGCCTCCTCCCGCTTGAAGGTGGCCGGTTCGATCGCGGTCCGCTCCAGCCGCTCCTCGGCGCGCTGCTCCAGCGCCCGCAGGTCGTTGAGCGCGTCCGCCGACACGTCGCGGATCTGGCCGCGCTCGCGCAGCGTCTTGCTGACCGTGAGGTCGGACGGGGTGCCGTCGGGCAGCAGGCCCGCGATGTCGACGGCGTTGTGCCGGGCGTACACGCCGGGCGCCGGCAGCGGCGGGAGGTGCTTGCCCTCCCGGACGCGCTGTTCGGACAGCTCGCGCTGCGTCTTGGCGCGCTCGGTGCGCTCCCGGTGGGTGAGCACCATGGCGCCGACGGTGGCCGTGATCAGCAGCGCGCCGGTGATCTCGAAGGCGAAGACGTACTTGGTGAAGATGAGGGCGGCGAGGCCCTGCACGTTGCCGTTGCCGTTCGCCTCGGCGAGGCCGTCGAACTGCTTCAAGGAGGCGTTGCCGATCCCGGCGAACAGCAGGATGCCGAAGCCGAGTCCGCACAGCAGGGCCAGCCAGCGCTGGCCCTTGATGGTCTCCTTCAGGGAGTCCGCCGCGGTGACGCCGACGAGCATCACCACGAACAGGAACAGCATCATGATCGCGCCGGTGTAGACGACGATCTGCACGACGCCCAGGAAGTAGGCGCCGTTGGCGAGGTAGAACACCGCCAGGACGATCATGGTGCCGGCCAGCGACAGGGCGCTGTGCACGGCACGCCTCATGAAGACGGTGCCCAGGGCGCCGAGCACGGCGACCGTGCCGAGCACCCAGAACTGGAAGGCCTCTCCGGTGGAGGTGGAGTAGGCGGCGAGCTGCGCGGTCATCGGCCGATCACCTTCTCCGACGCCGGTTCGCTCTCGCCGAAGGTCGAGTCGGCCTCCTGCACGACCTCGCCCTTGGACCGGGCGACCTGGCGTTCCGTGCCGGGTGCGGCCTCGGTCACCAGGCCGCGGTAGTAGTCCTGCTCGTCCATCCCCGGGTAGATCGCGTGCGGGGTGTCGACCATGCCCTCTTCCAGGCCGGCGAGCAGCTGTTCCTTGGTGTAGATGAGGTTGGCGCGACTGGAGTCGGCCAGCTCGAACTCGTTGGTCATGGTCAGCGCGCGGGTGGGGCACGCCTCGATGCACAGGCCGCACAGGATGCAGCGGGCGTAGTTGATCTGATAGACGCGGCCGTACCGCTCGCCCGGCGAGTAGCGCTCCTCGTCGGTGTTGTCGGCGCCCTCCACGTAGATGGCGTCGGCGGGGCAGGCCCAGGCGCACAGCTCACAGCCGACGCACTTCTCCAGGCCGTCCGGATGGCGGTTGAGCTGGTGCCGTCCGTGGAACCGCGGAGCGGTGGTCTTCTGCTGCTCCGGGTACTGCTCGGTCAGCCGCTTCTTGAACATGGCCTTGAAGGTCACGCCGAAGCCTGCGACGGGGTTCATGAAGCCAGGCTTCAACTGCTCAGTCTCTTTCGGTTCCTCAGCCATCGGACGCCTCCTTTCCATCCGAAGATCCGTCACTGGGAGTATCCGCCCCGCCACTGACAATGAGCTCCCGCTCACGGTGCGGACGGCGCCTGGGCACCGGCGGCAGCTCCTGCCCCGGCAGCGGCGGTACGGGGAATCCGCCGGCCAGCGGGTCGAACGCGGCCGGCTCCTCGGCGGGCTGCTCGGCCGCCTTCGCCTTCTCGCGGAACATGTCGGCGACGAAGGACAGCAGGAGCAGGGCGAGGACGCCGCCGCCGATGTAGAGGGCGATGTCGGCGAAGTCGTAGTTCTCGTTCCGCAGCGCCCGCACGGTGGCGACCAGCATCAGCCAGACCACGGAGACCGGGATGAGCACCTTCCAGCCGAGCTTCATCAGCTGGTCGTAGCGGACCCGCGGGAGCGTGCCGCGCAGCCAGATGAAGAAGAACAGCAGCAGCTGGACCTTGATGGTGAACCACAGCATCGGCCACCAGCCGTGGTTCGCGCCCTCCCAGAAGGTGCTGATGGGCCAGGGGGCCCGCCAGCCGCCGAGGAACAGCGTGGTGGACACGGCGGAGACGGTCACCATGTTGACGTACTCGGCGAGCATGAACATCGCGAACTTGATCGACGAGTACTCGGTGTTGAAGCCGCCGACCAGGTCGCCCTCGGACTCCGGCATGTCGAAGGGGGCACGGTTGGTCTCGCCCACCATGGTGACGACGTAGAGGATGAAGGAGACCGGCAGCAGGACGATGTACCAGCGGTCCTGCTGCTGCTCGACGATCGTCGACGTCGACATGGAGCCGGAGTAGAGGAACACGGAGGCGAAGGCGGCGCCCATGGCGATCTCGTAGGAGATCATCTGCGCGCAGGAGCGCAGGCCGCCCAGCAGCGGGTAGGTGGAGCCGGAGCTCCAGCCCGCGAGGACGATGCCGTAGATGCCGACCGAGGCGACCGCCAGGATGTAGAGCATCGCGATCGGCAGGTCGGTCAGCTGCATCGTGGTGCGGTGGCCGAAGATCGAGATCTGGTTGTCGGCCGGGCCGAAGGGGATCACCGCGACCGCCATGAAGGCCGGGACGGCCGCGACGATCGGCGCGAGGATGTAGACCACCCTGTCCGCGCGCTTGACGATGATGTCTTCCTTCAGCATCAGCTTCACGCCGTCGGCGAGCGACTGGAGCATGCCCCAGGGGCCGTTCCGGTTGGGGCCGATGCGCAGCTGCATCCAGGCGACGACCTTGCGTTCCCAGACGATGGACAACAGCACGGTCAGCATCACGAAGGCGAAGCAGAACACCGCCTTGACGACGACCAGCCACCACGGGTCGCGGCCGAACATCGAGAGGTCTTCAGCGGCGAGGTACGGGCTCATGCCTCCACCTCCTTGGGGGCTTCGGCGGTCAGCGTCGCCGGGCCGATGCGGACGAGGGCGCCGGGCAGCGCCCCGGTGTCGGAGGCGACGCCCCCGCCCGCGGAGTTCAGCGGGAGCCAGACCACACGGTCGGGCATCTCCGTGATCTCCAGCGGGAGTTCGACGGCTCCGGAGGGGCCGGTCACGGCGAGCAGGTCACCGTCCTTGACGCCGGCCTCGGCGGCCGTCGCGGCCGACACGCGCGCGTGGGCGGCGTGCCGGGTCCCGGCCAGCGCCTCGTCGCCCTGTTGCAGGACGCCTCGGTCCAGCAGGAGACGGTGGCCGGCGAGTACGGCCTCCCCGGCGGCGGGCCGCGGCAGCACGGTCGCGCTCTGCCGCGGGTCGGTGGCCCGCGGCCCGTCCCAGGCGCCGAGCCGGTCCAGTTCGGCGCGCACGGTACGCAGGTCGGGCAGGCCCAGGTGCACGTCCATGGCGTCGGCGAGCATCTGCAGCACCCGCGCGTCGGTGGGCGCCAGGCGGCGGGTCATCTGGTCGGGCTTGAGCGCGGCCTCGAAGGAGCGCGCCCGTCCTTCCCAGTTGAGGAAGGTGCCGGCCTTCTCGGCGACGGCGGCGACCGGGAGCACGACGTCCGCGTGCTCGGTGACCTCGCCGGGCCGCAGTTCCAGCGACACCACGAACCCGGCCTCCGCGAGCGCCGCACGCGCGCGTGCCGGGTCGGGCAGGTCGGCGACCTCGACGCCCGCGACCAGCAGGGCCTGCAGTTCGCCGGCGGCGGCGGCCTCGACGATCTCGCCGGTGTCGCGGCCGTAGCGGTGCGGGAGCGCGGCGACGCCCCAGAGGGCGGCGACCTCCTCACGCGCGCGCGGGTCGGTGGCCGGGCGTCCGCCCGGCAGCAGCGACGGCAGCGCGCCGGCCTCGACGGCGCCGCGCTCACCGGCCCGGCGCGGGATCCAGGTCAGCCGGGCACCGGTCGCCGTGGCGGCCCGCACCGCGGCGGTCAGGCCGCCCGCCACGGCGGCCAGCCGCTCGCCGACCACGATCACCGCTCCCTCGGCGCGCAGCGCCTCGGCCGCCTGTGCGCCGGGGCCCTCCACGCCGATTCCGCTCGCGAGCGCGTCCAGCCACTCGTTCTCGGTGCCGGGAGCCGCCGGCAGCAGCGTGCCGCCGGCCTTCTCCAGGCCGCGGGTGGCGTGCGTGGCCAGCGCGAACACCCGCTGGCCGTGCCGGCGCCAGGCCTTGCGCAGCCGCAGGAAGACGCCGGGCGCCTCCTCCTCCGACTCGAACCCGACCAGCAGGACGGCCGGAGCCTTCTCCAACGCGGTGTACGTGACGCCCGTGCCGTCGATGTCACGCCCGTGCCCGGCGATCCGGGACGCCAGGAAGTCGGCCTCCTCGCCGCTGTGCACGCGCGCGCGGAAGTCGATGTCGTTGGTGTCGAGCGCCACGCGCGCGAACTTGCTGTACGCGTAGGCGTCCTCGACGGTCAGCCGGCCGCCGGTGAGGACGCCGGTCCGGCCGCGGGAGGCGAGCAGTCCCTGCGCCGCGATCTGCAGCGCCTCCGGCCAGGAGGCCGGTTCCAGGTCCCCCTCCGCGTTGCGCACCAGGGGGGTGGTGAGCCGGTCCGGCTGCTGCGCGTAGCGGAACGCGAAGCGGCCCTTGTCGCAGATCCACTCCTCGTTGACCTGGGGGTCGTTGGCGGCGAGCCGCCGCATGACCTTGCCGCGCCGGTGGTCGGTGCGGGTGGCGCAGCCGCCGGAGCAGTGCTCGCACACCGAGGGCGAGGAGATCAGGTCGAAGGGGCGGGCGCGGAAGCGGTACGCCGCCGAGGTCAGCGCGCCGACCGGGCAGATCTGGATGGT
This sequence comes from Streptomyces sp. H51, assembly GCF_035656535.1. Lineage (NCBI taxonomy): Bacteria > Bacillati > Actinomycetota > Actinomycetes > Kitasatosporales > Streptomycetaceae > Streptomyces > Streptomyces sp. H51. Next base: position 28,162 of record NZ_JAYMHD010000050.1, read on the forward strand.
GTTGCCGGAGAAGTACGACTCGAAGGGGTCGCCCTCGCCGGTGCCGACCTGCTGCAGCGCGCCCCGCTCCAGCAGTTCGATCATCGGGTCGCCCGCGATCTGGGTGGAGAAGCGGGTGCACCGGGCGCACAGCACGCACCGCTCGCGGTCGAGCAGCACCTGCGTGGAGATCGGCACCGGCTTCTCGTAGGTGCGCTTCTTCCCGTCGAAGCGGGACTCGGCGTTTCCGTGCGACATGGCCTGGTTCTGCAGGGGGCACTCGCCGCCCTTGTCGCAGACCGGGCAGTCCAGCGGGTGGTTGATGAGGAGGAACTCCATCACCCCGTGCTGGGACTTCTCGGCGACCGGCGAGGTGAGCTGGGTCTTGACCACCATGCCGTCGGTGCACGTGGTGGTGCAGGACGCCATCGGCTTGCGCTGGCCCTCGACCTCGACGATGCACTGGCGGCAGGCGCCGACCGGGTCGAGGAGGGGGTGGTCGCAGAAGCGGGGGACCTCGATGCCGAGCTGCTCGGCGGCGCGGATGACCAGGGTGCCCTTGGGCACGCTGATCTCGATGCCGTCGATCGTCACCGTGACGAGATCGGCCGGCGGGACCGCCGCTTCTCCCCCGCCCGCGGGAGTGCTGCTGGTCACGGTCATGCGTTCACCTCCGTGCGGTCGGCCCAGGCCGTCGACTTGGCCGGGTCGAAGGGGCAGCCGCGGCCCGTGATGTGCTGCTCGTACTCCTCGCGGAAGTGCTTGAGCGAGGAGAAGATCGGCGAGGCGGCACCGTCGCCGAGGGCGCAGAAGGCCTTGCCGTTGATGTTGTCGGCGATGTCGTTGAGCTTGTCGAGGTCGGACATCCGGCCCTTGCCGGCCTCGATGTCGCGCATCAGCTGCACGAGCCAGTAGGTGCCCTCGCGGCAGGGCGTGCACTTGCCGCAGGACTCGTGGGCGTAGAACTCGGTCCAGCGGGTCACGGCGCGCACGACGCAGGTCGTCTCGTCGAAGCACTGCAGGGCCTTGGTGCCGAGCATGGAACCGGCGGCGCCCACTCCCTCGTAGTCGAGCGGGACGTCGAGGTGCTCGTCGGTGAGCAGCGGTGTCGAGGAGCCGCCCGGCGTCCAGAACTTCAGGCGGTGGCCCGGCCGCATGCCGCCGCTCAGGTCCAGCAGCTGGCGGAGCGTGACGCCGAGCGGCGCCTCGTACTGGCCGGGGTTGGCCACGTGGCCGCTGAGCGAGTAGAGCGTGAAGCCCGGGGACTTCTCGCTGCCCATCGACCTGAACCATTCCTTGCCGTTGTTCATGATGGCGGGAACCGAGGCGATCGACTCGACGTTGTTCACCACAGTCGGGCACGCGTACAGGCCCGCGACGGCGGGGAAGGGAGGACGCAGCCGCGGTTGGCCCCGGCGGCCTTCGAGCGAGTCGAGCAGCGCGGTCTCCTCACCGCAGATGTACGCGCCCGCGCCCGCGTGCACGGTGACGTCGAGGTCGATGCCGCTGCCCAGGATGTTCTCGCCCAGGTAGCCCGCCGCGTAGGCCTCACGCACGGCCTCGTGCAACCGCCGCAGAACGGGGACGACTTCACCACGCAGGTAGATGAAGGCGTGCGACGACCTGATGGCGTAGCACGCGATGACGATGCCCTCGATGAGGCTGTGCGGGTTCGCGAAGAGGAGCGGGATGTCCTTGCACGTCCCGGGCTCCGATTCGTCGGCGTTGACAACGAGATAGTGCGGCTTTCCGTCCCCCTGGGGGATGAACTGCCACTTCATTCCGGTCGGGAATCCCGCGCCGCCGCGGCCGCGCAGCCCGGACTCCTTGACGTATGCGATCACGTCGTCCGGTGACATGGCCAGCGCCTTGCGCAGTCCCTCGTACCCTTCGTGCCTGCGGTAGACGTCCAGCGTCCAGGACCTGTCCTCGTCCCAGAACGCCGACAACACGGGTGCGAGCAGCTTCTCCGGGCTGGTGTCTGTGAGTTCGGCTGCCAAGGTCATCACTCCCCCTCCTCGGCGACTGGCCCTGCCGAATGGGAAGGGTCGGAGGCCGACGTGTTGTGCGGCGCGTCGTGCGAGCTGAGGTGCTCGGTCGGGGACGGCTCGTGCACGGCCGTGTCGTGCGGGCCGCCGTCGCGCGGATGGACCACGCGGGCGGGCGGCGTCTCCCCCTTGGCCAGGCGGAGGCCCGCCAGCGACGCCGGTCCGGCGCTGCCGCTCTCGTCGACGGCCCCGGGCCGCTCGTCGGGGAAGCCGGCCAGGATCCGGGCGGTCTCCTTGAAGGTGCACAGCCGCGCCCCGCGCGTGGGGTCGACCGGCCTGCCCGCGCGCAGGTCGTCGACGAGCCGCTTGGCGCTGTCCACGGTCTGGTTGTCGAAGAACTCCCAGTTGACCATCACGACCGGCGCGAAGTCGCAGGCCGCGTTGCACTCGATGTGCTCCAGGGTGACCTTGCCGTCGCCGGTGGTCTCGCCGTTGCCGACGCCGAGGTGCTCCTGGAGCTCCTCGAAGATCGCGTCGCCGCCCATCACCGCGCACAGCGTGTTGGTGCAGACGCCGACCTGGTAGTCGCCGCTCGGCTTGCGCCGGTACATGGTGTAGAAGGTGGCGACCGCGGTGACCTCGGCCGTGGTCAGGCCCAGCACGTCCGCGCAGAACTGCATCCCGGTGCGCGTGACGTGGCCCTCCTCCGACTGCACGAGGTGCAGCAGTGGCAGCAGCGCGGACCGGGAGTCCGGGTAGCGGGCGATGACGGCGCGCGCGTCCCTCTCCAGCCGCTCCCGTACGTCGTCCGGGTAGGCGGGCGCGGGCAGTTGGGGCATACCCAGGCTGACGCCCTGCTCCGAAGAACTGGTGCTCACCGGTCGACGCCTCCCATCACGGGGTCGATGGACGCGACGGCGACGATGACGTCGGCGACCTGGCCGCCCTCGCACATCGCCGCCATGGCCTGCAGATTGGTGAAGGACGGGTCGCGGAAGTGGACCCGGTAGGGGCGGGTGCCGCCGTCGGAGACGACGTGCGCCCCGAGTTCGCCCTTGGCCGACTCGACCGCCACGTACGCCTGCCCGGGCGGCACCCGGAAGCCCTCGGTGACCAGCTTGAAGTGGTGGATCAGGGCCTCCATGGAGGTGCCCATGATCTCCTTGATGTGGTCGAGGGAGTTGCCCAGTCCGTCCGGTCCCAGGGCGAGCTGGGCCGGCCAGGCGATCTTCTTGTCGGCGACCATGACCGGGCCGGGCTCCAGCCGGTCCAGGCACTGCTCGACGATCCGCAGCGACTGCCGCATCTCCTCCAGGCGGATGAGGAAGCGGCCGTAGGCGTCGCAGGTGTCGGCGGTCGGGACGTCGAAGTCGTAGGTCTCGTAACCGCTGTACGGCTGGGACTTGCGCAGGTCGTGCGGGAGGCCGGTGGAGCGCAGGATGGGGCCCGTCGCGCCCAGCGCCATGCAGCCGGTCAGGTCGAGGTAGCCGATGTCCTGCATGCGGGCCTTGAAGATGGGGTTCCCGGTGGCGAGCTTGTCGTACTCCGGGAGGTTCTTCTTCATCTTCTTCACGAACTCGCGGATCTGGTCCACCGCGCCGGGCGGCAGGTCCTGGGCGAGTCCGCCGGGCCGGATGTACGCGTGGTTCATCCGCAGGCCGGTGATCAGCTCGTAGAGGTCGAGAATCATTTCACGATCACGGAATCCGTAGATCATGATCGTGGTGGCGCCGAGTTCCATGCCGCCGGTGGCGATGCACACCAGGTGCGAGGACATCCGGTTCAGCTCCATCAGGAGCACCCGGATGATCTTGGCCCGCTCGCTGATCTGGTCCTCGATGCCGAGGAGCTTCTCGACGGCGAGGCAGTAGGCGGTCTCGTTGAAGAAGGACGTCAGGTAGTCCATGCGCGTCACGAACGTGGTGCCCTGCGTCCAGGTCCGGTACTCGAGGTTCTTCTCGATGCCGGTGTGGAGGTAGCCGATGCCGCAGCGGGCCTCGGTGACCGTCTCGCCGTCGATCTCCAGGATCAGCCGGAGGACTCCGTGGGTGGAGGGGTGCTGGGGCCCCATGTTGACGACGATGCGCTCGTCGTCGGCGCGGGCCGCGGACTGGACGACCTCGTCCCAGTCGCCACCGGTGACCGTGTAGACGGTGCCTTCGGTGGTCTCGCGTGCGGATGCGGTGGTCATCGGGGCCTCCCGCAGGGAGTCGTTGAGGGGTGGTGGCCGGTGGACGGGTGGGCGCTCACGAGTACGACCTCCGCTGGTCCGGAGCCGGGATCTGGGCGCCCTTGTACTCGACGGGGATGCCGCCGAGGGGGTAGTCCTTGCGCTGCGGGTGGCCCTGCCAGTCGTCCGGCATCATGATCCGGGTCAGGGCCGGGTGACCGTCGAAGACGATCCCGAAGAAGTCGTAGGTCTCGCGCTCGTGCCAGTCGTTCGTGGGGTACACGGAGACCAGCGACGGGATGTGCGGGTCGCCGTCGGGAACGCTGACCTCCAGGCGGATGAGCCTGTTGTGGGTGATCGAGCGCAGGTGGTAGACGGCGTGCAGCTCGCGGCCCTTGTCGTGCGGGTAGTGGACGCCGCTGACGCCGGTGCACAGCTCGAAGCGCAGGGCCGGGTCGTCGCGCAGGGTGCGGGCGACGCGGACCAGGTGCTCGCGCTCGATGTGGAAGGTCAGCTCGCCGCGGTCGACGACCGTCTTCTCGATCGCGTTGGCGGGCAGCAGGTCCTGCTCCTCCAGCGCGCCCTCGAGTTCGTCGGCGACCTCGTCGAACCAGCCTCCGTAGGGACGGCTCGCCGGTCCCGGGAGCCGGACCGAGCGGACCAGGCCGCCGTAGCCGGATGTGTCGCCGCCGTTGTTGGCGCCGAACATGCCGCGCTGGACGCGGATCTCCTCGCCGCCCTGGCCGCGCCGGCCGGGCAGGTTCGAGGCGCTGAGGTCCTTCTCGGGGTTGACCCCGTTGCCGTTCGCGTCGCTCACCGCAGCAGCCCCTTCATCTCGATCGTGGGCAGGGCCTTGAGCGCCGCCTCCTCCGCCTCACGGGCGGCCTCCTCGGCGTTCACGCCGAGCTTGGAGGTCTGGATCTTGTGGTGGAGCTTGAGGATGGCGTCCACCAGCATCTCGGGCCGCGGCGGGCACCCGGGCAGATAGATGTCGACCGGGACGATGTGGTCGACGCCCTGGACGATCGCGTAGTTGTTGAACATGCCGCCCGACGAGGCGCACACGCCCATGGAGATGACCCACTTGGGGTTCGGCATCTGGTCGTAGACCTGCCTGAGCACCGGCGCCATCTTCTGGCTTACCCGGCCGGCGACGATCATCAGGTCGGCCTGGCGCGGTGATCCGCGGAAGACCTCCATGCCGAAGCGGGCCAGGTCGTAGCGGCCGGCGCCGGTCGTCATCATCTCGATGGCGCAGCAGGCGAGGCCGAAGGTGGCGGGGAAGACGGACGCCTTGCGCACCCAGCCCGCGGCCTGTTCGACGGTGGTCAGCAGGAAGCCGCTCGGCAGCTTTTCTTCGAGTCCCATGTCTGTAAAGGCCCCTCAGTCCCATTCCAGGCCGCCGCGCCGCCACACGTACGCGTAGGCGACGAAGACGGTGAGCACGAAGAGCAGCATCTCCACGAGCCCGAAAATCCCCAGGGCGTCGAAGGTGACGGCCCAGGGGTAGAGGAAGACGATCTCGATGTCGAAGACGATGAAGAGCATCGCCGTCAGGTAGTACTTGATGGGGAAGCGCCCGCCGCCGGCCGGCGTGGGGGTCGGCTCGATACCGCACTCGTAGGCCTCGAGCTTGGCCCGGTTGTACCGCTTCGGACCGATCAGCGTGGCCATGACCACGGAGAAGATCGCAAAGCCTGCCCCGAGGGCTCCCAGTACGAGGATGGGCGCATACGCGTTCACCGCTCCTCGCTCCTCTCAGTCGGCACTGACTGCTGGCGATGCCGGGCCCGTTGCCGCCCCGTCCGTCACACGAACCCCGTCCGTCCCGACGAAGATCGCGAACATGTGAAGCAGGTCACAAGCCCAACTGCCTCGCATCTTATGCCCGCCCGTCTGTGATCTGCGACACGGGGTATTGCACAAGCTTTGTGATCTCCACCACCTGACGAAGGATCATGAACTTGGATCAGGCGTGATCTTCGTACGACATGCGTCAGAGTGATCACCAGAGGTGACATTTTCGTTCGTCGGCGCAGCTCACAGGGGTGGGCCCCATATCAAGAGCATTCCTGTGCATGCAAATTGGTGTTGGACGCGGGGCGCTGCTAGGGGTGCCGTTCACACCCGGGAGGGAGGCGGCGGGCGCGATGTGGACGCGTGCACGCGTTCACGAGCGGACCCGGGCCGTGACCCGGCCGCGATCAAGCCGTGATCCAAGCGCGGGACACACCCGGCGCCGTGACCGTTGCGTGACCTCCGCCACATCCGCGGGAGCCGCCCGAAAAGCGGGCTTGGCCATCCGGTCCAACCAATGGTAGGTGCGGGGCAATTCGGGCCTATTGGCGAAAGGCCGTGATCACGGGCCTGAGGGGTCGCGTCCGCAATGTCCGTTACGACGTCAATAAAGAGTGATGGAGGGGGGATTTGGGGCCTCCGTTGAACAAGTGTGGCGCAGCACACGTTCCTTGAAGGTATGGAGGACCCCCTGATACCGGTTGTACCCATGTCCCACACCGCTCACATACGTAGCCACCGGAAACCCCGCCGCAACGCGACGACGAACATCGCGGTGCGCGCCGGAGTTGCCGGTGGCGTCCTCAGCATGGCGGCAGCGGGCGCTTCGGCCTCGGCGAGCGCCGCCGAGACGACGCAGACCATGCAACTGCCCACCCTGACGGCCGACCTGGCCGCTCAGGTCGCCCAGTCCGCGGACGCGACGCAGCAGGCGGCCGCGAACTACCAGCTGCAGGCCGAGCGCGACGCGGCAGCCGCGAAGGCCGCGAAGCAGGCCAAGGCGGACCTCGCGGAGGCGAAGCAGAAGGCCGCGGCCAAGAAGAAGGCCGCCCAGGAGGCCGCCCGCAAGGCCGCGGCCGAGCGCGCCTCGCGCACCGCCGAGCGGCCCACGCTCGCCACCAGCGCGACCAGCACCTCGACGTCCACGGCCACCGGTTCCGCCGCCGCCATCGTCAACTTCGTCAAGGCTCAGGTCGGCAAGGCCTACGTCTCCGGCGCCACCGGTCCGTCCGCCTACGACTGCTCCGGCCTCGTGCAGACGGCCTTCAAGCAGGTCGGCATCAGCCTGCCGCGGGTGTCGCAGGACCAGTCGACGGTCGGCACACAGGTCTCGCTCAGCAACCTCCAGCCGGGGGACATCCTGTACTGGGGCAGCGCGGGCAGCGCGTACCACGTCGCGGTCTACGTCGGCGGCGGCATGTTCGTCGGCGCGCAGAACCCGTCGTCGGGCGTCGTCGAGCGGCCGCTGTCCTACGACCCGCCGACCGGCGCGGTGCGGGTGCTGTGACGGCACACCACCGGCGCGAGCGCTGACACCGGCGCTCGCGCGAGCGCTGACGCGACCGCGCGGCACGACCGCGCGCTACCGCGCGGCACGACCGACGCACGGGAGGGCCGCAGCCGCTCGGGGGCAGCGGCCCTCCCGGCGCGCCCCGGTAACGGCCCCGGCGCGTCGGCGTGCCCGGGAACAGCCCGGCGCCCCAACGCTCCCTGCAACGGCCCGTCACCCCAGCGTGCCCGCCCGGATCAGCCGGAGCGGCCCTGAACACACCCCGGACGCCTCCGCGCCGCCCCTGGCCCGGTGTTCTCGTGCGCGGGCCGCGTGTCCTCTGCTGTCATGAGGTGCGGTGGACGGGAGGGGCTCCGACAGAGCGGGACCCCGTCGTCCCTCCACCGCGTTCTCGCGACAAGGAGAGACAGCGATGCCCAGTGTCTTCGTGCAGGGAAAGCCCGTCGACTCGTATCCGCCGCTCGCCCCCGAGGCGCGGCGCGGGCGGGTGCGGCGGATCACCGAGGTCGGTGAGGAGGTCCTGCACAAGCCGTGCCGGGACGTCACCGAGTTCGGGCCCGACCTCGCCGCGCTCATCGACGACATGTTCCTGACCATGTACGTCGCCGAAGGGGCCGGCCTGGCGGCGAACCAGGTCGGCGTCGGCCTGCGCCTGTTCGTGTACGACTGCCCGGACGACGACGGAGTCCGGCACGTCGGTCACCTCGTCAACCCGGTGCTGGAACCGCTCGACCCCGCCGGGCGCAGGCTGCTCGACGAGCAGGAGGGCTGCCTCTCCGTCCCGGGCGCCATGATGGCTGTGCCGCGCCCCGACCGGGCCGTGGCACACGGGCTGGACAAGCACGGCGAACCGGTCACCGTCGAGGGCACCGGGTACTTCGCCCGCTGCCTGGCGCACGAGACCGATCACCTCGACGGTCAGGTCTACCTGGACCGGCTGTCCAGGCGGGACCGCGCCGACGCCCTGCGGCAGGCCGCGGACCGGCGGGAGGAGGTGTTCGCCCGCCGGGCCGCCAACGTCGAGGCGCTGAGCGGCTGACCCCTAGCGGCTGAGTCACGCCTTGGGCGCCGCCTCGGTTCCTGCGGGTCAGCGGCGTACCGGGGCGGCGATGAGGTGCGAACGAGCTGCACACTGACGCCGGAGCCCGGGTCGTCGGCCGCTTGAACACCGTCCCGCACGGTCGGGCGGCCCGCGCCGCACAGGGATCACCGCGCAGGGATGAGCCGGAAGAGCAGCGGCCCTTCCGGCGTCCCCGAACCCGCGCATACCGGAAATGCGCCGGACGCGTGCGGGACGCGTGCGGGACGCGTGCAGGTGCCGGCCCCGCGGGGCCGGACGGGCCCTGGCCCGTTTCATTCCGATCAGCTGATCGTTGGTCCGTGCGTGGTGCGTTCCCCCGCTCGCGGCAGGATCCGTGGGTGGGACGAACGGCCCGGTGAGCGGCATCCGACGGTACGCGGTCGAGACCAACATCGCACCAGGTCGTTAGACTCACTGATACCCGAACAGGGAAGCGACCTCTGAGCAGGAAGACGGAGCAGTGCCGAACCCACTGCAGGAACTCATCAAGCACCAGCTGACGCAACACGGATGGTCCTACAGCGATGTGGCCCGGCGCGGCGGCATCTCGCGCTCGACCGTCCACCACTTGGCAACCTCCGAACGACTGGCCCAGATGCCCCAGCAGACCACCTTGGAGGGGCTGGCCAAAGGACTGGGGGTGCCGGTTGCTCCTGTGCACCGGGCCGCTGCCGAAGCCTGCGGGGTGAACCTGTATTTCGAGGACACCCCGGGAATCACCGATCCGGAGGTCGCGATCCTGATCGCCAGCGTGCAAAAGCTCAGCTCCACCGACCGCAGGCATGTTTCCGTGCTGGTCGAGTCACTCCTGCGCGGCGCCGCGGAGGACGAAGTCGACGCCGACGTCAGGTGATCGCGGGGACACCGAGGGCGGTACACCGCGTCAGTAGGACCGGGTGCCGGCCGATCTGACCCAGTCGATCACCGCACGGACCGCCGGATAGTCCAGTTCCGCGATGGTGGCGATGGCGTCGTTGTCCCGCAGCAGCGGGGGAACGCAGGCCGCGTCCAGAGCGCAGTAGAGCATTACTCGGTGGGCCTGGGCGGCAGGAAGGTCTCCTTGCGGCAGCTGCTGCCGGAGCAGCGGCGTGATGGGCAGTTCAGGCGTGATGTCCACGGCTGTCCTTCTCTTCCGATGTGAGCGAGCACGTTCCGGGGACGGTGCGCGGTCCGTTCACCGGCCCTCGGGGGCCGTGACGGCGGTATTCACCGCCTCTTCCCGGGATCCGAAGTCCTCGAAGCAGGCCGGCATGAGCCGTGGGGCGCCGTGCTGCCCCTGGATGCCTGCCTGGCGCATGAGCATTTCCACAGTTCCGTGGCTGACGCTGAGGCCGTAGCGGTGGTTCAGCTCGTAGTGGACGCGACGGTAGCCGTACACGCCGCCGGAGGATCTGTGGACGGTCAGGATGAGGTGGGTCAGCCAGGCCTGACGCAGCGAGCGGCGAGAGGGGCCGCGTCGGCGCCAGGAGTAGTAGCCGGACTCCGAAATGTGCAGGAGCGCAGCCGTCGAGCGGACCGGATGGCCCTCCGCCGCCATCACCTCGATGATCTCGAACCGTCTTTTGGGGGCACCACATCGCTCAGCAGCTCGGTGAACCGGCGGTGGATGACCAGCTGGTTCTCCAGCTCGGCGATACGGGCACGAGCGGCCCCGATCTCCATGGCACGGGAGCGAGTGCGCCGGTCAGCGGGGTGGGGGAAATACGTGCGGCGCCAGCGGTACACCGTCTGTCGGCCGATCTCGAGTGCGACGGCGACCTCTTTGACGGACTGCCCTTCGGACAGCAGGTCCAAAGCCCTGCGGCGCAGGGCGGGAGGGTAGCGGCGGGACATGATCCTTCCGTCCGTTCTCGGACGCGGTTTCTCGGGGACAGGGAGCGAGCGTCGGGTCGGGGCCGGCCGGTGCGGCCGGTTTCACGGCTGCCGGGGCGGTGCTGACAGGACTCCGCCCCGGCAGCCGCGTCTTCGGTCAGGCCACGTGGCGGTGCAGGGTGACCGTGGGGTTGAAGTCGGCCAGCGGGTCACCGCCCGCGGTGCGCGGAGCCGAGGCCACTTCGCGGTCGAGGATGGTCTTGACCTGCTGCGCCAACGCATCGGCGCGCCTCTGGACCTCGGAGATGGACAGATGCGACGCCCTCAGGGCGGCCACCTCACGGTGGATGTCGTCGAGCCGGCCGCGGGTGTCACTGCTGAGCGTGAGTTTCTGCGGAGTGGCGACGACGAACTGGTAGGCGCCGGAGAAGGTCTGGCAACTGTCGCAGTGGTAGTTGACCGCCCGGCTGATGTTCGTGGCGTTGATCAGCCGGGCGTTGCGGCCGGCCGTGGTGACGATCTGGTACGACAGGGCGACCGACCGGCACGGGTCGAGCGGGGAGCAGCCCGCCGACTCGGCCGTGGCCCGGTTGTTCGCCGTCACCGCGACCAGCGGCCCGAACTCGTGGACCTGGAAGGACTCGTCGAACTGGTCGACGTGTACGCGGTCGGCGTGCGTGCGGGCCATGTCCACGGCGGCGGACATGTTGCGAGACATGTACAGGTTGCCGGAGGTCGCGCTCGCCGTCGTGCTCGTCGCGGCCATGGCGATACCCGCGGTGGCCACCATGCTGATGCGGGCAGCCGCCTTCATGACGGAACTGTTGCGTGCTTTGCGGTGGGTCATTGTCCGTTCCTCTTCACAGAAACAGCGGGGGTGGGGTGGGGGGGGTGCGGGGGGAGGTGGGGGGTGGGCAGGGTTCGTGGGGGTGGACCCGAGTGAGCGGGGTCGATCCCGGTTCTTTCAGCGCGGCGCCGTGGAACCGGCGTCCGACGCGGGGGGCGAGGAGGCAGTCGGGGGAACGGAGCCGGTGGCCGACACCGACGGCGCGGCACTGGTCGCGGTCGGTGACGGGCTGCCGGCAGAAGGCTTGGGCGATGTCTTCACCGGTCCGGTCGTGTCCCCGCCCGCCGAGGCCGACGGCGTCCCGGTGGAGGCGGCTGAGGGGGAGTGCACCGTGGGAGATGACGTGGCGTCGGCAGCAGGACCGGGTCTCGTGGTACCGCGCGGCGCCGAGGAATCCTGTGCGGAAGGAGTGCCGGGCCGAGGCGTGTGCGCGGTGGAGGAGGTCGGGCGCTGGGTGGGAACACCGGGCTGCAGCGCGGGAGCCGCCGGCGGTGCGGGAGGAAGCGGCCGGGGGGTCTCCCCCTGCCACCACGCCCCGGCCAGAACCATGGCACCCGCCACCGCCACGGCGGCGATCAGCAGCCGCAGCGGGGTGTTGCCGTGGGTGGCGCGCACCGCGCTGCGAACGAGACGGCTGCCGAGCCGCACGGCCAGATAGGCCCCTCCGGCCATCGGGAAGACCAGCATCAGACTGCCGATCACGCCGACCGCACCCGCGCCGAAGTGACCGTCGCCGAACGCCGCGTAGGTGCCGGTGAGTTGGTCGGCCAGGGACCGCAGGCTCGTGGTGAGCAGGCGGGGCAGATTCCACAGGACGTAGCCGACCTCCGCCAACAGGAGCGGGATCATGGTGACGACCCAGACGGTGACGACGACCCGGGCGGAGCGTTTGAGGTCCGCGACCTCGGGATGCACCGGACGGCCCGGCACCATGCTGAGCAGGATCGGCTTGACCTTGCCGTACAGGTCCGGCACCCCTGCCAGGTCACCCAGGATGTAGTAGCCGTCCAGCCGCACCGCTGGCATCAGCTGCTCGAGGACCTCGAAATGCGCGAGATAGACCGCCGCGAGAAACAGGGGCTGCCCGGTCACCGTGTACGCGGCGGTGAGCACCAGCATGAAGATGACGTTGAAGTAGACACCGCCGAGACCGGTCCGCAGACGGCCGCCCCGCCCGATCCGGTAGACGTCCGTGACGTCCGTGTACATGGACGGCCAGATCAGGAAGATGCCGCAGCCGATCTTCCCGGGCGTGGCGCCGCTGTAACGGCACGCCGAGGCATGCCCGAACTCGTGGAAGACCAGCGAGGCCACGGTCAGGAAGAAGACGATCAGCATCCAGACCGGTTGTTCGAGAACACGCAGCACGGGCGACATCGCCCCGTGGATCGCGAACAGCCACACGTCCATGGCCAGCGTGGCGGCCAGCACCACCGCCACGACCAGCGGCCGGTGCAGCCACGCCAGTGCGGCCGCGATCCGCGCCACCTGCCGGTCACCGAAGATCACCCGGTGGCCCTTGAGCGCCAGCAGCAGGTCCGAACGCGGGCCGTCGGCCTCGTCGGAATCCGCATCCGCCGCGACCACCACACCCAGCGGAGTGAGCTTGTTCTCGACGAGATAGCACACGTTGCCGACGGTGACCTCCGCGCCGTAGCGGGCGCTGACGAAATGCGAGACGGCCTCCGCGTCACGGGTGCCGTCAATACCGCTCACCACCAGATACAGCAGCCGCGACAGCTGGATGACCTGGCCGTCGCCCCGGCGGACCAGGTACTTCGGCTCGGTGAACCCCGACCCCTTGTACTCGCCCATCCGTTCCAGACCACGGCTCAGCCGCAGGGCCGGGGGCGCGGCCGGGGACAGCCGGCCACCGCCGACCGCTCCCAGCCGCAGAGTACGTGTGTCCGGCGGCAGCAGAACCGTGGGGCTGTCACCCTCACCGGCCAAGACCCCGGCGGCGCCAGGCGGCTGACCCGGCAGACCGACAGCATCGACATCCTGATCACCGGCCACCGTCACACATTCCTCCCCCCGGGACGGGACCTGCCCGCCCCGGTGCAGTCACAGACAACCCGACGAAGCCCGGCCCACTACTGGCGGATGCACACCGATTGCGCCGCCTCGGACTGCGCCACCGCGAACGGCGAAACGTCGTTCGCCGCGAGCGACTCGTTGTGCGCGGCCACATCCACGGTCTTGGCCGTGACCCGGGTCATCCGGGTGAGACTGAACTTCAGCTTCCCCAGCGCCTCACGGCCGGGCAGCAGCTGCGCGGACTCTTCCTCAAGCTCGTCGAAGTTCACGAAAGCCCTCATTTCCTTGTCGACGACACGAACGGAGACCGCCTCGCCCGCAGGGCGACAACACCCTTCCCGGGCAGACGGACGCCTGCCGGGCCGGCGAGCACCGGCCCGGCAGGCAACTCGCCCCATACAGCACCACGGCACCACGGCAACCCAGATGTGACACCGACTGCGGTGCCCTCGAGCGGCACCGGCTGCGGTGCCCTAGATCGGCACCGGCTGCGACGCCGCCTACGACACCGGCTGCGGCATCCCGGATGCGGTCCTGACGACCGCGCCGACGGCGGCACCCGGCTCCGGCGCCGACAGCGACACCGAGCCCGATACCGTCTGGGGCAGGGGTGCCGCACCCGGTTGTGGTCCCGAGTGCGGCACCGGAAACGCGCTACCGGATGCGGTGTCCCAGATGCTTACTGGGAGATGCCGATGACCTGGGTGGCCTGGGACTGGGCGACCGCGAACGGCGAGAGCTGGTTGGCCGCCAGCGACTCGTTGTGCGCGTCCACGTAGGCGGCCTTGCGCGTGACGTTGGTGATCCTGGTGAGGTTGAACGAGAACTTCCCCAGCGCCTCACGGCCGGGCAGCAGCTGCGCGGACTCGCCCTCGAGCTGTTCGATGTTCACGAAGAACGCCTTTCTATTGCACCTAAGGAATGTGGAACCGATGGGCCCGGCCGGAGCCGGGTACGGTTGCGGTGGTCAACGGCCCTGCACCGTCCACCCGCACGCAGCCACCATCGATTCCGCTCCGGGGCGGGTGCCGGCTTTCCGTCGGCACCCGCCTGGAATGAACAGTCACCCGCGCGCCTGTCGAGTCAGGCCGCGCGGAAGCCGCCCACGGGCACCATCGGGCCGACGAACAGCCCGGCTTGCGCCCTTCCAGCACGGCACGGACACCAGAGCCCCCGCGGAATGCAGAGGCCGGCACCCACACCGTTGTCCGGAGCCTCCGAACATCTTGTCCGGAGGCTCCGGACACTAGCGGACGTCGCGACGCTACGCAAACCACCCAGGCAACTCTTTTAACCCCAAAAGAGATGTCGGATGAGAACACGGCCCAACACCTACCGAACGCCCCAGAACACGCAGCTCAGGTCAACGGAACCAGGCAGGGACAACACAGCCGGGACGGACAGGGCGGGTCGGCACAGGCCCGCGGCAGGCCATGCGGACGGGGCCGCCGACGCTGGGACGCGGAAGACGGGGCCGGCACTCGCTGCCGCCACCACGGCCCACACCGCGAAAGCCGTCCCGCAGCAAACAGAAAAACAAAACAAACATTCGCACGCCCGTGGTTCACGGATCCGCCGACACGGGCCCGAAGCGAGCAACAGGCCGCGCACAGACGCCTCTTCACCTGTCCCGGGCACGTTCCCGGACGCGCGTGCACGCCCGCCGCCCTTTCAAGAAGCCACGAGCACGGGATAATTCCGTCCGGGAGAGATGAAAGAGCGAAACTTTATGGCTATCCTCTCTTTCTGCCCGAGCCGAGCAGGTTGGATGCCAAGGTTTCGGGGGAGGGGTGCATGTGCTCGTCGTTCAGGGATCGTCCACCACAGCCGTCGTCCGGGGCACGACGGGAGAACCGGTGATCCTGCTCTCGGAAGAACTCCACGAGTGCAGTACCGCCTCGGCTCTGGCCGACGTGATGAACATGGCCTTGGCGGTTCTCGACAGGGAAGAGATGGCCGCTTTGCGCGGCTGCCTCACAGCCCTGCGCTGCGGTGAACAACTCAGCAGGCGGCGTATGGAAATCAACGGCTCGGTCCTGACAATCTACCGCCGCTGATTCCCTGCGGCGCGGCAGTGCCGAACGGCACCGCAGCCGCAGTCGGCCGCGTGGAACCGGCAGCACATCGCGTGCAGCGACCGCAGCGCGAAGCGGTGCGGTTCCACCGCACAAGTCGGCGCCGTCCGCCGTCACTGTCATGTGCCGGCGGACGGCGCCCTGTGCGGTCGCCGGACTATCCACGCCCCCGCCGGTCACAGGACCAGTGGTGGTGATGATGACGGTGGCGGCCCTTCACCCACTCGAGATGGCTGCTGCGGGAGCAGCCCCAGCCCGACTCGTTGCGATCGTGCCGCGAGCGGTGACTGTCGCACCGCTGCACCGACCGCACCACAATGTCTGCCCCCGTCGCCACGACGGGACCGCGGGCAGCGGCTCCGGGAACGGCCGCCGCCGACACGGACAAAGGCACGACCACCGCCCCCGCGGTCAGAACCGTGGTCACCACGGCCCGAACAATGCTTTTCACTGATCGATCCTCCTTCGAACCACAGGGAAACCCCTGCCGAGGAACGCGACATTACCCACGGAACGCGACATAACAATCACCGGAACGAGCGTCGGGACCGAGCGGTAATCAACGAGACCGCCTTGAATCAGCAGGTCACGCCCCCTGAGACGGATCCGCTGCACATACTCGGCCGCGACACGCAGATCAGAGAAAGCACTCAGCCGGTCGAAACCAGCCACTACTCGCCCACTCGAATGTCGGTTTCCGATTGGAAGTCACCCTCCACGAAAGAAACCGAAACGGTGATCCGTAATTGCCCCGCCTTTATCGGAGCGCCATATGACACTCCGTCGGAGTGCCGACTCTGTGATCAGGAACGCGGCGCCACCTTGCTCAGGCCGTTGATGATGCGGTCCATCGCGTCGCCGCCCGTGGGGTCGGTGAGGTTCGCCAGGAGCTTGAGGGTGAACTTCATCAGCAGCGGGTGGGTCAGGCCGCGCTGGGTGGCGATCTGCATGACCTTCGGGTTGCCGATGAGCTTCACGAAGGCGCGGCCGAGCGTGTAGTAGCCGCCGTAGGTGTCCTTGAGGACGCGCGGGTAGCGCTGGAGGGCGAGTTCACGCCCGCCGGACGTGGCCCGCGCGTGCGCCTGGACGATGACGTCGGCGGCGAGCTGGCCGGACTCCATGGCGTAGGCGATGCCCTCGCCGTTGAAGGGGTTGACCAGGCCGCCGGCGTCGCCGACCAGCAGCAGGCCCTTGGTGTAGTGCGGCTGGCGGTTGAAGGCCATCGGCAGGGCCGCGCCGCGGATCGGGCCGGTCATGTTCTCCGGCGTGTAGCCCCAGTCCTCCGGCATGGAGGCGCACCACGCCTTCAGCACCTCGCGCCAGTCCAGCTCCTTGAAGGAGTCGGAGGTGTTCAGCACGCCCAGGCCGACGTTGGACGTGCCGTCGCCCATGCCGAAGATCCAGCCGTAGCCGGGCAGCAGGCGGTCCTGGGGGCCGCGGCGGTCCCACAGCTCCAGCCACGACTCCAGGTAGTCGTCGTCGTGGCGCGGAGAGGTGAAGTAGGTGCGGACCGCGACGCCCATCGGGCGGTCCTCGCGGCGGTGCAGACCCATCGCCAGGGACAGGCGGCTGGAGTTGCCGTCGGCGGCGACCACGAGCGGGGCGTGGAAGGTGACCGGGCGCTTCTCCTCGCCCAGCTTGGCGTGCACGCCGGTGATGCGGCCGGTGCGGTCGTCGACGATCGGGGCGCCGACGTTGCAGCGTTCGTACAGCCGCGCTCCGGCCTTCTGCGCCTGCCGCGCCAGCTGCTCGTCGAAGTCGTCGCGCTTGCGCACCAGGCCGTAGTCGGGGAAGGAGGCGAGGTCGGGCCAGTCCAGCTGGAGCCGGACACCGCCGCCGATGATCCGCAGGCCCTTGTTGCGCAGCCAGCCGGCCTCCTCGGAGATGTCGATGCCCATCGCGACCAGCTGCTTGACCGCGCGCGGGGTGAGTCCGTCACCGCACACCTTCTCGCGCGGGAACTCGGTCTTCTCCAGCAGCAGGACGTCGAGTCCGGCCTTCGCCAGGTGGTACGCCGTCGTGGAACCGGCCGGACCCGCGCCCACGACGATCACATCGGCGGTGT
Source organism: Streptomyces sp. H51 (assembly GCF_035656535.1). Taxonomy (NCBI): domain Bacteria; kingdom Bacillati; phylum Actinomycetota; class Actinomycetes; order Kitasatosporales; family Streptomycetaceae; genus Streptomyces; species Streptomyces sp. H51. The sequence continues at coordinate 45,523 of NZ_JAYMHD010000050.1, forward strand.
TCTCGGAGAAGGGCTCGGAAACGGGCTCGGAGTGGGGCTCGGTCACGGCGGTCACGGCGGGATCTCCCCAAGTTCGAAAATCTGTGTGCCGAGGGGCACGGGACATGGGCAGTCTATTCAGCGGTATCGATCACCGGCTGAAGGGCTGCCCCGTGAACCATGCTCTGCCCGTCGTCAGGCTGCGCGTCCCCACCGACGAGGACGCCGTGGCCTGGCACCGGATCTTCGACGATCCGGACGTCATGGAGTTCCACGGCGGCAAGCCCGCCGAGTTGTCGGTCTACGAGGAGCTGACCGCCCGCCAGCGCCGGCACGACGCCGAACTGGGCTTCTGCCTGTGGACCATGCTCGACGCGTCCGGGCGGGTCATCGGCTTCACCGGCGCGCAGCCGTGGCCGCAGGAGTGGGGCCCCACGGGCGAGATCGAGATCGGGTGGCGGCTCGGGCGGGAGCACTGGGGCAAGGGATACGCGACCGCGGCCGCGCAGATGACGCTGGAGCGGCTGCGCGCGGCGGGCGTGCCCAGCGTGGTGGCGATGGTGCTGTCCGACAACAAGCGCTCGATCGCGGTGATCGAACGGCTCGGCATGCGCCTCGTCGAGGTCTTCACCACGCCCACCTCGCAGCGGGAGGGGCGCTGCTACCGGCTGGAGCTGTGACGCCGGTCCTCGGACCGGACCGCGGCCCACAGGCTTCGCTTTCGTCGCTCTGAGTGACCGATTGCCACGGATGAACACGCAGCGCTTCCGGGGGGCGCCCGGCCGGAGTTACCCTGCCAGTACCACTGGGGGTGACATCTGTGCACATGACGCCCGTAACACCCGAAGTGCGCGTGCCGCGGCTGGTCGGACTGATGGCCATGGACGCCCGCGAGACGGCAGCGGCGTGCGGCCTGCTCCTGCACGCCGCGGACCGGCCCGACTTCAACCGGACCCTCGTCGACCACGTCGTCCGGCAGTACCCGCCGCCGGGCGGCGCGGTGCCGCGGGACTCCGTGGTCTACATCTGGTTCGACTTCGGCCCGCAGGAGGGCGGCGGAGGCGCCGGGGTGCGCGAACCGCGCGTGCCGCGGCCGCCCGGGGGCGGACTGCAGCGCGAGCTCGACGAGCCGGGCGATCCGCACGCCGTCGTCAGCCCTGTCTGAATCCCCGGTGGTCAGCCCTGTTTGAATCCCCGGTGCAGGGTGACCACCCCGCCCGTGAGGTTGCGCCACGCCACCTTCGACCAGCCGGCCTTCTGCAGGTGCCCGGCCAGCACGGCCTGGTCGGGCCAGGCGCGGATGGACTCGGCGAGGTAGACGTAGGCGTCGGGGTTGGAGGAGACCGCGCGCGCCACCGGCGGCAGGGCGCGCATCAGGTACTCGGTGTAGACGGTGCGGAAGGGCGCCCAGGTCGGGTGTGAGAACTCGCAGATGACGACGCGCCCGCCGGGCCGGGTCACCCGGTGCATCTCGCGCAGGGCCGCGTCGAAGTCCCGTACGTTGCGCAGCCCGAAGGAGATCGTCACCGCGTCGAAGGTGTCGTCCCGGAACGGCAGTCCGGTGGCGTCGCCCGCCGTGAACGGCAGCCACGAGTGGTTCTTCTTGCCGACCCGGAGCATGCCCAGGGAGAAGTCGCACGGGACGACGTAGGCGCCGGTCCGCGCGAAGGGCAGCGATGACGTCCCGGTGCCGGCCGCCAGGTCCAGGACCTTCTGGGCGGGGCGCGCGTCGACCGCCTTGGCGACCTCCTTGCGCCACCGACGGTCCTGGCCGAGCGACAGGACGTCGTTCGTCAGGTCGTACCGTTCCGCCACGTTGTCGAACATCGAGGCGACTTCGTGCGGCTGCTTGTCCAGGGATGCGCGGGTCACGCGCCCATTGTTGCAGTACGCCGTCACGGCGGGGGCCGGGGCTTCCCGCGCGCCGCCACTCCCCCGCCCGGCCGCACGGCGGCACGAACAGGTCCAGCCGACACAGCCGTCCGGGGCCGGGGGCCGGGGCGGAGGCTTCTCCTCCTCCGCCCCGGCGTCGGTGGGAGCCGCGCCGGCCACCGGCTTCGGCCCGGGCGGGCTCCGGTACGGTCACCGGCTCGGTTCCGGTGCGGCTGCCGGGTACGCCACGTCCGTCACCGAGTACCCATGTTGCGGAGCGCAGACGTGGACCGGCTGATGACTCCGGACTCTGCCGTGATCCTGTCGGTGATCCGATGACGCTGACCGGCCAGGTGACCGATGGTCCTGTTCGCGGGAAACACGCGACATGTTCCATGGATTTCCCGCACGCGAGCCGCTCTCATACGTTTCCCTTTGGCATCAGGCCTGGTTACGACCCTGAGATGAAGATCACGAGAGCGGGTGCATGTCCCATGCGGAGTCTGCTGAAGCCGGCGGCCGGGTTCACTTGTCTGTTCGCCCTGGCCACGGCGGGTTGCTCCGCGGGCCCCGACGGCATCGCGGACTCGGCGCCCGGGCCGTCGGGTCGGGCGAGCGCCCCGGCCGCGGAGTCGGCCGACGGGTTCGCCCCGTACGTCGGTGCCACGGGATCCTCGGAGAACGACTCCGCCGGCTCCCCGGCGACCTACAACCTGGCGTTCGTGCTCTCCTCCGGCAGCGGCTGCGACCCGATGTGGAACGGCACGCAGGCCATCGGCGACCCGGCCGTGAAGACCCGGATCTCGCAGCTGAAGGCGAACGGCGCCGACGTCCGCGTCTCCTTCGGCGGAGCCGCCGGCAAGGAACTGGCCTCGGACTGCGACAGCGCCGCCGCGCTCGCCGGCGCCTACGGCGAGGCGCTGGACGCGGCGGGCACCTCGAAGGCCGACTTCGACGTCGAGGGCGGCCAGCTGTCCGACGCCGGCTCGATCGCCCTGCGTTCGCAGGCGATAGCGAAGCTGCAGCAGGACCGGCCCGGCCTGGAGGTCACCTTCACCCTGCCGGTCATGCCGTCCGGCCTGGACGACCGCGGCCTGGCGGTCCTGCGGTCCGCGAACGAGCACGACGTGCAGGTGTCCACGGTGAACCTGATGACCATGAACTACGGCGCGTCGTACACCGGCGACATGGGCGACTACGCCCTCGCCGCCGCCGAGGCCGCGCACGCGCAGCTGAAGGAGGTGTTCGAGCTGTCCGACGCGGCCGCCTGGCAGGGCATGGCGCTGACGTCGATGATCGGCGTCAACGACGTGGCCGGTGAGACGTTCACGCTCGCCGACGCGGCGCAGGTGCGATCGTTCGCGGAGGAGAAGAAGATCGCCTGGGTGTCGATGTGGTCGACGTTCCGGGACCAGCAGTGCCCGGGCGACGCTGCGGCGTCCGGCAAGGCGGCCACCGACTGCAGCGGCGTGAAGCAGAGTTCCGGCGCCTTCGGCAGGGCGTTCGCGGGCTGAGCGGGTCCGGTGGAAAACCCCTGCGGTCCGACAGCGCCCCGAAGGGCCGCGGGGAACTGCGCGACCAGCCACAACGGCACGGCAGACGACCGACCGGGCACGGCGCCGGCGCACCAGGCAACCCGCCCAGACCGTGACGAGACACGCCCCAATGTCGACGAAGACGGCGACGTCGACAGCGCCCCGAAGGGGCGCGGGGAACTGCGCGACCAGCCACAACGGCACGGCAGACGACCGACGGGGCACGGCGCCGCACCACCGACGGCACGCTCAGCGGCGCCGGTGCACCAGTCGGCCCGCGCAGACCGTGGCGAGGCACGCGCCGGTGTCGTCGAAGACGGCGAGGTCGGCGCGAGCCGCCGGCTCCAGGCGGGGAACCGGCGTCGGCGTCGGCGTCGCGGACAGTACGCGCACCTCGTTGCGCTCAGCCGCGGCCCGAAGTTCGGGCGAGGCGGCGTGCTGCTCCGTGACCGCCGTCGCGCCGAGTTTCAGCACCGCGTGAATGCGTTCGCGCGGGCTCGGGGCGTCCGGCAGCGGGCCCTCGTGGACGCGGGCCGGTCCGAGGAAGCCGGGCCAGCGCCGTACCCGCGCGTCCGGGTGACGTTCGCGGAGGACGGCGAACGGCCCCACCGCCTCGACGCGCGTGCCCGACACCAGGACGGCGCCGTCCTTGACGGGCTCGGAGCCCTCGTCCCAGCTGGGGCGGACCTCGTCCGCCGTGTGAATGGTCAGCACGGTTACGTCAGTTGGAGGCCAGGATCTTCAACTCGGGGTGCGCGGTGCCGCCCTCGATCGCCGTCGAGGAGATGTGCGAGACGACCCGCTCGTCGACCGGGTCGTTCGCCGGGTCGTCGTGCACGACGAGGTGCTCGTAGGTGGTGGACCGCTGGGCGGGGACGCGCCCGGCCTTGCGGATCAGGTCGATGATCTCCAGCCGGTTGGAGCGGTGCTTGGCGCCGGCCGAGGAGACGACGTTCTCCTCCAGCATGATCGAGCCGAGGTCGTCCGCGCCGTAGTGCAGCGACAGCTGCCCGACCTCCTTGCCCGTCGTCAGCCAAGAGCCCTGGATGTGCTGGACGTTGTCCAGGAAGAGCCGGGCGATGGCGATCATCCGCAGGTACTCGAAGATCGTGGCCTGCGTACGGCCCTTGAGGTGGTTGTTCTCGGGCTGGTAGGTGTACGGGATGAAGGCCCGGAAGCCCCCGGTGCGGTCCTGCACGTCCCGGATCATCCGCAGGTGCTCGATGCGCTCGGCGTTGGTCTCGCCGGTGCCCATCAGCATCGTCGACGTCGACTCCACGCCCAGCCGGTGCGCCGCCTCCATGATCTCCAGCCAGCGCTCGCCGCTCTCCTTCAGCGGGGCGATGGCCTTGCGCGGCCGCTCGGGCAGCAGTTCGGCCCCGGCGCCCGCGAAGGAGTCCAGGCCCGCCTCGTGGATACGGGTGATGGCCTCCTCCACCGAGACCCCGCTGATGCGGGCCATGTGCTCCACCTCGGAGGCGCCCAGGCTGTGGATGACCAGCTCCGGGAACTCCTTCTTGATGGCGGCGAAGTGCTTCTCGTAGTACTCGACGCCGTAGTCCGGGTGGTGGCCGCCCTGGAACATGATCTGCGTGCCGCCGAGTTCGACGGTCTCCGCGCACCGGCGCAGGATGTCGTCGAGGTCGCGCGTCCAGCCCTTCTCGGTGTCCTTGGGAGCGGCGTAGAAGGCGCAGAACCTGCACGCGGTGACGCACACGTTCGTGTAGTTGATGTTGCGCTCGATGATGTACGTCGCGATGTGCTCGATCCCGGCGTACTTGCGCCGGCGTACCGCGTCGGCGGCCGCGCCGAGCGCGTGCAGCGGGGCGTCCCGGTAGAGGGCGAGCGCCTCCTCGGGGGTGATCCGCCCACCGGCGGCGGCACGGTCGAGGACGGACTGAAGGTCGGCCTTCTCGGTCACCGGCGTCCCTTTCGCAGGAGTCGTCAAGGGTGTGGACAGACCGGACCAGCCTACGTCAGCGGTGTCAGACGGCCGACGTCAGGCCGCGTAGGCCCCGACCAGCAGGCCCAGGAAGGCGCCCGTGATCAGGAACGGGCCGAACGGGATCGCCGTCTTGCGCCCGGCCCGCCGCAGGGCCACCAGCGCGCCGCCGTACACGGCCCCCAGCAGGAAGGCGGCGAACGTGCCGAGCATCAGCGTCGGCCAGCCGTACCAGCCGAGGGCCGCGCCCAGGCCGACCGCCAGCTTCACGTCGCCGAAGCCCATGCCGCCGGGATTGATGAGGAACAGCACGAAGAACGCGCCGCCGAGCGCCAGGGCGCCGTACAGCGCGGTGAGCCAGTCGCCGGCGTGCTCCGGCACGAGCGCGGCGGCGCCGAGCAGGGCGAGCGCGGCGCCCGCGAGCGGGAGGGTGAGCGGGTCGGGCAGCCGCTGCACCCGCACGTCGACCACCGCCAGCAGCACCGCGACGGGTGCGAGCAGCAGCCAGACGGCGAGTTCGGGCCGGGTGCCGGTGGCGGCGGCGAGCACGGCGCAGACGAGAGCGGTGACGGCGACCGGGGTACCGGAGCCGTAGCGCGCCTCCGTCCGCTCACACGCCCCGCACCGGGCCGGTCCGGCCCACCCGCCGACCGGATGCCCGCCCGGGCACTCCGCCCGCCACGGCTCCCCCGCCGGCACCGAGAACCGGTACGCGGCCCGGGGCAGCAGCGCCCCCGCCGCCGCACCCCACAGCGCGGCGACGGCGACCAGCGCGGCCGTGCTCGACCCGGCCGTGGTCATCCCACCGCGGCGGTGCCGGTGCGCCACGACGGCAGCAGTTCGTCGAGCAGCGCCTCGGTGCGCGGCGGCAGGCCCCGCGCACCGCTGCGGCCCACCAGGTCGGCGGCGACGGCACGCAGCTTGTCCGCGTCGCCGGTGGCGTGGGTGGCGCGCAGCAGCTCGTGCCACAGCCGCTCGTCACCCGGTGCGGAGTTCAGGGCCGCGTCGAGCGCCTCGATGGCCCGCTCCGCGCGGTCCTTCTCCAGGTGGAACGCGGACAGCGCGAGCCCGATGTCCGCAACCAGGAGCGGGAGTTGGGCGTCGACGATCTCGTGCGTGAGCCAGCGGTAGCGGCCCTCGGGCCGGTCGGCGAGCAGCGGTCCGCGTACCAGCACCAGCGCGTCGGTGAGCAGCCGGCCGCGCACCACCCGGCTGTCGACGCCCTTGCCCTGCGTGGCCTCGTGGTACAGCGAGCGGAGCACGTCCAGGTCCGAGACGACCGACTTGGCGAGCGTGAGCCGCCCGGTCGCGTCGGTGCGCAGCCGGGGGCTGCCGTCCGGGTCGGTCCCGAGCCAGGCGCCCAGCCGCTCCAGCAGCGCGTCCCGCACGTCCGGGGTGACCCCGCGCGGCCACAGCGCGGACGACAGCACGCGCGGGTGCACGCCCTCGCGGTGCAGCAGCAGCAGCGCGAGCGCCTCGTGCAGCAGGGCGCTGCGTTCGCCGTCCGGGGTGTCGAGGCCGATGATCTCGTACGGCCCGACCAGTCGCGCGTACACCGCGGGCCGTCCCTGCTCGCTGATGTCGACGAGGAACGGTGGGCTGGTGGTGGGCCCGTCGGGGTCGTGCTCGGGGTCCGCTTCGACGAACAGCTCGACGACGGCGCGCTGTTGGGCCACCGGCAGGAGCTGCGCCTCCAGTTCGAGGCCGAGCAGCGGCGCGAGCAGCTTGCCCTCGCGGGTGATCTCCATCTCCCAGGCGGCGCCGGGCAGCTCGCCGGTCTCGGTGCCGACGAGGTAGCCGATGCCCAAGCGGCTCGCGTCGGCGGCGAGTTCGGCGAGCTTGACGGCGTCCTCGGCGGACGGCTGGGCGGCGAGCAGGACCAGGTGCGGGGCCCAACGGGTGTGCTGGGCGGGCCCGGTGCGGCCGGTCAGTACCGAGTCGTGCCCGGCCGCGCCGAGCGCGCCGCGCCGCTGCCGCGTCTCGGCCTCCATGGTCTCCATGAGGGCGTCGACGCCGTCGAGGTGACGCAGCCGGTTGGGCGCGAGCGGGGTGAGGTCCTCGCCGAACCCGACGAGGGTGATCGTCATGCGGTCGGACCAGCCGTTGGTGGCGAGTTCGGCGGCGACGGACGCGAAGACGGCGGCCCGGTCGGCCTCGCGCCCGCTGAGGGAGACGATGCCTGGCACGGACTCCAGGTTGAGCAGCAGCCGCGAGTCGTCCATGGTGCCGAGGCTGACCAGACCGGGGTACGGGGCGGCGGTCTCGGCGTCCTCGTACCGCTCGGCGTCGGCGCGGGCCAGCATCCAGAACGTCTGGTCCTGCCCGAGCTGCCAGGGCGCGGGCGGCTTCCCGGCGGGCTGGGCGAGCTGGAGGTGGAGATCGCCGCCCGTCAGCCAGGCCGCGTAGACGGTGGGCAACGGCCTTGATTCTGAGGCGAGTTGAGCGGCGAGCCCGCGCAGCGACCGGTCGAGGAGCCGTACGGCCTCGGGGTCGGCGCCGACCAGGAGAGCGTCCTGGGCGTCGGCGGCGTCACCGGTGGGCGTGGGCGGCTCCATGCCGCGCCGGCCACCGGCCGAGCCGAGCGCCGACTGCCACAGCGCCTGCCGGCGCCGGCGTCCGAGGGCGCCGAGGAGACCGGCGGCGAGGAGCGGGGCGGTGAGCAGGGCTTCGGGAAGCCCGAAGGAGTGGCCGGTCTGCCGGCCGGTCTCCTGGCCGGCGGCCGGGCCGGCGTGCTCGCGGTGCTGCGGCGCGTCGGGGGCGGGCCGCTGCGCGGGCACGGACACCTGCCCGCCGTGCTGTCCGGCGGGCTCGGCGTGATCCCCGCTCTTGGCGTAGTCGTGGATCTGCTGCTGCGCTTCCGGCGACACGTCGGCGCCCGGGTCGGGCATCTCGACGAGTTCGCCGCCGCGCGCGTCGCCGGGCATCTCCATGATCCAGCCGGGCCGGATCAGGCTGGCCTCGGACAGCTTGGAGCCGTCGGGCTGCACGCGGTCCTTGTTGAGCTCGTAGATCTCCTTGTACCGCCGCCCGTCGCCCAGGTGGCGCTGGGCGATCTCCCAGAGCGAGTCGTGGTGGCGCCCTTCCGGCGGCTGGATCCGGTAGTACTTCGTGTCGCCGTGCTGCCGGGCGCCGCTGCCGCCGTCGGCGTGCGAGGCCTGCTCGGCGAGCGCGGCGGCGGTGTCGGCGGCCTGCTCCTGCTGCTGCGCGAACAGTCCCGGGGTCGCCTGGGCGGCGGCGACGGCGGGCTTGTGGCCGCCCTCCAGGCCGTGCCCGAGCTGCGAGAGCCCCGGCGTGAGACTGGCGGCGGTGGCGCCGACGAGCAGCAGCGCGGCGACGAGCTGGCGGGCGAGCAGCTGGCTGGGGCCCGCGCCGGGCACCCGCCCGGGGACGCCGATGCCGGACAGCGCCGCCTTGACCTCCACCAGCACGCAGGCGGTGAACTGCGCCCAGGCCAGCCACACCACGACCGTCAGGATGTGCAGGAACGTCGAGACGGTGATCTCCCGCTGGAGCCACTCCAGCTTCGGCGCCCCGTGCGGCAACGGCCACCCCACGAACACGGCCAGCGCGCCCGGCACCCCGACGACCAGGACGACCAACGCGACGAAGGCGAGGAACGCCTTGACGAAGTCCCCGAAGCTGCGCCGCCGCACGCGCACGGGTTGCGGAGTGCGGTTCCTCGGGACCGTCGGACTGCTCGTCGAGCTGCCCGTCGAACTTGATGTGCGGCGTCGCGGCATGGCGGGTGTCCTGGGTCTGGTGTGGAGGGAGTTGGCGGCGGGGTGGGGTGTACTGAGCCTACCGAGATCTTATGAACTTCGAACGGGGACCTACGCCGCGACGAGGTCGCACCACACGTACTTCCCACGATTCCCGTCCCTGGCGAGCGGCTGCCACCCCCACAGGTCGGAACAGGCCCGGACCAGGGCAAGCCCGCGCCCCTCCTCCGCCTCGGTGTGCGGCTCCAACAACCCTGGTTGCTGCGGCGGTTCGGGACTGGTGTCCCACGCCCCGATCCGCAGCACACCGGCCGACCAGCGCACCCGCAGCGCCGCGGGCCCCTTGGTGTGGCGTACGGAGTTGGAGACCAGCTCCGTCGCGAGCAGCTCCGCGGTGTCGACCAGCCGGATGAGGCCGTGCATGGTCAGGATCAGGCGGAGGGTTCGGCGGCAGACGGTGACGGCGCGGGGGTCGTTCGGGATGTAGAGGGAGTACTCCCACGGCTCGTTTTCAGGCATGACGGAACTCCTGCGAGAGAAAGGGATGTCGGCGAACCTCGCCACGGCACGACGGAGCGGTGCGCTTCCGGCGCCCCGGAGTTTCGCAGCGTGTGCGGCGCGTCACCGACAGTAGGGCCACAATTTGGGACCCCGCAAGTCGCTGCCGTAGTCTTCCACCCCAACGAGGTGCCGCATCAGCGAAGTCAGGGCCGCCGGGAAGGAAACCATGGCGCGCAGGAAAGAACCCACAGCCCGCCAGCAACGTCTGGGCACTGAGCTGCGGAAACTGCGAGAGGCTGCCGGCCTCAAGGGGCGCGAGGCCGCCGCGTTGCTCGGTACGGATTCGGCGCAGGTGAGCCAGATCGAATTCGGCACGGCAGGAGTGAGCGAGGAACGCGTACGACGGCTCGCCGCCCACTACGCCTGTTCCGACGCCGACTTGATCGAGGCACTGGCAGCGATGGCCTCCGATCGCGCCACCGGCTGGTGGGAGGAGTACCGGGGGCACCTGCCTACGTCGTTCCTGGACCTGTCCGAGCTGGAGCACCACGCGGCCTACCGATGGGACGTGGACTTCCTGCACATCCCTGGCCTTCTCCAGACCGAGGACTACGCACGGGCGCTCTTCTCCTACATGAACCCGGACTTCCCCGAGACCGAGTTGGAGCGCCGGGTGGAGCACCGCATGAGGCGGAAGGTCATCATCGAGAGCCCCAGCGCCACGCCGTACAGGACGGTGATCCACGAAGCGGCACTGCGCATCATGGTCGGCAACCGCGCTGCCGCACGGGCTCAGCTCGCCCGCGTCCTGGAGCTTTCCGAGGCGGACCACATCACCGTGCGCGTCGTCCCCTTCGGCCTGACCGGCTTCGCCGGAGCCGGAAGCGCCATGGTGTACGCGGGCGGTCCGGTCCCCCAACTCGACACCGTGGTACGCGACGGTCCCCACGGAACCGTGTTCGTCGACGCGGAGGCACAACTCGCCCGCTTTCGAACGCTCTTCCGTAAAGTGGAGGCAGTGTCACTGGAGCCCGGGCGCTCACGTGACTTCATCGAGCGGCTGGCGAAGGAGCTGTGAGGCACACCATGGCCACCCCCGACATCTGGCGGAAGTCGTCCTACTCCGGCGGCGGCGAGGGCAACGCCTGCCTGGAGATAGCGAACCGCCGCACCCACATAGCCATACGCGACTCGAAGGACCCGGCCAAGGGGATCCTCTCCCTGCCTTCCGCTTCCTTCACCGCGTTCGTCGACGCCCTGAAGGAAGGCGTCCTCCGGGACACCGTCATTCACGTCCCGCGCTGAGGCGGACCGGCCGTCCCGGACGACTCCACGAAGTCGTCCACGACGGCCCTGAAGAACCGCGTGCGCGGTGGCGGACCGACCGCGCACTCGCGCCAGGGCGACCTGGCGCGACATCGCGGTCTGCGCCCTGCGACTGAACGGCGCGAAGAACATCGCCTCCGGCCGTCGCCGTCATGCGCGTGACGCCCGCCGGCCCCTCACGCTCCTCGGCCTCGCCCGATCACGAAGTGGACGTCGGACTGCCTCACGAGGTCATCGAGGAATTTCTCGGCGTTCCCTCGGACCAGGATCGAGAGGCAACGCCGCCTCAGATGGTCGGGGTGTCGTCGACAACCGGCCGGTGAATCTCGACGACCGGCTTCCACCCCGCGGAGAACTCGATGAAGTCCGCACGGGTGGGGTAGGTGTCGATCGCGCGACGGTCACGCTTGGGACTGTCGCCCGCCTTGCGCCCCCGGGGAATCTGCTCCTCGAAGATGTCGACCTTCACGTCGGGAACTTCCTTGAGGCTCTGGCGCCAGATCTGCACGATGTCGGCGCCGAACGCCTGCCGAGCCGCAGCGTAAAGGGCCGAGAGGGCCCCCTTGTCCCCACCAGGGACGAAAAGCGCCAGGTCCAGCACGACACCGGCGGACTGGAGTACCTCGATGGTCACCGAGCCACCCTCGTCAGCCACGTAGATGCCGGCTTCATTCTCGTCGTCGGGAAGGCAGGAGACCTCTTCCTGGAATACGGTCCTCGCCGTGATCGAGCCGCCCTCGAAATACTCACCGGACTTGGTCAGAAAAGCAGGGACATAACAGTCGGGAAGTTTGAGTTCTGCCGTGTCGGCGGAAACGAAGATCCTGTCCTTCACGTCGAGCTTCGTCACCTCTTCCAGCGAGAGGCGGCGAGCGGCGATCTTCTCCGTGTTCACGATTTCCCTTTCAGGTTGTACTGTCCCTCCGGACGAGGACGCTACCACGAAACCCTGAGGTCAACTGCCCGGTAATCTGCGGGTAGATGGCCTCCGGTGACGTGCACGGGGAGATACCGAGGCGAGTGCTGGCGGTTGCATTTCGACTCGCTGGGCAGCACGCAGGAACTAAAAGAGAATTTACGGTAAATATCGCCCATATCCCCTTCAGGGAGGTGGCGGCCGCTTGGAAGGCGGCGTCCAGGCGGGCCAGGAAACGGTCGGCCACCGAATACACGGGAGCCGTTATCGTCTCGCGTATGTGAGGTGCGACCCGCGCCGGCCGTCACCGCGCTCAGTCGTCCCAAGGGGCATGTAAGGGGCGGCGTTTCCACCACTCGCCGAGTTCCGGTTCGGGCTTGTCGGTCGCCGGGCGGACCCAGGGGCTCAGTGTGCGCTCCGGGTCAGGGACGGTGACCGCGCGGAACCGGGCGTCCAGGCGCGCCAGGAGTTGCCCCAGAACACCGTCTCGGGCTTCCGCCGACATGGCACGCATCAGCTCCTCCAACCCGTCACGGGAGTCCAGGTCGTTGCCGTAGGCGCTGATGGGGTAGAAGTCGTCGCTCGACCAGTCCAGTTCCGTCCTGCGCACCAGACGCTCCCAGGACGCGAAACGGTCGGCCACCGAATACACGGAAGCCGTCATCTTCTCGCGTATGTGAGGTGCGACCCGGGCCCTCTCGACCTCCAGCCGTTCCGCATCGCACCTTGCGATCGCGTCGAGTACCGGCCGTGTCAGCTCACCCCACGCCGCTCCGGTTTCCGGAGCGGCCCTGAACACGTCGTACCACATTCCCCTCACCGTCTCAGCGTCCAGGTCGGCGAGTCCCTCGGCGGGGCGGGGCGGACCCCGAGGGTGGAGGTGTCGATTCCCTCGCCGTCGTCCTGGTCGCCGGACGGCAAGCGGCCAAGGTCGTCCGGGTAGTAGTACAGGCCGTAGGCCCAGTACTCCGGGAACTCGTGGCACATGAGGTCGGGGTAGGCCGAGATCTCGGCGTCCTGGTACCGCTCGTTCATCCTCGCCACGGCTTCCGCGTACGTGATGCCGAACCTGGACGTCATCCCGTTCGCGATGGCACGGAAGTACTCCAGCATGCCTTCGTCCAGGCTCATGAGGAATTCTGCGGTCATGATGTCGGCGGTCCTACTGGTGGATCAACGGGACAACGACAGTCAGACTGCCATGAGCAATCTCTCCAACTCCCGGTCGTACGCCCTGAAGCCCGCCTTTCCCGTCTCCGGAGCCTTGCCCCTGGGATCGAGAATGCCCGGCAGGTGAGCCACTCGCCACATGCGGAAAACCGTCGCCGGGGAAGGCCCTCCTGCCGCATCCACCAGGTCGCATACGAGCCCAAGCGCTTCGGTGATCAGCGCCGCTCCCTGCCGCACGTCCGTCCCGGCCGCGACGGCGGCCGTGACCACAGCCTGCAAGAAATGGGCCGACTGCAGGTCCGCGGCCATGCGGCACATACGGCGCACGGTCTCGGGCCTCTCCAGGTCCTCAATACTCGACGGAACGGCCTCCAGGCCGGCCGACCAGAGCAGCAGCGAGGGCGCCGTCACCTGGTGCTCGCGCAGGTAGCCCAGTTCATCGGCGATCGCCATGACGGGCGGCGAGAAATCCCCGACGGCACGCACCATGCCCAGCAGCCGGTCGACCTCTTCCCGCCGACCCTCGACCAGAGCGCCAACCGAGGCCGCACCGACGCTCCAGGTGCCCGTCGCCGCCACGGCTCCGACCTCCACGATTCCCCCGAGCGGGCCGAAGACCTCCCGCGCGAGCACGCCCTCCGGAACAGGGACGACTTTTCCCACCATTACTCCATACCTCGCATCTCGGATCTCATCAGAATTGACCCATCATGTGTGCAATTATCGCATCTCGTTGCGACAGGACGCGCGGCGACCCCGCGTTCAGAATTTCCACTCCCTCTTGGGTGTTCACAAAATATTCGGGCTGCCTTCCGGCCGGCCCGCTGTGTTCCCGCCATACGGACTCGGCGAACGATCTCGGAACTTCCGTCCGCACCACGACCCCTTCAGGACCGGCATATTGTGTGGCGGCTCGATTGAAATCGTCCGTCAGGTAGACGCCCGCGTCGGGGGTGTATTCCCGCTGCAGGTCGTTGGAATTTCTCAGAGAGAAATCATTACCGCTCCAGTTGCGCGAGCCGTGGTAGAGGACCACCGTATCCTCATCACACGACATCAGACCGAATGGATCGATCTGGCGCAATGGATCGATGACATATCCGTAGGGATCGGGAGCGGGTGTCAGACCAAGCGGGTCGAGCGAGGTATAGCGCGCCGTCTCCGGGTCGTAGTGACGGTGGAAGTTGTAGTTCAGACCGGTTTCGGGATCGTGGTACTGCCCGGGGAAACGCAGGGGCGTGTATGCCGGGCTCTGCTTCGGCCAGGTGGTGACGCCCCACAACGTGCGCCGCGCACGCCAGTTCACGACGCCCTGCGGGTCGACGAGTTCGGTGGGGGCTCCCACCATGTCGGTGACGACCGCGAAGAACCGGGAGTCGATCTCCTCCTGCGTCGCGGAGTCCGTCAGCCGTTCGCTCTGGGTGATCGGCCGCAGTCCGTCATATTCCCAGGTGAGCGTGACCGGATGCGGCAGCCCGGAGTCGGCCGTCGTCTGCTCGGCGAGCACCGGGCCGTCCCAGGTGAATTCGGTTCGCCCCGCCACTGTCCGGCCGTCCTCGGCCAGGCGCTCCTTGGCGATGCGGCGCCCGAGCGGGTCGTAAACATAGCGCCACACGGTCCCGTCGGGCGTGATCACGCTGGTCAGCCGGTCCTCTGCGTCCCACGAGTACCGCCACACGTCGGGCTTGCGGGACAACCGGGTCTTCCGGCGCTCGACGATCCGCCCGGCCGGATCGTAGGTGTAGCGCACCCCACCAGCCCTCTGCAGGCGGGTGCCCGTGTAGGACCGGTCTCCTGCGGCCTCGGCCGGTCCCTGGTGCCCCGACCACGACGCGGACGTGACGTGTCCCGCCGCGTCATAGGCGTAGGTCTCCGTCCGGCCCGCGCCCTGGAGCGACGTGATACGACCGGCCGGTGAGACGTCAATGTCGGTGCGGCCGTCCAGGGCGTCCGTGAAAACCGCAAGGCTACGGCCCGGCCCGTAGTCGTAGGTCCGGCTCCGGACCTGTCCCTCCGCCACCGTCCAGTGCTGCTCTGTTGGCCGACCGGCGACATCCCATGCCTGGACGAAGCGCAGGGAGTCGTCGATCAGCCGCCCGATCTCCTGTCCAGCCGCGTCATGGGTGAAGTCGATGACGTGGTCGGAGGTGTCCAGCCGGGCGGTCCTTCCCACGGCGTCGTAGGCGTACCGGGCTCGTACCCCGGACGGGGTGACCCGCGTGACGCGCTGACCCCTGGGATCGTAGGCCGAGGTCAGGGTGCGCCCGTTGATCCACTCAGTGACCGTCCGTCCCGCGCGGTCGCGCTCCAGCAGGAGATCGCAGCCGGGGCCCGACGCATGAATCAGCCTGCCGAGCCTGTCGTAGACGTAGGACGTGGTGTCGTCCCCGACCGTCTTCCCGACGATCCGGCCCATGGCGTCGTAGCGGTAACCGACGGCCTGGCCGGCCGGGTTCACCCGCCTCTCGATGCGGCCGGCCGCGTCCCGCTCGTACGCCGTCCGTTGGCCGTCGAAGTCCGTCTCCGCGATGAGACGGCCGGCGCGGTCGTAGGTGTACTGCCACGTGAGGCCCAGCGGGTCGGTCACCTCGGTGAGGCGCAGTGAGTTGTCGTACGCGAACTCGTACCGAGCGCCTTCGGAGTCCGTCTGCGCCGTCAGCAGATCGAAGGGGCCGTACTCGAACTCCGTACGGGCGCCATCCGGTCCCGTGTGGGCCGTGCAGTTGCCCTCCGCGTCGTACGCCCAGGTGTCGCACGACTCGTCGGGCCGACGCGCGCGCGTCATATCACCGTCGACCGTCCACCAGAACCTGGTGGTCCGCCCCAGTGGATCGGTGATGCTGCTGAGGCGGCCGAAGGCGTCGTACGTGCGGCTCGAGCGGTCCCCCAAGGCACTGACGGTCTCCGTCCTGAGCCCGGCGGGGTTGCACCGCACGTGTGTGGTGGCGCCAAGGGGGTCGGTGACCGCCGCCAGATGTCCGCGCTCGTCGTAGGCCAGCCGAGTGAGCGCTCCGTCGGGAGCCGTAGTGGAGGTCCGGTTGCCGCGGCTGTCGTAGGCGTGCTCCCAGACGGCTCCGTCCGGCTGGATGACGCGAGTCGGCAGGTGAAGCGTCTCGTACTCCACCGTGACGACCCCGCCGTCGGGCCTACAGGCGCTTGTCGGCCTGCCGACGGCGTCGTACGCGTAGCGGGTGGTGTTGCCGAGCGCGTCCGTGCGGGACAGGAGGTGGTGGTGTGCGTCGTACTCGGTCCGGGTGACACTGCCCAGCGGGTCGACCTCGGCGATGACCTGGCTGTTGTCGTTGATCACGAACCGGGTCGTCTCACCGGCGGCCGTGGTGTGGGTGGTGAGGCGGCAGCCGGGCCAGGCAACATCGATCCCGTCGTATGTGAACGTTCCTGTGACGTGCCCGGACTCGCCACCCTGGGCCAGGCACCGGTCCTGGTCGTCGTAGGTGTACTCATAGCGCCGTCGGTTCCGGTCGGTCCACGAGGTGACGCGCAGGCGGTGGTCGTAAGTGAAGGTGAGGGCGCGGCCAGAGGAGTTGACGACCTCGGTGAGGTTGCCGTCGGTGTAGCCGTAACGCCTGATCGCGACGTCCGATCCCTCTCCGGCGGCGTCCACCAGATCCAGACCGACCACTCGGCCGCCGTAGACGCTCAGTCCGAGGCGGTAGCCGCCGGAGTGCCGGATGGCCTGCGGGATGCCGGACTCGTCGTAGTCGAAGGTGAGGGAGTTGCCGTTCCGGTCGGTGACGGCTGCGATGGGTGCCGTGCCGTCACCGCACGGCGTGAAGTGCCGCGTCAGGCCAGTGAGCGGATCGTCAATCCGGTAAGTGCCGTCGTCCATACGGACAAGGGGCATGCGGGGGCCGGCTTCGGGCAGCCACGGGTCCCGGGCCGCCCCCGGATCACGATAGGCGAGCAGCATCCCGTCCTCTGTGACGAAGACGATCTCGTGTTCGCCGATCTCCAGCCGCTGGTCGAGGGTGGAGGCCCAGCCGGCGCCGAACCACCAGCCACAGCGGTAGCCCGATGCGACCCGGCGGGTGAAGGTGAGGGGCAGAGCTCCGGGAAGGGAGACATCGGTCTCCGCCAGGAACATCTCCCCGGTCGCCACGTCGACCGGGTCACCACATCCCTTGATCTTGCTCCTGAGCCGGTTGTACCCGCCTTTGGCACCGTCCTCGATGGCGGTCCGGCCGTTCTTGACCAGGCCGCGTACGGCGTTGGCCATCCCCTTCATGCGCGTTGCCTTGAGCGCCTTCGCTCCCTTGGCGAGCTTCCCGAGCGAGGTGATCCCCTTGCCGCCGGGTATGCAGTCCAGCGCCGCGAACGCCACGTCCCACAGGGATGCCCTGCCCTGTGAGTATTTGTAGAGGGTGTCGGCGAGCACCACCAGCGCCGCGATCAGCACGATCGCGCCCAGGATCGGGCCGCCGATGATCATCGCGATGATGCCGACCACCGCCACGACGACCTTGCAGACCGTGACGATGGTGTCCCAGTTGTCCTCGAACCAGTCGCCGACCTCCTCCCACCACGACCGGTTCTGGATGCCCGCGTCGGAGGCCTCGTCGATCTTCTGTTTGGCCTGGCGCGCCGCCTCCTCGCGCATCTTGCGGGCGTCCTCGGCCATCCTCTTCGCGGCGGAGAGGGCGTCCTGCGCGTCGGAGACGTCCGACTGGGCCTTCGTGTGGGCGGACTTGGCGTGCTGCACGTCCCGCGTGGCGGCGCGGACCTTCGACTCGTCCGGCTTGTCGGCGTCCGATTTGCTGCCGGTCGGGTCGTCCTTGTACTTGTCGGCCTCCTTGGTGGCCCGGGTGACCCAGGAGTCGGCGGAGGCCAGCCGCGACTGCGCCGACGACAGGTTGTCCCGGGCCTCCCGCGCCTTCGCCAGCGCCTTGTCCGCCAGCGCCTGCGCCCGCTCCAGCTTCGGCCAGTACGCCGCCAGCGCGTCACCGCACAGCTCGTACGACTTCTTCAGCTTCTTGAGGTTCTTCGGGACGCCGGAGAACTCCTCCTTGAACACCTTGGCGGACTTCCCGGCCCACTGCAGGGCAGCGTCCTCCTCCGCCATCCCCTTCACGACCCGCAACGCCTCGGACACGTCGTCCGCGAAGTCGTGAAGCGTTTGGGCCAGCGTCCGTACGCGGTCGGGGTCGCCCGGCGTCGGGTCCTTGTCCAGGTCCAGGACATGCCAGTCGCGCGGCCGGTGCCCCGCCATTCTGCAACCCCCGTCACATGTGCACCATCAACATCCCTATGCACACGTGAACTTACACGGCACGCCAGACCGACAAGAAGAAGATCAGACCGAGCCCGAGAGTCCGGACACCGTCCAGCCTCCGGTTCCTGTCGAACGCGGCGAGTCACATGCCCCAGGGATCGGGGTGCGGCTTCGCCGCCGGGTCCTGGGACCAGATCAGGCGTATCTCCACCTGCTCCCCCATCAGTTCCACGATCCGGTCGGCCGCCCAGCCGTTCCACTGGACGGCTCCCGGGAACTGCGGCAGGCGGAAGGCCGGCAGGTGTACGGGCAGCGCTTCCGGGCGGAACGAGGCCTTCTTGACCTCCCCGTCCAGCCTCTTCGGTTTGGACGACCGGCGCAGATCCAGGCAGTCGACCACCTTGTCCACCACGAAGAGGACGTACTCGTCGTCCTCCTCGCCTTCGATGTCGACGGGCACCAGGCTGCCGGCAACCGACAGTTCCTCCCCGAAACGTGCGGCAAGGCGACGGCTGAGCACAGGGCCGCCCGGATAGCCGGACGGGAAGTCGCTCTTGGGCCGACGCCGATCGCCCATCCATTCGGCGCGCAGCCGGGTGGGCCGGTCCGCCTCGTCTCCGCCACACTGCCGGCGCATGAGCCGACGGGAGTCGAAACTGTCGAACTGCAGGGCTCGGTAGTCACTCAAGCTCGGCAGCAATCGGTACACCGAGGCGCCCTTCCCGGGTTCGTCAGCCATCGCGTCACCGTCCGTGTCCCGGCTCACGGCAGTCCGCTTCGAGAATCCGGCTCGTCCCCTTCAGCACTCGCCGCACAGACGCGATGTCCGCTCAGCGACCGAGCAATGAGGAGTAACTCCCCCTGCAGATCAACCAAGGCCGTCATATCGGCGTCATCGGTCATCCTCACGCGCAACCAGCCGTAGTCCATGCCGACGGCAACCAAAAACGAACGGTCGTCAGACAGCACGTCGCCACGGCGCGCATGGTTCCTCCATGCTTCGTCGACACGCCGAGCGGCGTCGGCCGCACGCCGTGGAATGCGCTCGACGGGCTCGGCATCGATATGGACGATCCTGCGGAACGCTTCCGTGACCGATGGCCCGCCACTTCCGGTGAACCAGCCGACCACGTCCAGGCCGACACCGCGGAACCGCGATTCGATGTTCGCTTCCATCATTCTCCCCGCCGTATCCCGCTTCGACCTCCGGCAGCGGAAGAGATCCGCCCCCGCTCAGCCCGTGAACCGGAACGTCGACGTGATCGCGTCGAAGACGTCGAAGAAGGAGTCGGCCAGGTCCAGGACCTGGCTGCTGCCCGCCACCAGCGCGACCTTGCCCTCCTGCCCGGGGACCGGGACGAACGTCTGCATCAGCACCGCCCGGATCGTGCGGCCCCGGCTGTCGTCCGGTACGGCGATGTCCTCGATGCCGTACGTACGCGCCGCCGCGCCCACGCCGGGGATGTCGACCGTCGTCACCTTGCGCCAGGAGTCGCCGTCCTTCCTCGCCTCCTTGGGCGCCAGGCCGGCGGCGATCGCGGACGGGTCGGTCGACAGGGGTACCCCGTCCCGGGTGCGGCCGCCGACCAGGGAGACCGTCACCGAGCCGGTGATCGGCGTGTCCCCGCCGAAGCTCTCCGCCATGCAACCGCAGTACAGCGCCCCCGACTTCCACGCATCCGCGGCGGCCTTCCGCAGGAAGGTGACGTAGGTGTCCCGGTACTCCGCCAACTCCGGGTGGCTGCGGACCCGTTCGTCGACCATCCGGCGGATCGAGTCGTCGCGCGACTCCGGCCGCACGTCGAACTCCCACCACGACTCCGGCACCTTGATCCGGAAGCCTCCGCGCTCGACCTTGCGCGTCTCCATGTAGCGGGCCATGACGTGTCCGGTTCCCCCCGTGTGCGCGATCGACCCCCAGCGGGCTCGATCAGTCGTGCCGACGTCGATACGTTGTACGGTTCCGCCCAGACTACGAGATCGGGGGATGTGCGATGGGCCAGGGCAAGAGCGACCTCGCGCTGCCGCTGAGCGAGCTCGAGGACTACGGCAAGCGGCTGCGCTCCCTCAAGACGCGGCTGAACCACACCAGGAAACTCTTCGCGTCGTACCAGGACGACATCGGCGACAGCAGCGTCAACCACGCCCTCGACGACTTCGAGTCCAACTGGGAGGACGGCCGCGAGGACATCACCCAGCAGCTCGACGCGCTCGCCGACATGTCCGACGCCGTGGTCCGCGAGTTCAAGAAGCTCGACGTCGACCTCGCCGGCAAGGTCCGCGACGGAGTCAAGGAGGAGGAGCGGAAGGTCGGCGGCGGGGGCCAGGGGCACAGCCAGGCCGACTGAGGAGGCCGCGGGCCGGGCGGGGTCAGCCGACCTCGTTCTCGGCCACCGCCTGCCCGTGCACGGTGACGTCGCCGCCGTAGAACATCCCGGTGAACACCGGCGCGTACGTCAACTGCACCTCGACCTGCACCCGTTGGGCGTCCGCCGCCACGCAGTGGGTCGCGGCGATGTCGGGGCCGGACATGTCCATCTCGCGGGCGAAGGTCTTGACCCGGGCGTCGCAGTTCTCGTAGTTGATCGGCGCCGGGCCGCCCTGGTTGTCGTAGAGGGCCTCCCGGTCGATGTCCTGGGCGGCGTAGCGGGCGGCCTGTTCCGCTATGTCCGCGGCGCGTTCCCGTTTCGAGATGGACATGCCGCCGTCGATGACGAAGGCCGACAGCGACAGGAAGACGAGCGCGAAGACGATGACCGCGCCGGCGCCCGAACCGCGGTCGTCCAGGCGGGTACGCAGCCGGTCTCGTACACGTTCCCAGCGGTCCCTCACGCCGTCCTCCGGTACGGGTCCAGCGGCGAGCTGAAGCGCGCCGTCAGGGTCGTGGGCACGTCCAGGCCCAGCATCGCCAGGCCCCGGACCCGGCAGCTCACCTCGACCGTGAAGATGGTGTCCGGCTCGAACCCCTGGCTGGTCTGCACCACGGTGACCGGGCCCGAGCAGACGTCCGCGAGGTCGGCCTCGGCCGCCTTCCGCGCCTCCGCCATCGCGGTCGCGTGGTCCTTCTGGATCGAGCCCGCGCGGGCCGCGTCGCGCGCCGCGCCGTCGAGCGCTCCACGGCCGTCGACGAGCTGGCCGAACGCCACCAGCACCAGGATGAACAGAATCATCACCGGGGCGAGGATCACCACCTCCACGGTGGACAGCCCCCGGTCGTCGACGAGCCGCTCGCGACAGCGCTTCTCGGGACAGCGCTTCCTGGGACAGCGCTTCCTGGGACAGGACGACGGCATCAGTTCCCGTCCTCCCGTACGAACCGCTCCACCGGCCCCGCCGACTGCGCGTGCACCGTCAGGTCCAGCCCGGGGAACACGGTCGGCACCCGGGCGGAGATCTCCACGCCCACCGTGTTCTGGTCGGGCTGGAGCATGGTCACGTCCGGCGACAGCACCAGCTGCGGGCCGAGCTGGCCGATGTAGCTGTCGACCACGGTCCGCGCCTCGCCGCGCCACGCCCCCGGCTGGTCGTGCGCCGTGGCACGGGCCTTGCGGGCACCGGCCTGGGCCGCCGCCTGCGCCACGTGGTCGGCGAAGAAGTACAGGGCGAACTGCACCGTCGCGAAGATCATGAAGAACAGCACCGGCGTGAGCAGCACGAACTCGATCGCGGTCATGCCGGAGTCACCGCGGGCGGAGGCGGCCTCCACCCGGCGGCGCATCCATCGAGCAGCGCGCACCGACAACCCCGTCGACTCGTAGGGACGTTCAGCAGGTCTTGCTCGCGCTGGCGCCCTTGATGCAGTCGCCGACCTTGGTCGCTCCATCGCTCAGCGCCTGGTTGATGATCGCCGCGACCACTCCCACGATCGCCACGACGACCGCCGAGATGATGACCCACTCGACCGCGGAGGCGCCGCGGTCCAGTTCGCCGGAGCGGGCCCGCTCGACCCGGCCGCGCAGGAACGTGACCAGGAAGTCCACGGCCGGGACGCCGGTGTGGAAGTTACGTGCGTTCATGACGCGTTGTCCTCTCGAAATCGTCCGAAGTTCGAAGAAGGTCTTCCGAAGTTCGAAGCAGGTCTTCCGAAGTTCGAAGAAGTTCTGCGGAAGTGCTCTGCGGCTCTGCGGTAGGGCTCTGCGACCGGCTCATGACACCTGGAACACCCGCATCGCCGCCGGGAAGATCAGGAAGACCAGGAACCCGGCGCACAGCAGCAGCTGCGCCACCAGCATCGACTGCGACTTCTCGCCCGCGCTGCCCTCGATCTCGGCGAGTTCGCGGTGCCGCATGGTCTCGGCGCGGGAGGCGAGGGACTCGCGGACCTTCGCGCCGTCGTCGGCCACCAGGGCCAGCGACGCGGAGAGGTCCTTCAGTTCCTCGACGCCGATCTCCTCGCCCAGCTGCCCCAGCGCCTGCCACTGGCTGATGCCGGTGATGCGGGCGTCGGCGAGGGCGTTGCGGATGCGCCGCGTCGCCCAGCCGTCCGAGACCTCCGCGGCGGCCATGAGCGCCTCCGGAAGGCCCCGCCCGCCGGCCAGGCTCATCGACACCAGGTCCAGGTACGCCCCGATCACGCGCCGCAGGTCACGCCGCTTGTCGGCCGCGTCCCGCCGTACCTCCAGGTCGGGCAGGAAGAAGAACAGCAGGGCGCAGACCAGCGCCAGCCAGACCGGGATGACCGGGCTGCTGCCGAAGCCCATCGTCCAGACGACGGCGAACAGGAACGGGCCGAAGAACAGCCCGGCCACCGCCAGCAGCGCCTTGGTCGCCAGGAAGTTCTCCCAGCTGCGGTCCAGGACGGCCAGGTCCGCGCGCAACGACCGCTGTTCCCAGCCCTGTTGCAGATAGAACTCGGACACCCGGGCGCCGACCCCGGCCCGCAGCGAGCCGAGCCGGCCCCGGTCGGACGTCGTGCGTGCCGACTCGTAGGCCGCGCCCCGCGCCCGCATCGCGTCGATCCGCGCGACCTGCGCGACCGCGCTGCGCCTGGACGGCATCAGGGCGCGGATCAGGACGTAGACGCCGAGGCCGAGGACCGCGCCGACCACGACCGGCATCGTCAGGTTCACCGTCGTACCCCCTCGTCGGACCGGGCAGGCTGGGCGGGCGTCCGCGGGCGGACGAACTGCACGGCCGACTCGTCGCGGACCAGGAAGCGTTCGGGCGTCTCGATGGTCGACAGCTTGCGCAGCCACCAGAAGCCGAGCGCGAACAGCCCGCAGACGCAGGCGAGGACGAGCTGGCCGACCGCCGTGCCGTACGGCTCCACGAAGTCGCGGTTGAAGATGGACAGACCGAGCACGAACGCGATGGAGACGGCCACCACGATCTGCACGGACCTGCGGGTGGAGGCGCGCTGCGCCATCACGCGCTGGCGCATGTCGACCTCCTCGCGCGCCGACTTCGCCAGCGCGCCCAGCACCTGCCGCAGACCGGGCCCGCGCAGGCGGGCGTTGAGGATGAGCGCCGCGACGATGATGTCGGCGGACGCGTCGTCGATCTCGTCGCCGAGCTGCTGGAGCGCGTCGGGCAGCGGGGTGCGCGAGCGCAGCCGGTCCACCAGGGCGTCCAGGTGCGGGCGCAGCACCGGGGCGGCGGCGCGGGCCGACGCCGGGATGGCCTGTTCCAGGCCCACCGCGCCGGCGATCGTGTCGCGCAGCGACTCCGTCCAGGAGGCGAGGGCCTCCACGCGGCGCATGGCCGAGCGTTCCTCCGCGGCGCCGCCGAAGAGGCGGTCCCAGAAGAAGACGAGCACGCCGGCCGCGATGCCGGCCACCGCCCAGCGGGTCAGCAGCAGCACGACGAGCCCGACGATGGCCGCGAGCGAGCCGCGCTGCCCGGCGAACCTGATCAGCTCGCTCGCCCGCTCGGCCGCCTTCTGCTTCTCGTGCGCGGGCTTGGCGGGCAGACCGCGTACGGCGACCACGAGCAGCGCGAGTCCGCCGCCGACGGCGACGCCGCTCGCGATCGAGTACAGGACGGTCGTGGAGAACAGGCCGCCCATGGAGCCGAGCGAGCCGAGAGCCTGGTACGTCATGTCAACCCCACGTCCCCGTCGGCCGGTAGCCCTGCGCGATCAGGTCCTCCAGGCACGCTATCGGCGCGTGCGGGACGATCCGCCCGTCGGGGGCCTCGGCGAACACCTCGCTGGACAGCACGCGGCCGTCGACGCCGTTGACCTCGCGGACGGAGGTGACCATGCGCTGCAGGCGGCCGCCCGTCTGGTAGTCGTTGCGCCGCTGGATGAAGACGACGAAGTTGACCGCGCCCGCGATCAGCATCTGGCTGGCCTCGATGGGCAGCCGCTCGGACGCCTGCAGCGCGTAGGTCGAGATACGGTTGAAGACCTCGCTGGAGCTGTTGGCGTGGATCGTGGACAGCGAGCCGTCGTTGCCCTGGGACATCGCGTTCAGCATGGTGACGATCTCGTCGCCGAGGACCTCGCCGACGATGACCCGGGACGGGTTCATGCGCAGCGACCTGCGCACCAGCTCGGCCATCGAAATGGCGCCCTGGCCTTCGGAGTTGGGCAGCCGTTCCTCGAAGGCGACGACGTTGGGGTGCAGGTCGGGGAAGGTGTCGAGGCCCAGCTCCAGCGCCCGTTCCACGGTGATGAGCCGCTCGTGCGGCGGGATCTCGTTGGCGAGGGCGCGCAGCAGCGTGGTCTTTCCGGCGTTGGTGGCGCCCGCGATCATGATGTTCTTGCGGGCGCGGACCGCGCAGGCGAGGAAGTGCGCGACCTCGGGGGTCAGGGTGCCGTTGCCGACGAGGTCGGAGATGAAGACCTTGCCCATGCGGGCGCGGCGGATGGACAGCGCCGGGCGCCGGGCGACGTCCATGACCGCCGACAGGCGCGAGCCGTCGGGCAGCCGCAGGTCGAGCTGCGGGTTCGCGGAGTCGAAGGGCCGCGAGGACAGGCCCGAGTAGGCGCCCAGCACCTGGATGAGCTCGATCAGCTCCTCGTCGGTGTCGGCGACCGGCTCGCCCCTGACCTCGCGTCCGTCCGCGAACCCGACGAAGACCTGGTCGCACCCGTTGATGTCGATGTTCTCGACTTCTGGGTTGTCCAGGAGGGGCTGTAGCCGGCCGACGCCGAACAGCGCGGCGTGCACGGCGGCGGCGTACTGCTCCTCGGTCTCGGCGTCCAGCGGCGTGCGCCCGGCGTTGATCTCGGCGCGGGCGTACTCCTCCAGGATCTGGGCGATGACGGCGCGCGCGTACTGCCGTTCGTCCTCCGTGGACATCGGCGTGACGCCGTTCGCCTGGTCCAGGCGGCGCTGTTCGGCGATACGGTCGCCGGCCTCCTGCCGGAACCGCTTGACCAGCTGGTGGTCGACAGCGGTCATGCCCCGGCCCCCGCGTGCCCGCCCACGGGGCCGTGCGCGGGGCTGTGGGCGGTGCCGTGCGCGGGCACGGACCAGGCGGCGCCGTACTGCTGGTAGAGGTCCGCGGTGACCTTGCGGGCGGAGCGGATGAGCAGCGACTTGTCCAGGCGGCCGCGTTTGCGTCCGGCCAACTGGTCGGCTCCGGTGGGGTCGTCGGCGATGGTGCCGACGACGCGGGCTCCGGTCCGGGCGTGTACGAGCATGTCGTTGACCTGGCTCGCGAGCTTGCCGGCGCCGGCGGGGTCGGCGACCAGGACGACGCCGATCAGCGGGGTGGCGAGGCTCGCGGCGCCGCGCGGGCCGCCGTGCAGCTTGGCGGACAGGGCGGCGGCGCGGTCGCGGACCCGGGCGATGGCCTCCGGCTCGGTGCGGGAGACCAGCAGCACGAGCGCGGCGTGCGGGAACAGCTCGACGGCCGGGGTGTCGCCGCTGACGCGTCCGCAGTCGGCGATGACGTCGGCGGGCGCGTTCGGGGAGTCGCCGAGGGAGGCGAAGGCGTGGCCGAGGGTGGGCCACAGCCCGGCCAGACCGGCGGCCTGCTCGGCGATGCCGAGCCCGACGAGCACCTCCAGTCCCCCGCTCAACGGCTGCACGTGATCCCACAGTTGGTCGGGCACGAGGCCACGCCTGGCGGTCGCCGCTATGGACAGCATGCCGGTGTTCGGGTTGAGCGGGCCGCCGTGCGCGGCGGCGCTGCGGTAGACGAGGTCGCCGCCTGCCGGGTCGGTCTCGGCGAGCAGGACGCGGCGCGGCCAGACCGCCGCGAGGGCGACGGCCGCGGTGGTGACGCCGGGGGAACCCTTGTCGGCGGCCAGTGCGATGAGGGCCATGGTGTGCTGGAGCCGCCTTCTAGTTGCCGGAGACGAGCACGAGGGCGACTTCGCCGTCGGAGGCGGCCTGGGCCAGGGAGGCGGCCTTGTCGCTGTCGACGGTGAGCGTGACCGGCAGGTTCGTGCTGCTGACGAGGTCGCCGCTCTTCTGCGACTGCACGTAGGTGACGCGGGCCCGGTCCACGATCACGGAGCCGCCGCCGACGGAGGCCGAGGGGTTGCCGGTGCCGCTGTTGCCGTTGCTGTCGCCTGAGTTGGTGTCGCTCCCGACCCGATAGGCGGCGACGGTGTCCCCGGCCTTCAGCCCGCTCGGGTACTGGCCCGCCTTGAGCGACAGACCGACGGTGGCCTTGCCCGCCTGCACACCGGCGTCGTCGCCGAACATCTCCCCGACGGCCACCACTCCGGGCGGGATGGTGTTGAGGGCCTTCAGCTTCTTCAGGGCCGCCAGCTGGGACCACTCGACGTAGTGGATACCGCTGTCCTGGGCGACCATCACGCTGGTCACGTTGTCGTCGGTGACCGAGCCGCCGGCCGGGATCTCCTTGGTCACCTTGACGACCTCGATCCGCTCACCGGCTTGCAGCACCAGCATCGTCGCACCGAGCGCGCCGACCAGGATCAACAGGACGGCCAGGGCGGCCAGGGCGGGTTTGCGCTCGCGAGGGGGTGTGGGGAGCCGCTCACCGACCGAAGGCTGAGCCGGAGCGGCGGAACGGCCCGCGCCCGCCCCCGTACGCTCTTGGATCTTCACGCAACCGCTCCCCGTACGTCCAAGACGTCGTCTGCCACGTCCGGCAAATCCCCGTCTGACAAGTCCCCTGCACCATCGGACACTTCACCCGAGCCCGCCCGCACACAGACGTGCCGGACGCGCGGGACGTACCACCCGATCCGGGCGAATAGCCATCGCTGGGGTGAGTGTCAAGCCATGGCACCGTATCAGCAGCACATAAGCCCCTCAAGGCGCGCCTCCCTCGTGCGTCGCAGGCCACTTCATTTCGTCCCACCTGCAACTAAGCCTCCGTGGTGACCAGTTGTCCTGCCTGCCTGGCGGATGCGTCGACTGTGCTCACGCGAAAGCGGTTTGCTTCGCGAGGCCCCCGGAGGGAGGACCACACCGCGACTCCTCGTCACTCTCCGACCATCTCCGGCACCCCATCACGAGACAGTCACGATGCCTGCACGGATGACGCACATGGGGTGCCGGGAAGAGACGGGGAGAGACCACCCGATCAAGCGAACCGGAGACGTGGGCTCAGCCCTCGGCCGGTAGTGAAACCGTGCTCGAACACCCCAGGAGAGGTCCCCGCAGCAGCGAGAAGGGCGAGACGGTTATGTCCAGGAGCAGCGACCGCACCGCGCCGCCGGGGCGGCGTCACCCCGGACGCGGGAGCCTGGTGCACGATCGACAAGATCCCAGCACCGCCTGCGGAGGTGCACCGTGCGGCCGGAGCGGGGCCACTGCGGCCGGGGCGGCTGAGACCTCTCGGGATGCTCGGCGTCGTACTGGTCGCTCCTCTCATGCCGATCGTCATGCTGTTCAGCCTTCTGGCCTCCGTCGAGGAGGCCCTCAAGCGAGTACTGGCGACGGAGCGGGAGCGAGATCGTGCCCGCGCCGCCGACCTCGAGAACAGGCGTCGTGACGAGGCGATCGCCGACCTCGGCCTCGACCAGACCTTCGACGGCGACTGGAAATGGGCGGCCGCGCGCCACCTGCTGCGCTGGAACAGCCACTCCTCCCACCACCAGCGCTTCGTGATGCCGGCCGAAGGCCGCATCGTGCTGGCCGCGCCGCCCAGACGAGTCAGCGTCGGCAGGGACGCGCGCATGCGCGTCGTCACCGAGATCCCCGCGGGAGAGGCCGTCCTCGAGGACCCGCTCCCCCGGTACGAGACCAACAAGCTGCGCATCCGCTTCACGGACGGCTCCTGGCTGGTCCTGACCACCGAGGACCGACCCAGCGCGTTGCACAAGCACTTGATGCGCAAGCCGGTGTCCGACGACGTCGAGCGCGCTCAGGCCTGACCGCAAGTCGCAGAACACCTCAGGGGACGCCCTCACAGTCCCTCCCCGGGACGGCGCCGTGTCTGAACACCCGCCGTCGACAATCCTGTTCGCTGTGGCGAAACCCGGAACCCCACCGATAACGTCTGTGCTCTTGACGAACTTGAGTCTCACGGGGAGTCCACTGTGAAGCGCCGCACCCTACCCGCCGCCGCCGCGCTCGCCGCGACCGCAACCCTGCTGCTGACAGCCTGCGGGGGCGGGGACGACAGCGCCAAGGCCAACAACAAGATCGCCGGAGCCGACACCGGCGCCGGCACGGCGTCCGCGTCGCCGGAGGCATCGAAGGCAGCGAACTTCAAGCGTCCTGCGATGACTTTCCCCGCAGACTTCAAGATGGTGTTCGACCGCACCGAGCCCTCCGACGACAAGAAGGCCGCGGCTCTCGGCGATGCGGAGAACTTCGTCCGCGCCATCAACTACGGCATCGTCCGGCAGGACGCGGAAGACGCCGCGTACAAGTTCTACTCCACCCCTGGCGGCACCGCTCAGGCCTACGCCAAGAAGCAGATCAAGCAGTACGTCGACGGCGGCTGGACCGTCACCGGTGTTCAGCGCTATTCGCGTGCCGAGGTCGACATGGCCGGCGACGGTAACCGTGCATCGGTCTCCTTCTGTGACGACGACTCGAAGTTCTACGGCAAGGAAGTCAAGTCCCAGAAGGTTCTCAAGACCCAACCGAGCGCGAAGGACTACTACTTCTTCGAGATCGTCATGACAGCGTCCACGGAGGCCGACGGCCTGTGGACCGCCGAGGACGTACAGGTGCAGAAGGAGGCCACGCAGTGCAAGGCGTGAAGGGCCGGTTCCTCACCGTCACCGGAATGACCATCGCCGCTCTTCTTGTGCCGACGCACAATTCGTTCGCCGGCGGCCCGATCGACAAGGGAACGACGACGTCCGACCGCCACGCCGGGCTCGCGGGCGAAAAGCTGTACGCGGCGATCTCCTACGACACCTCGAAGAACGGGTCCGGCCGCTCCGCGGGGGCTGTCGCGGTCAAGGGGAGTTCCTGGACGCCCCCCGCCTGCTGGCTGGCGCCCCGCTGGACGGCGAAGCAGTTCGCGAAGGAAACCGAGGCGGGATACAAGGACGTCACGACCGACCCGGACCAGCCGAGCTACGCGAAGAACGCCACGCAGCAGTTCCGGGACATCTACAAGGACGGCAAGTACAAGAACTACAACCTCGACAAGCAGGACGAGGGGATGTGGTGGGGGGCCGTCGAGAACCCGAATGCCCCCATTCTCGAGCGCACCGCGTGCAACACGACGCTCCCCTTCTGGGTCGAGAACGGCGAGACACCCGACGTGAAGAACGCGATCACCCCGGAGATCCTCGCCGGGCTCGCCTACGAGCAGATCAGGGTTCCGGGCACCGAGGTGACGCTCGCACCCGACGGAACCACCAAGGTCAACCTCCCCACCTGGGCCTGGCTGGACAAGGGGGAGTTCAAGCCGGTCTCCGTCACGGCCTCGATCACCGCCCCCGGCCTGAACATGCAAGCCACCACCGTGGCGAGGCCCGTTTCGCTGCAGATCCGGCCCGGGACGGAGGACGCCCGAACCTACCCCGCGTCCGGCGAGTGCGCGATCAACGACAACGGATCGATCGGGGAGCCGTACGCGAAGGGGAAGGCCGATGAGACTCCGCCGTGCGGCGTCCAGTACCTGCGTTCCTCCGGCGACGGCACGTTCAAACTCCAGGGAACAGTGACCTGGGAGATCACCTGGACCGGCACCGGCGGCGCGGGCGGTGACCTGCCCGACGGCACGTTCGGCAACGACCAGGACGTCACCGTACAGGAGATCCAGTCCGTCAACCGTTGATCGAGCGCGGGGCCCGCAGCACCGTCCGGCCGGATTCCGCATCCGGGCCGGGCGGGCTGCTCCGGGAGTCTCGCTGGAAACGGGCTGGTCAGCCGGACCGGCTCACACCCAGCGCAATGAGTGGGCCATGGCGTCGCACAGCTCCCCCATGGGGCTGTGCGTCCCACTCAGCGGTATCGAGAAGGCCATGTGCAAGTACCCGACCTCGCCGGGCACGTGGACGTGGAAGTCGAGCGTCTTCTCACGGATCACGCGGACAGACGGGCCCGCGGGCAGTTCGATGACGTCCACGTCGGCGGCTCGTCCTGCACGCTCCGCCA
The DNA here is from genome assembly GCF_035656535.1 of Streptomyces sp. H51. NCBI lineage: Bacteria > Bacillati > Actinomycetota > Actinomycetes > Kitasatosporales > Streptomycetaceae > Streptomyces > Streptomyces sp. H51. The sequence continues at coordinate 76,144 of NZ_JAYMHD010000050.1, forward strand.
ACGCCTGTGCGAAGAGCGCCGGTGACAACGCCTGTCCTCTGGGCGTCGGCGCCAGTCCGACGAGGAGAGAAGCCGGCAAGGCCGCCCCGGGTGACTCTGTCTTGAGGAAGAACTCCAACGCTCCCTGGGAAAGGCCTCTCTCCGCAGTGTTGCGCAAAGTGGTCCAAACGCTGTGCCTGACTTCGGCCGGAGCCCGTTTACCCCGTGCCTCCTTGGCCACGAATGTCTTCAGTTGCCGACGCCAGCGTTCATGCGTCAGGTCGACGCGGAACCAGTCGCGGGGCACGAGGAGACGGTAGTCCGAGGGCGGGTTCTCGCTGGTGATCACACACCTGCCGCAGTAGTGATCAAGCGGGAGCCGTCGGAGCCGTAGAGGCGGATGCTACTGACCGTGTTGCCGAACATCGTGGAGAAGACGTCCCAGCCGGTCATCGTGGGCGTCTCCATCTCCAGGACGAACGTGGTGCCGTTGGGGAGCGGGACGTAGACGCGTATGTACCAGGTCGGGAACGTGATGTCCTCACCGGTGCCGGTCAGGTCGCCGGTGAGCCGCGAGTCCCGGGCGCCGATGCACGAGACGGCGTATCCGCAGGGCAGTTCCACCTCGGAGACCTCGCCCGCCTTGATGCGGCGAAGTCCCGCCGAGATCTCCTTGGTGACGCCTCGGACGCCGCCGTCGGCTTCCGGGCTGTCGACCAAAGAACCCAGTACCGTCGCGGTGCACAGGGTGTCGTCGACCGCGGTCAGGCAGACGCTCGCGTATTCGGCTCCGACGCCCGCCAGATCGTTGAGGGACAACGCGCACATGACGCCGAACCTCGCCTTGTCCTCGTCTCCGACCCCCGGGAGCGCCTTGTCCGCGAGGTCCCACAACAGACGAACTGCCTCGTCGTCGTCCCTCTCGTGGATGGGCAGGTCGTGGAAGATCTCGGGCATCACCCAGCGAATGTGAATGTCGTCCGCGTGGAGCGCGGGCGGAGCCGGCCGAGTCTCGATCAGCTCGGGCAGTTCGGTCTCTGTCGTCACGAGGGCCGTTCCTGGTCAGGGATGGGGCGGTCGGGCGCTTCGGGGAAGAATTTCCGCGACGTGGCATACATTCCGTAATAGGGGTACAAGCGTGGGATGTCCGCACCGCCTCGTCGGGCGATACCCACGATCTTCCGGTACAGGCGGGCCCTGCATCGTGTGTTGCGGATGGTCTTCTGGCGCAGATCGCGCAGGCGCAGCAGGAAGAGGCCCCCTGTGATGGCGATGAGCAGCAGCGCGTCCACCACGATGAAGGCGATCTGGAACGACCGCGGTTTCTCGGAGGCGACCAGATCCCAGAAGGGCCAGGCTCCGACCCCTAGGACGAGGATGGGTACGGCAAGGAGACAGCCCAGGAGGCCGCCCTTTTCCGTGTCCTCGCGTCGCTGGTGGAGCATCCAGTGCACGGCTCGGTCGTCGAGGAAGTCGAAGCGCGCTTCCTGCCCGTAGCGTTCGGCGGCCGCCTTCGCCTCAGGGACGGCGGCGATGACCGACGCGGGGATCATGTCGTGCGCGGTCCCCTGGTCGTCGACGAACTTTCCGAACTCAAGCGCGTGGTAGTCACCCATAGCTCGTCTCTCCTTACCCGGCAGGCGCCAGGGCGGCGTGGAACGAAGTCGACGACGGACTGGGCTGTGGCGCCGGCGACGGAGTCTTCGAGCTTTCGGAAGGCTTGGGCGTCAGGCCCGGCGCGGGCGTGGGCCGGGCATCGCCGGGCGGGCTGCTGGTTTGGCTCGAACGTTCCTGACCGTCGTGCAGCAGTCCGAGTTGCACGCCGAGGTTGACCACCGCACCGCCCTTGATGAACCGGGTCAGCACCTCGGGATTGAAACCTTCCGCCGGAAGCTTGATCTTCGTGATGTTTCTGGCGGAGAGGAACTTCGACGCCAGGCCGACGCCCTTGTTGATGTTCTTCACGGCGAAGCCCTCGGTGAAGGCCGTCCAGATGGCCTGCCTGGCGACCAGCAGTCGTGATCCCTTCGCCGCCGCGGAGAGGCCCTTGAGCGCGCCGAGACCGGGGATGATGCCCAGGATGTCCACGCCGATGGCCATGAGGTCGAGCTTCCCGCCACGGGCCAGGACGTCGTAGAGCCGACCCGTCAGGGCCACGGCGCTCATGGTGGACGCCAGAGCGACGAGGAGCACCGCGAGGGTGCCGCCCGTCAGGAAAACCGCCGCGACGAGGGCCACCGCGGCCAAGATCGTGGCAGCCGTCGAGAACCAGTCCGCATGGTCCGCGAGCCAGTCCATGACACCACCCGGATCGTGGATCCCGTCGTGGTGGATCACGTTCTTGATCTGCCGCGCGGCCCGACGCGCGGCATCGTCATGGATCTGTTTCGCCTTGAGGATCTTCTTTTCCGCGTCGAGCATGAGCTGCGCGGCGTCGTCGCGCTTCTTCGTCGTCTTGCTGTGCTCGACCGCGTCGTCTCCGGTCAGGACCTTGCCCTGAAGCGGATCCAGCACCTTGCCGGCGGCCTTGTAGTCCACCTCGGCGTCCCGGTAGTCCTGCAGGGCCTTGTCCGCCATGCGCTGCGCACGACGCATCTCGCTCGCGTACTCGTCCGACTCGCCGTCGTCTTCCCGGACCTTGGTCCCGAGAGCCGTGGCGGCCTCGTCGTAGCGGTCGTACGCCTTCTTCAGGCGGCCGGCGGTGTCGCCCGCGATCTCGTGGAACGCCCGTCCCGCGTCGCTGTCCCAACCGTCGACCGAGGCCAACGCACGGATGTTCCTGGCCTGTTTGTCGATCTCGTCGGCCATGCCACGCAGCTTCTTGCCGAGCTTGGCCACCTCGTACGGGTCACCGGGCACCGGATCGGAGTCGTACATCGGCGACCAGTCCCTGGGGCGGGCTGTCACTGTGCCTTCTCCTTCTTGCCGCTCTTCTTCGCGTCTCGCAGGGCCTGGGCGAGCTCATGGTCGATCTTCTCGTAGGACTTGGCCGCGTTGGCGGTGTACTTGGCCAGGTTCTCGATGTCCTTCATGAGCTTCTTGCGGTTCTTCTCCCACGTCTCGGAGAAGTCGTCGAAGACGTCCCGCAACTTGTCACTGCCCAGCTCCTCGCCGTATCCGTCAGCGGGATTGCCGTGCTCCTTGAACTCCCGATGTATGCGATAGAGCGAGTTCGAGCATTCCTTGATCAGGTCTAGGTCGTACCGGATTCTGTCCGCCACAGGATCAGACTCCCTGCCTCTGGGTTGCGCATGGGTGCTTCACCGCAAGCGGGCCCGGGTGCGGCGGAGCGTGGCGGGCTCCGCCGCACCCGTGGGCGACCGCGTTCGGCCGGTCAGCCCTTGGCTGACTTGGCGAGCTGGTCGTCCAGCTGTTCGTAGGCTTCCTTGGCCTTCTTCAGGAAGTCCGACAGGCCGTGCAGGCCCTGGATGGTCTTGGTCGCGCCCTTGGTGAAGTCCTTCATCGAGTCGTCGTAGGCGCCGGAGGCCTTCTGGGTGGTGAAGCCGTTCTCCACCAGCTGGCTGACCCGCTTCTCGACCGACTTGATCTTGTCTTCCAGCTCGTGCATGTCCTTGATCAGGTCACCCGCGACCTTCTCCATCTCTGCATAAGTAAGGTCTGCGTCTTTGCCCTTGCCCATGACGGCTCTCCTCCCGTTCGCGCGGCCGCAGGGCCTGCCCCCGTGGCGCTGTCGTTCAACGCGGCTGCTGTGGGCGCCCGTTGGGCGTCCGTGCGCGGTCGCGTCCGCATGAGCAAAGATCTTACGGGTGTGGCCGGTGGGGCCGCAGAGCTGTGTTGCGAGGGAATCGTGAACCGGCGCGTATCCCGTTGCGATCGGCAAAGGGTGGGCGGATATGGTCACTTGCAGGGTGAGTGGGCCCGGTGGGCCGAGCGTAGTGGGGGACTGACGTGCGTCTGAGTCTGACCGTCGTCGATCCGGTCGGCGGTGCCAGTGCCGACGTGGTGCTCGACGCCGATCCGGAGTCCACGGTCGGCGACATCGCCCGGGAACTGGCGCGTCACGTCGGCCTCGGCGACAGTGCGCAGGTCATTCCGATCGGGGCGTCCCGCGCTCAGGCCGACGGCGGGTCCGGCGCTCCTCTCGCCTACGTCGACGGGTACGCGCTCGACCCGGCCGCCACCGTCGTCGGGTCGCCGCTGCGTGACGGTGTCGTCGTCAGCCTGCACGACCCGGCCGGCTGCGTCCTCGGTGAGCCCACCGGCGTCGTGGAGTTCCGGGTGGTGAGCGGGCCGGGGGCGGGTGCCGTGCACCGGCTGGGGGTCGGGAAGTACGACATCGGCAGCGGGGCCGCCGCCCAGTTGCGCATCGATGATCCCGAACTCGCCGGGCGGGCAGCCACTTTGTCCATCGGCATCGACGGGACCTGCCAACTCCTGCCGCACACGGGCGAGGAGGACACCGCCCGGCTCGACGGGGAGGACTTCGAGGGCGGGGAATGGCCTCTGCGGTCACAGCTCGCGCTCGGGAACACCCTTCTGGAGCTGATCCCGTACGCCCCGCCGAACGCCGCGCTGAAGTGGTCCGACGACGGTGCCGGCCTCGACTACAACCGGCCGCCGCGGCTGCGCCCCGCCGAGCGCACCACGCACTTCATGCTGCCGAACCCGCCCGGCGACTACGAGGCCCGGCCGCTGCCGTGGCTGATGGCGCTGCTGCCGCTGGTCGGCGCCGTGGTCTCGGTGCTGATCTTCGGGCGCTGGTACTACATGGTCATGGCGCTGATGAGCCCGATCATGCTCTTCGGCAACTACTTCATGGACAAGAAGCACGGCCGCAAGTCGCACGCCAAGCAGGTCAAGGAGTACAAGGAGCACAAGGCGCGGATCGAGAAGGACGCGCAGGACGCTCTGGTCACCGAGCGCGGCGACCGGCGGCAGGCCGTGCCCGATCCGGCCGCCGTGCTGGCCTTCGGCACCGGGCCCCGTACCCGGCTGTGGGAGCGGCGGCGCACCGACGCCGACCATCTGCTGCTGCGCTTCGGCACCGGGCGGCTGCCGTCCGAGGTGGAGCTGGACGATCCGCAGCAGGACGAGCACAAGCGCAAGGTCCGCTGGTACATCGAGGACGCGCCCGTCGCGCTGCCGCTGCGGGAGCTGGGGGTGATCGGCGTGGCGGGCCCCGGCGACTCGGCGGCCGCGCTCGGCCGGTGGGCGGTCGCGCAGACCGCGGTGCTGCACAGCCCGATGGACGTGCAGTTCTACGTCCTCACCGACAACGACGCCCGCGACCGCTGGGACTGGGTGCGCTGGCTGCCGCACGCCCGCCCCACCGGCGGCCAGGACGCGAACGTCCTGATCGGCACGGACTCCGAGACCGTCGGCGCGCGCGTCGGCGAGCTGACCCAGTTGCTCGACGCCCGGCAGAAGGCCCTGCAGCAGGGCGGCCGCGGCAAGAACGACGGGCCCGCCTTCAGCGACCCCGACATCGTGGTCGTGTGGGACGGCTCGCGGCGGCTGCGGTCGATGCCGGGTGTCGTACGGCTGCTGCGGGAGGGTCCGGCGGTCGCGATCCACGCGATCTGCCTGGACGAGGAGGAGCGGTTCCTGCCCGGCGAGTGCCAGGCGTTCGTGGTCGCCGAGCCCCGCCGGACCGGTGGAAGGACCGACGGATCCGCTGACGCCGGTTCCCCCGTCGTCCCCGCCCAGCAGTCCGCCGGGGGCTTCCCGTCCTTCCAGGCCTGGCACCAGGGCGCGCAGCATGCCGAGCAACAGGCCGAGAACGAGGTGGAGTTCCGGCTCCGGGTGGAGCAGACGGGAGCGCTGCGCAAGAAGGACGTACGGCCGGACTTCGTCTCCGCCGCCTGGTGCGCCCGGCTGGCCCGCGCCCTCGCGCCGCTGCGTGACATCAGCGGCGAGACCGAGGACTCCGCGCTGCCGGCCGCCAGCCGCCTGCTGGACGTGCTGCAACTGGAGCCGCCGACGCGTGACGCGATCGCCGCGCGGTGGCGGATGGGCGGACAGTCGACGATGGCGGTGATCGGCGAGTCGTACGACGGGCCGTTCGGCATCGACCTGCGGCGGGACGGGCCGCACGGTCTGATCGCCGGTACGACCGGTTCCGGAAAGTCGGAGCTGCTGCAGACGATCGTGGCGGCGCTGGCGGTGGCGAACACGCCGGAGAACATGACCTTCGTCCTGGTCGACTACAAGGGCGGTTCGGCGTTCAAGGACTGTGTGAAACTGCCGCACACCGTCGGCATGGTGACCGACCTGGACGCGCATCTCGTGGAGCGCGCTCTGGAGTCGCTGGGGGCGGAGCTGAAGCGGCGGGAGCACATCCTGGCCGCCGCCGACGCCAAGGACATCGAGGACTACCAGGACCTGGTGCGGAGGGATCCGAGCCGTCCGCCGGTGCCGCGGCTGCTCATCGTCATCGACGAGTTCGCGTCCATGGTGCGCGACCTGCCGGACTTCGTCACGGGCCTGGTGAACATCGCCCAGCGAGGCCGTTCGCTGGGCATCCACCTGCTGCTGGCCACCCAGCGGCCGAGCGGTGTCGTGTCGCCGGAGATCCGGGCCAACACCAACCTGCGCATCGCGCTGCGCGTGACCGACGCAGGCGAGTCCACCGACGTCATCGACGCGCCGGACGCCGGGCACATCTCCAAGAGCACACCGGGCCGGGCGTACGTCCGTCTCGGGCACGCCTCCCTGATCCCGTTCCAGTCCGGCCGCGTCGGCGGACGCCGTCCGGGCGCGGCCGATCCGGCGGTCCTCGCGCCGTGGGCCGGTGAGCTGACCTGGCAGGACCTGGGCCGGGCGGCGCTGCGCAAGCCGAAGACGGAGGCGCGCGAGGACGACGAGATCACCGACCTGAAGGTGCTGGTGGACGCCGTGCGGGAGGCCAACCAGGCGCTCGGCATCCCCGCCCAGCACTCCCCCTGGCTGCCCGCGCTGGACGAGACGCTGCTGCTCGACGACGTGCCGGCGGTGCGCGCGCAGGGTGCGCTGCCCGCGGCCCCGTACGGTGTCGAGGACCTGCCCGCCGACCAGGCCCGCCGCCCGGTCGCCGTGGACTTCGCGACGTTCGGGCACCTCATCGTGGCGGGTGCCCCGCGCTCCGGCCGCTCGCAGGTGCTGCGCACCATCGCCGGTTCGCTGGCCCGCACCAACTCCTGCGCCGACGTGCACCTGTACGGCATCGACTGCGGCAACGGCGCGCTGAACGCGCTGACCCGGCTGCCGCACTGCGGCGCGGTCGTCGGCCGCAACCAGCTGGAGCGGGTCGAGCGGCTGATGAACCGGCTGAGCGGCGAGCTGAGCCGACGTCAGGACCTGCTTGCGGACAAGGGTTTCGCGGACATCGGGGAGCAGCGGGCGGCCGTCGCCGAGGAGGAGCGGCTGCCGCACATCGTGCTGCTGCTGGATCGCTGGGAGGGCTGGCTGCCCACGCTGGGCGAGCACAACCACGGTGACCTCACCGACCGGATCATGGCGATGATGCGGGAGGGCGCGAGCGTCGGTATCCACGTCGTCATCACCGGCGACCGGCAGCTGCTGGCGGGCCGCATCTCCTCGCTCACCGAGGACAAGTACGGTCTGCGGCTCGCCGACCGCGCCGACTTCTCGATGCTGGACATCAACTCCCGCAAGGTGCCCGAGGAGATCCCGCCGGGCCGCGCCTTCCGCGGCGAGTCCGCCACCGAGACGCAGTTCGCGCTGCTGTCCGAGGACACCACCGGCCAGGGCCAGAACGCCGCGCTGCTCGCGATCGGCGAGACGGCCGCCGCCCGGGACGCCGAAGTGCCGCGCGCCAGACGGCCGTTCCGGGTCGACGTGCTGCCCGGCCGGATCTCCTTCGAGGACGCGTGGGCGATGCGCGACCCGGCGACGGCGTCGTCCCCGCTGTGGGCGCTGGCCGGCGTCGGCGGCGACGAACTCACCGCCTACGGCCCCGATCTCGCCCAGGGCGTCCCGGCGTTCGTGATCGGCGGTCCGGCGAAGTCCGGCCGCAGCACGATGCTGCTCGCCTTCGCCCGGTCGTTCCTGGCGGGCGGCGTCCGCCTCGTCGTCGCGGCGCCACGGCCCTCGCCGTTGCGTGAACTGGACGGGCGGGAAGGGGTGTTGCGGGTGTTCACCGGTCGTGACGTCGACGAGGACGAGCTGGAGGAGGTGATCGGTTCGGCCAAGCCGGAGGAACCGATCGTCGTCCTGGTCGACGACGCGGAGGTGCTGGACGACTGCGATGCCGAGGACGTCCTGAAGCGGATCATCGAGCGCGGCGCCGAGGAGGGGCTGGCCGTGGTGATCGCCGGTGACGAGGACGAGATCTGCGACGGGTTCTCCGGCTGGCAGGTGGACGCGAAGAAGGCCCGTCGCGGGATCCTGCTCTCCCCGCAGGAGTCCGGCTCGGGCGAGCTGATCGGCATCCGCACCACCCGCAGCATGGTCGGCGGCCCGATCACCCCGGGCAAGGGCATGCTGCACCTGGGCACGGGGGAGCACCTGACGGTCACGACGCCGCTGTAGGGCGTGAGTACGGTGAGGGGCGTGAGTACGGGGTCGGCCAGGCCGAGGCGCGGGAGAGCGGCGTCGGCGGGGCTGCGGTACGAGCACCGGCCGGGCCGCCCGCGGCCGGAGAAGCCGAAGGAAACCGGGTTCGGCTTCGGTTTCGCCGTACTGGCCCTGCTCGCCATGTTCTGACAGTCGTCGTACCCGCGGCCATGGCCCGCCATGAGTGGGGCGAGGACGTCCGGGGCGACCTCGCGCCTTCCGGGCCGGGGCGGTTACGCGTTCGCCGCCTGCGTCGGGGTGCTGGTGCCGGTCGCCCTCGGCGCGCTGATGGGTCCGCTGTCCCGGATGGACCGGAAGAAGCGCAGGGCGTGATCACGGGAGCCGTCCGTCCGGGACACGCGCGGGACCGGGGCGGTGCCTGCTACCGCGAGGGCAGCCCCTGCTGGGTCCATGCGCACCACCCGTTCGTGCGGGCGGTGGGCCTGGCGGCCACCGTTGCGGCGCCCGCGCTGCTGATCGCCCTGCTCTCCCGACGCGCCCGGAGCGCCCGGAGCGCCCGGAGCGCCCGTCCGGCTATCCCACCCGGGACATCCGGGCCGTAGGGTTCCCCTCCGCCTCGCTGTCCGAGGTGTACGTCAGGTCGTCGCCCACCCGGGTCAGCCGTACCGTGTGTGCGGCCGGGTTGCAGCCGTCGTGGTTGGAACGGGCACCGACCGACGTGGCGACGAGCTGCTTCTTCGTCACCGACTTCAGGGTCAGTACGTCGTTGCAGACGCCGCCCAGCTGGTCGGTCTGGCGCAGCCTGCCCAGTTCCGCGCCGACGGCCGCCCGGTGGACGGTGAGCCGGAAGGTGCCCACCGGCAGGGTGCCGTCCAGGGCGAGGCCCTGCCCCTCCCAGGTGCCGAGGTAGGCGTCGGGGACGGCGGACGGGGTTCCGACGGGGGCGCTGGAGTCCCCGGTCGGGGTCGAGCCGGGCGTGGCGGGCGTGGCGGGCGTGCCGGTCGTGGCGCCGGCGGCCGGTGAACGGGTGCCGGGGCCGCTCGCGGTGTCGTCGCCGCCCTTGGGCAGCAGGTCGAGGACGAACACTGACCCGACGGTCACCGCCGCCAGCGCTCCGGCGACCGCGAGCGCCACCGTGCAGCTCAGCCGCCGCCCCCGTCCGCCGTCCCCGGGTACGGACGTCGCGGCGACGGAGACGGACAGCTTCCCGGGAGCGGTGCCGGAAGCCGCGCCGGAGGCAGGACCGGAAACCGCACCGGAGCCCGCGCCGGAGATCGTGCCGGAGCCCGCGCCCGAGCCCGCACCGGAAACCGCGCCCGAGCCCGCACCCGGACCCGTCCCGGGCCCCCCGCCGCCGGGCCCGCCGGGATGCTGTTCCGCCCCGCGTGCCTCGCGCGGCCCGGGTAGCGAGGACGGTGGCATCACCGGGGCCGGCCCGAACTCCCCCAGCGTCGGCTGCCCTGCCCCCTCTCCGCCGGCCGTGGGGGATTCCCGTACCGACGGGCTGCTGAACCCCACCGGCCCGGAGGCGGTCTCCGCCGCCTCCAGGTTCAGCAGCCGTACGGCGCTGCGGCTGACCTGCTCCACCAGCGTCCCCGGCAGCCAGCCGCCCGCGATCAGCCGGGCCGCCCCCTCGGGGGCGAGCCGTCGGGCCACTTCGGCGGGGGCGGGCCGGGCGGCCGGGTCCTTGGCCAGGCAGCTCTCCACCAGCTCCCGCAGCTCGCCGGCCGGCAGGCCGAGTTCGGGCGGCTCGTGGACGACCTTGTACAGCAGCGCGGCGGACGAGTCCCCGGGGAACGGGGGGCGGCCGGTCGCCGCGAAGGCCAGCACCGCGCCGAGGGAGAACACGTCGGCCGCCGCGCCGGCCGGCTTGCCGAGGATCTGCTCGGGGGACATGTAACCGGGCGAGCCGACCGACACGCCGGTCGAGGTCAGGGAGGCGGTGCCGTCCGTGGCCCGGGCGATGCCGAAGTCGATCAGCAGGGGTCCGTCGAGGGTCAGCAGCACGTTGGACGGCTTCACGTCCCGGTGCACCAGGCCCAGTTCGTGCACCGCCGTCAGTGCCTCGGCGAGGCCCGCTCCCAGCGCCCGTACGGAGGGCGCCGGCAGCGCTCCGCCGTCCGCGACCGCCGAGGCCAGCGACGGCCCGGCCGCGTAGGCCGTGGCGACCCAGGGCACGGCCGCCTCGGTGTCGGCGTCGAGGACCGGCGCGGTCCAGGCGCCGCCGACCCGGCGTGCGGCCTCCACCTCGCGCCGGAATCTGGCGCGGAACTCCTCGTCGAGCGCGAAGTGCGGGTGCACGATCTTGACCGCGACCGTGCGACCGCCGGCGCTGCGGCCCAGGTAGACCCGGCCCATGCCGCCGGCGCCGAGCCGGCCGAGCAGCCGGTAGGGCCCCACGGCGGTGGGCTCGTCGACTCCGAGTGGCTGCATGGCGTCCACCCTCCCCCGTGATGACCCCGTACGCCTCGTGTCCGGCAGCGTAGTGACTACGGCTGGAGCAGCTCCACCTTCACGTCAGCCGGGAAACCGGTCGTCGGTCCGACCCGCCGGGCGAACTCGGCGACGGCCTCCAGCTGCGGGGGCCCGAACCTGAAGTCGAGAGTGGTGAAGTACTCCTCCAGGACGCGTTCGTCGAAGGCCTCCCAGCGGGCCGCCTGCTCGGCGACCTTGCCCACCTCCTCCAGGGAGAGGTTGCGGGAGGCGAGGAACGCCTCGTGGACCTTGCGGGTGATGACCGGCTCGCGCTCCAGGTAGTCGCGGCGGGCCGCCCACACGGCGAAGACGAACGGCAGCCCGGTCCACTCCTTCCAGAGCCGGCCGAGGTCGTGCACGGCGAGGCCGTAGCGCGGGCCGTCGTGGAGGTTGGCGCGCAGGGCCGCGTCCCCGATGAGCACGGCGGCCTCGGCCTCCTGCATCATCACGCTGAGGTCCGGGGGGCAGGTGTAGTACTCGGGCGTCACGCCGAAGCGGTCGGCCAGCAGCAGCTGGGCGAGGCGGACGGAGGTGCGCGAGGTCGACCCGAGGGCGACCCGGGCGCCGTCCAGCCGCTCCAGCGGGACCTGCGAGACGATGACGCAGGACATCACCGGGCCGTCGCAGCCGACGGCGATGTCGGGGAAGGCGACCAGGTCGTCCGCGTGGCGCAGGAACTCGACCAGGGTGACGGGGCCGATGTCGAGGTCGCCCCGCACCAGCTGCTCGCTGAGCTTCTCCGGGGTGTCCTTGGTCAGCTCGAAGTCGAGGAGCGTGCCCGTTCTCGCGAGCCCCCAGTACAGGGGCAGGCAGTTGAGGAACTGGATGTGGCCGACGCGCGGCCGGGTGCGAGAATTGTCCACATCGCGAGGCTAGCCCCTATGGGGTACGCTCCAGACTCCGCCCCGGCGGTCAACCTCTACGTGATCTTCAAACATCCGGGTGACGTGATCTTGACCTCTGTTGCGTTCGGCTGCCCGCATGCTAGGCTCGCCGCAAGTTGCAGTTTGGTTTCCCTTGCAGTACAGAGCCTGCGGAGCATGTGACCGCGGGCTCTAGTCGTTTTCAGACGTATGCAGTTGTGCGGCATTCTTGTTTTCACACTTGCAGGGTTCTGGAGCAGGGCAACCCTTTGGGCCCAAGGAGGGCTTATGGCTACCGGAACCGTGAAGTGGTTCAACGCCGAAAAGGGCTTTGGTTTCATCGCCCAGGAAGGCGGCGGCCCCGATGTCTTCGTCCACTACTCCGCGATCAACGCGAACGGCTTCCGTTCGCTCGAGGAGAACCAGCAGGTGACCTTCGACGTGACCCAGGGCCCCAAGGGTCCCCAGGCCGAGAACGTCACCGCCATCTGAGTTGACGAGCCCAAAGCTCTGATCCGGAACAGATGCAGTACCAAGGAGCCCCGCGCCGCACGGCGACGGGGCTCCTGCCTTTTCCGCGCGCCCCGCGCGCCCCGCACGCCCCGCACTCCCCGCAAGCCCGCCCCGTACTCCCGCGTCGGATCGCCGGCCCGGGGCGCGGGAGGAGCGGGAGGAGCGGGCTACTTCAGGCCGATGGCCGCGCAGTCCGCCGCGTAGGCCGAGGTGCAGATCTCGTCGACGGTGTAGACGCCGTCCGCGATCACCGTCTCCTCGATGTTGTCCTTGGTGAGCGCGACCACCGGCACCAGCAGCGAGGGGATGTCCTTCCGGGTCGGGCTGTCGACCTTCTCCCGGGTCAGCGCGTCGAACTCGATGTCGTGGCCCTGGACCTTGGTCACCGCCATCCTCGCGGCGTTCGTCGCCTCCAGCAGGAACGACTTGTACACGGACATGTACTGCTGCCCCGCCACGATGCGCTGCACCGCGTCCAGGTTCGCGTCCTGCCCGGTCACCGGCGGGAGGTCGGTGACGCCCGCCGCCTTCAGCGTGTCGATGACGGCGCCCGCCATGCCGTCGTTGGCCGAGTAGACGGCGGCTATGCGGTTCAGCCCGACGGCCTGGATCGCCTGCTTCATGTTCGCCGCGGCGGCCTCGGGCTTCCACTCCTTGGTGTCGTACTGCTCGGCGATCTGCACCTTGCCCTTGAGCTCGCCGAGCGCGCCCGACTTGAAGCGGGCGGTGTTCGGGTCGGCGGGGTCGCCGTTCATCATGACGATCTTGCCGGCCGCCGCCTTGGTGCCGAGCGCGTCGAGGATGGCGCGGCCCTGCACCTCGCCGACGAGTTCGTTGTCGTGCGAGACGTAGGCGTCGATCGGGCCCTGCGCGAGCCGGTCGTAGGCGATGACCGGTATGCCGGCGTCCTTGGCCTTCTGCACGTCCGGGGCGATGGCCTCGGCGTCCACCGCGTCGACCAGGACGACGTCCACCTTGGCGTCGATCATGTCCTGGAACTGCGCGCTCTGGGTGGCCTTGCTCGCCTCGGCGTTGGCGTAACGGACCGTGCCCTTGCCGTGGGTGAGCGAGGAGACCTCCTTCCTGATGATCGGATAGTCGAACTTCTCGAAGCGCGCCGTGTCCTTGTCGGGGAGCAGGAGACCCACCGTGAGGTCGTCGCCCTTCTTCGGCTCACCGGAACCGCCGGTTGCGCCGACATCGTTGATGACGCCGCACGCGGCCAGGGAGAGGGCGGCGGAGAAGCCGGTCAGGGCCGTAGCGGTGCGGCGCGCTACGGCCCTTCGGGTGGTGCGAGGGTTCACGTCAGGGGGGCCTTCCGAACCAGGGAGCAACATCGGTGCCAGACCGCCGACAGCAAAGCGTCACCCGCCTGACACGTCAAGATGTTGTCGTAACAAACACGCAACCGATGTTCACCGGTCGGTGTTCCGGGCGCCCCGCCGCGGTCAGCGCCCGGCCGTCCGGGAGCCCCTCACCTGCGCGTACAGCGCCTCCACCTCGGCCGCGAAATCCCGCATGATCGCCTCCCGGCGGAGTTTCATCGACGGCGTCAGATGGCCCTCCCGCTCGGTGAGGTCACGGGGCAGGACGGCGAAGCGGCGGATGGACTCGGGGCGGGAGACCAGTTTGTTGGCCTCGTCGACCGCGCGCTGCAGGACCGCCCGCAACGCCTCGTCGTCCACGAGCCGTTCCACCGGGACGGCGGGCCGGCCGTTCATCCGGCACCAGTGGCCGATGCCGTCCTGGTCCAGGGTGACGAGCGCGGAGATGTAGGGGCGGCCGTCGCCCAGGACCATGCACTGGGAGATGAGCGGGTGCTGGCGGAGCCAGTTCTCCAGCGGGGCGGGCGCCATGTTCTTGCCGCCCGCGGTGATCAGGATCTCCTTCTTGCGGCCGGTGATCGTCAGGTAGCCGTCGTCGTCCAGGCGGCCCAGGTCACCCGTGGCGAACCAGCCGTCCGCCGACGCGGGGGCCACCCCGCCGCCGTGCGGGTCCCAGTAGCCGCGGAACACCTGGCCGCCGCTGAGCAGGATCTCGCCGTCGGCCGCTATGCGCACCTTCGTGCCGGGCAGCGGCCAGCCGACCGTGCCCAGCCGGGGTTTGAGGGGCGGTGTCACCGTCGCCGCGCCCGTCGACTCGGTCAGGCCGTAGCCCTCGTAGATCTCCATGCCGGCGCCCGCGTAGAAGGCGGCGAGACGGCGGCCCAGCGGTGAGCCGCCGCAGATGATGTGCCGGACGCGGCCGCCCATGGCGTTGCGGATGCGGCGGTAGACGAGGGGGTCGTAGAAGGCGCGGGCCGCCTTCAGGGCCGTGCCGGGGCCGGGGCCGGTGCCGGCGTGCCGGGCCTCGGTCGCCTCGCCGTGGCGGACGGCCACGTTCGCCGCGCGGTCGAAGGCCGTCACCCGGCCGCCGCTCTCCGCCCTGGCCCGCGCGTTGTTGTAGACCTTCTCCAGCATGTACGGGATGGCCAGGAGGAAGGTGGGCCGGAACGCGGCGAGGTCCGCGAGCAGGTCCTCCGCCGCCATGCTCGGCGCGTGACCCAGCCGGACCCGGGCGCGCACGCAGGCGATGGCGACCATGCGGCCGAAGACGTGCGACATCGGCAGGAACAGCAGGGTCGCGGCATCCTCGGCGGACTTCGACTTCGACTTCGATTTGAAGACCGGGTAGAGGAGTTCGATCGCGTTGTCGACCTCCGTCAGGAAGTTTCCGTGGGTGAGGACGCAGCCCTTGGGGCGGCCGGTGGTGCCCGAGGTGTAGATGACGGTGGCGAGGGTGTCGGGGACCAGCATCCCGCGGCGTACGGCGACCTCCTGGTCGGGGACGTGCTGTCCGAGTTCGGCCAGCCGCTCCAGGTGCCGTTTGTCGACGACCCACAGGTGGCGCAGGTCGGGCAGGCGGCTGAGCTCCGGGCCCAGGGCCGCCGCCTGCCCGGCGGTCTCCGTTACCAGGGCCACCGCGCCGGAGTCCTGGAGGATCCAGCGGGCCTGGAAGACGGAGGAGGTGGGGTAGATCGGGACGGTGACCAGGCCGGCCGCCCACGCGGCGAAGTCCAGCAGCGTCCACTCGTAGACCGTGCGCGCCATGACCGCGATCCGGTCGCCCGGCTTCAGCCCCTCGTTGATCAGGCCCTTGGCGAGGCCCAGCACCTGCCGCGCGAACTCGGCCGCCGTCACGTCCGTCCAACGGCCGTCCGCCGTACGGCGGCTGAGGACGCGGTCGCGGGGAGCCGCCTCGGCGTTGTCGAACGGCAGGTCGGCGAGCGAGCCGTGGGTGGCCGGCGGGACGAGCGGCGGCACCGACACCTCCCGGACCTCCCCGTCCAGCTTCCGTACCTCCGGCTCCACCAGCCGGGGCACACCGTCGTAGTCGTACGCGGACGGGTAGGACACGGACATGGCAGCTCCTGAGGCGTGCGGCTCGGTTCCGCTGTGCAACCGGGGGTACGGGACGCGCGTGCCGAGACGTTCACCGCCGGTGCGCGGCCGGCGGGGGCACCGCTGGTCGGGACGGTGATCGTACGGGGCTCGGATGGGGAGTCGGTGCGGGTTCGGGGAGGGTCCGGAGCCGGGCGTGTGCAACCTCGGGGGTCACGTGGGTTTACGTGAGGACCCTTCAGTTTCTTTCCAGGACCGCCGTCACGTTCTTTCCAGGACCGCCGTCACGCCCTGGCCGCCCGCCGCGCAGACCGAGATCAGGCCGCGTCCGGGAGCGTCCCGTTCGGCGAGCAGAGCGGCCAGCGTCGCCACGATCCGCGCGCCGGTCGCGGCGAACGGGTGGCCGGTGGCGAGGGAGGAGCCGGCGACGTTCAGCCGGGCGCGGTCCACGGGCGCGATGCCCCGCTTCTCCCAGGCCGCGAGCGTGGCCAGCACCTGGGAGGCGAACGCCTCGTGGATCTCGACCAGGTCGAAGTCCTCGACGCCCAGGCCCGCCCGCTCCAGCATGCGCGGGACCGCGTACGCGGGCGCCATCAGCAGTCCGTCCTCGCCGTCGGCGACATCGCCCGCGACGAAGTCCACGGCCGCCGTCTCGTACGCCGTCAGATACGCGAGGGGTGCGAGCCCGCGGGCCTCGGCCCACTCCTCGGAGGCGAGCAGTACGGTCGCGGCGCCGTCCGTCAGTGGCGTCGAATTGCCCGCGGTCATCGTGGGGTTCGGGCCGTCCAGACCGAACACCGGCTTCAGGGACGCCAGTTCGGCGGTCGTCGAGCCGGGGCGCAGGTTCTGGTCGCGGGCCAGGTCGCGGAACGGGATCACCAGGTCCTGGAAGAAGCCACGTTCGTACGCCGCCGCGAGCTTCTGGTGACTGGCCGCGGCCAGTTCGTCCTGCGCCTCGCGGGTGATGCCCCAGGCGCGGGCGGTGACGGCCGCGTGCTCGCCCATCGAAAGGCCGGTGCGCGGCTCGGCGTTGCGCGGGATGTCGGGGATCAGGTGGGACGGGCGGATGCGGGCGAGCGCCTTCAGCCGGCCGCCGGCCGACTTCGCCCGCCGGGCCTCCAGCAGGATGCGGCGCAGCCGGTCGTTGACGCCGAGGGGCGCGTCGCTGGCCGTGTCCGCGCCGCCCGCGATCGCCGACTCGGTCTGCCCGAGGGCGATCTTGTTGGCGGCGGCGATCACGGCCTGCAGCCCCGTGCCGCACGCCTGCTGGACGTCGTAGGCCGGGGTGCGGGCGTCCAGCTTCGAGCCGAGGACCGTCTCGCGGGCGAGGTTGAAGTCGCGGGCGTGCTTGAGGACCGCCCCGGCGACGAACTCGCCGACCGCGCCCGGCTCCTGAAGGGCGTACCGCTCGACGAGGCCGTCCAGCGCGGCGGTCAGCATCTCCTGGTTCGACGCGGTGGCGTACGGGCCGTCGGAGCGCGCGAACGGGATGCGGGCGCCGCCGATGATCGCGACCCGCCGTGCCGCCCGGGGCTTCAGGGGGCTCATCTCGACCTGCTCCTCACCTGTGACATAGGATTACCTCCGGTAACCTTACTCCAGAGTAACCAAGGATCCGCGTGGGGAGAAGGACTGTGGCCGACCGATATCTCCGTTTCACCGGCACCGCGCCCGGCCGGTTCCTGACCCGGCGGCTCGGGCTGCCGCAGCCGGAGCCGCTGCGACGCTGGTCACCGGAGCACCCCGCCCTGCCCGGTCCCCTGCTGCACCTCACCGCCGGGAAGTCCGGGCTGGACCTCGCGCCGGTCCTCGCCCGCACGGGGCTCACGGCGGGAACCGGCTCCCCCGCCGCCGTCGTCCTCGACGCCACCGGTGTGCGGGACGTCGGCGCGCTCGCCGAGGTGCACGCCGCCCTCCACCCCGTCGTACGGTCGGTGGCGGGCAGCGGCCGGGTCGTGGTGCTGGGCGCGCCCCTCGACGCCGACGACCACCACCAGGCCGCCGCGCAGCAGGCGTTGGAGGGCTTCACCCGCTCGCTCGGCAAGGAGATCGGGCGCGGGCGGACGGTGAACCTGGTACGGCTCACGGACCCGGCCGCCGCCGAGTCGACCCTGCGCTTCCTGCTCTCCCCCAAGTCGGCCTACGTCAGCGGCCAGGTGATCGAGGTGGGCCCCGCGGCCCCGGACGCCGATGCCTTGGACGCCCATGCCTTGGACGCCGGTGCCTCGGACGTCGCCGTCGACCCGGACCGCCCCCTCGCCGGGCGCACCGCCCTGGTCACCGGTGCCGCCCGCGGCATCGGCGAGGCGGTCGCCGAGACGCTGGCCAGGGACGGCGCCCGGGTCGTCGTGCTCGACGTGCCGCAGGCCGAGGCGGACGCGCGGCGGGTCGCCGAACGGCTCGGCGGCACGGCCCTCGCGCTCGACATCACGGCCGCGGACGCCGGCCGGCGGATGGCCGAGGCGCTGCCCGACGGCCTGGACGTCCTCGTCCACAACGCGGGCGTCACCCGCGACCGCAGGCTGGTCAACATGCCTGCGGAGCGCTGGAGTTCGGTACTGGAGGTCAATCTGGCGAGCGTACTGCGCAGCACGGACGAACTGCTGGCCGCCGGGACGCTGAAGCGCGGCGGGCGGATCGTGGCGACGGCCTCCATCGCGGGGATCGCCGGCAACGCGGGCCAGACGAACTACGGCGCGAGCAAGGCGGGCGTCGTCGGGCTGGTGCGCTCGCTCGCGCCGCGCGCGCTGGCCGAGCACGGGGTGACGGTCAACGCGGTCGCGCCCGGGTTCATCGAGACGAGGATGACGGCCGCGGTCCCGCTGTTCATCCGGGAGGCGGGCCGCCGCATGAACTCCCTCGCCCAGGGCGGGCTGCCCGCCGACGTCGCCGAGACCACCGCCTGGCTCGCGCACCCGGCCTCCGGCGCGGTCAACGGGCAGGTCGTGCGGGTCTGCGGCCAGAGCCTGCTGGGGGCCTAGTGTCCGTCGTCCTCACCGGCTCCCCCGCGCTGGCGCCCCTGCTCGCCCGCGGCGCCCTGCTGTCGCCGTTCAAGCGGCCCCGCCCGGACGCCGGCTTCCCGCACGACCGGCTCGTGCTGCCCGGCCTGCGCGTCGACCTCGCCCGGCTGGCGGCCTACGAGCGGGTGTGCGGCTTCGCCGCCGGCGACGGCCTGCTGCCGCTCACCTATCCGCACGTGCTGGGCTTCCCGCTGGCCATGCGGCTGATGAGCGGCCGGGACTTCCCGCTGCCACTGCTCGGTCTCGTCCACACGTCGATCGACATCACCCGGCACCGGGCGCTGCCGGCCACCGGCGCGTACGAGGTCGCCGTGCGGGTCGCCGGCCTGGCCCCGCACCGGCGCGGGACCGAGGCCACGGTGGTCACCGAGGTGCGGGACGGCTCCGCCGTGGTGTGGGAGTCGACGAGCACCTATCTGGCCCGGCACCGTACGACGGCCGTAGCGGATGCCGGTTCCGGAGCGGATGCCGGTTCCGGAGCGGATGCCGGTTCCGGAGCGGATGTCCATTCCGGAGAGGATGCCCATTCCGGAGCGGATGCCGGTGCCGGGGCGGGTGCCGCCGGACGGGAGGAGCCGGGACCGCTGCCGTCGGTCGCCGAGTGGCACCTGGCCGGGGACCTCGGCCGGCGCTACGGCGCCGCGTCCGGCGACCGCAACCCCATCCACCTGCACCCGCTCACCGCCCGCCTGTTCGGCTTCCCGCGCGCCATCGCACACGGCATGTGGACCGTGGCGCGCTGCCTCGCCGCCCACGGCACGCCCGAGTCGGTGCGCGCACGGGCCGACTTCCGGGCACCGGTGCTGCTGCCGGGGACGGTGACCTACGCGGCGGCCGGCGACCGGTTCGAACTGCGCGGCGGCGACCGCGTCCACGTGAGTGGCCGAGTGGAACGCTGACCCCAGGCCGGGAACCCCGGAGCGGCAGCACGCCCCCGGCGTCGCGCGGCGCCGCCGGGGGCGGTGGTTGCCGCGGCGGGCAGGTCGGTGCCGGTGCCGGTGGTGGGGGCGAGGAGGGCCGGGCGGGGTCCGGGGGTCAGGCTTCGGGGGTGGGCGGGGGTGACCAGGGGTGTCCGGTCATCAGGTTGCCCAGGCCTGCCCAGGCGAAGTTCATCAGGGTCGCCGCCGCCTGCCGCGCGGTGACGCCGGGGTTGGCGTTGGCCCAGGCGGCGAGGGACTCGGCGGCACCGACCAGGGCCTCGGCGAGGCCGGCGACCTCGTGCTCGGGCAGGTCGGGGTCGCGGTGCGCATCCCGGGCGGCGACGGCGATCAGCTGCGTGACGAAGGCGACGAGTTCCTCGCGCATCGCGGCGACCTCGGCGGCGAACCGCTCGCCGTGGGTGCGGGCCTGCAGGTGCAGCACCGACCAGCCGTCCGGGTTCTGCGCGGTGTGCGTGAAGAACGCCTGCAGCCCCTCCCAGAGTTGGCGGTCGGCCGGCAGGTCGCGCCGGACGCCGGCGCGCACCGCCTCGGTCAGCGCCTTCGCCTCGCGGCGGATGCAGGCCGTGAACAGGTCTTCCTTGGAATTCAGGTACAGGTAGACCAACGGCTTGGAGACACCGGCGAGTTCGGCGATCTCGTCCATGGATGCGGCCATGTAGCCCCGCTGGCCGAAGGTCCGTACTGCGGCGTCCAGCATCTGCTGTTCGCGGACCGCGCGCGGCATCCGCTTGGTCTTCACGGCACCCATGAGGCAAGGGTAGGGCCTGTCCGGCGGAACGGTCCGGTCACGGGTCGCGGCGGCCCGCCCGGCGGGGGCCGCCCGGTCAGGCCCGGTCAGGCCCCGGTCAGGCCCGGTCAGGTCGCTACGACGTTCGCCACGAGGTCCGCCACGAGGTCCGTCAGGAGGTCTGTTCCCGCGTGCGTCCGGCCGCCTCGTCGGCCGCCTCGTCCTCCTGGGAGCGGCTGGCGGCCAGGTTCGCCTTCATCCGGTCCACCCGCTGCACGACCTGCTCGGAGGCCCGGTCCCGCTCCCCGCGCAGCGCGACGAAGCTGATCGGAGCGGAGATCACCAGCGACAGCAGCACGATCCACATGCCGTTGGAGTCGCCGAGCCCGCGTGGGACGGCACCCGCGTACACGAGGCCCCAGACGACCACGAGGCAGCCCACGAAGATCCCGAGGCGCATCAGCGTGTAGCGGAGCATCTCAATCCACTCTTCCGATTCCAGAAAGGAGCAAGGAGCACTGTCCAGTGAAGCACGCTCACCCCGCGATCTTCCGGCCGGGGCTCAGCCCAGCGACAGCAGCATGATCACGTCGTCGCGGTCGTCGCCGGGCGCGACGCGGATGGCGCCGGGTATGCGGCCGACCTCCTTGTAGCCGCAGGAACCGTAGAAGCGCTCCAGGCCGAGTCCGCCGCGGCAGGTGAGGCGGATCGCCTCCACGCCCTCCAGACCGCGGGCGGCCCCGGCGGCGGCCGTGAGCAGGTCCCGGCCGTACCCCCGGCCCTGGTGGCGGGGGTGCACCATCACGGTGTAGAGCCACACCCAGTGCTTCATCAGCCGGTGGGTGTTGTGCGTGAGGAACGCCGTGGCCGCCACCCGTCCCTCCTCGTCGTGCCCGCAGAGCAGGCGGGCGCGCCCCTCGCTCATCGCCACGAAGTGCTTCACCAGCTCGGGCCGGATCTCCTCCCGCGTCACCGGCGGCACGAACCCGACGGCGCCGCCCGCGTCGGAGACATCGGCCCACAGGTCGAGCACGCCGTCGCGGAGGTCGGGCGTGACGGAGGGGTCCAGGGTGAAGGTAAGGGGCATGCGCGCATCGTATCCCTTACGGGGCTACGACAGCACGTGCATTGCGGGACTTACGACAGCACGCGCGCCGCCACCTCCAGGTCCCCCACCAGCCCCCGGTACGCGGCCTCCCGGTCGTCCGCCCGCAGCACCGACGACGGGTGCACGGTCGGCACCAGTCGCCGCGGGCGCCCGTGGATCTCCTCCTCCAGCACCGTCCCGCGCACCCGGCCGACCCGGAACGACGAGCCGAGCAGCGCCTTGCCCGCGGTGGCGCCGAGCACCACGACCAGCTCCGGCTCGACGACCGCCAGCTCTGCCGCCAGCCACGGCCCGCACGCCGTCATCTCGCGCAGGCTCGGCGCCTTGTGGATCCGGCGCTTGCCCGGCCCGGACCGCGCGAACTTGAAGTGCTTGACGGCGTTGGTGACGTACGCCTCGCCGGGATCGATGCCGGCCTCGGCGAGCGCCCGGTCCAGCAGCCTGCCCGCGGGCCCGACGAAGGGCCTGCCCTGCCGGTCCTCCTGGTCGCCGGGCTGCTCGCCGACGAGCATCACGCGGGCGTCCTCGGCGCCCGCGCCGAAGACGGTCTGCATGGCGTCCCGGTGCAGCGGGCAGCCCCGGCAGCCGGCGGCGGCCTCCCGCAGCCCGCCGAGGGTGAGCCGCCCGGGCAGGAACGGCACGGCGGTGTAGGCGTCCTCGGGAGCCTCGGTGCGCACCATGCCGGGCGGGTACCCGCCCGGCACCGGGCATCACGCCCGCACCTGGGTCACACCCGCACCTGGGTCACGCTCGCACAACCGCCACACCGCGCGGGCGTCAGGTCACAGGCGCATCGGCTGCGGGGTGTCCCGGCGCGCCGGGTCCGGGCCGTCGAACTCGCGGATGATCTCGTAGCGGGTGTTGCGCTCCACCGGGCGGAAGCCGGCGTCGCGGATGAGGTCCAGCAGGTCGTCGCGGGTCAGCTTGTTCGGCGTGCCGAAGTTGTCCGCGTCGTGCGTGATCTTGTACTCGACGACCGAGCCGTCCATGTCGTCGGCGCCGTGCTGGAGGGCGAGCTGGGCGGTCTGGACGCCGTGCATCACCCAGAAGACCTTCACGTGCGGGACGTTGTCGAACAGCAGCCGGGAGACCGCGAAGGTCTTCAGCGCCTCCGCGCCGGTCGCCATCTGGGTGCGCGCCTGGAGGCGGTTGCGGATCTTGCCGTCCTTCATGTCCACGAAGTCGTGCTGGTAGCGCAGCGGGATGAAGACCTGGAAGCCGTTCGTCTCGTCCTGCAGCTCACGCAGGCGCAGCACGTGGTCGACGCGGTGGCGGGGCTCCTCGATGTGGCCGTAGAGCATGGTGCACGGGGTCTTGAGGCCCTTCTCGTGCGCCAGGCGGTGGATGCGGGACCAGTCCTCCCAGTGGGTGCGGTGGTCCACGATGTGCTGCCGGACCTCCCAGTCGAAGATCTCCGCGCCGCCGCCGGTGAGGGACTCCAGGCCGGCGTCGATGAGCTCGTCGAGGATCTCGGAGGCGCTGAGCCCCGAGATGGTCTCGAAGTGGTGGATCTCGGTGGCCGTGAAGGCCTTCAGGGAGACGTTCGGCAGGGCCGCCTTCAGCTCCCGCAGCGACCGCGGGTAGTAGCGCCACGGCAGGTTGGGGTGCAGGCCGTTGACGATGTGCAGCTCGGTGAGGTTCTCCGACTCCATCGCCTTGGCGAGCTTGACGGCCTCCTCGATGCGCATCGTGTACGCGTCCTTCTCGCCCGGCTTGCGCTGGAAGGAGCAGTAGGCGCAGGAGGCCGTGCACACGTTGGTCATGTTGAGGTGGCGGTTGACGTTGAAGTGGACGACGTCGCCGTTCTTCCGGGTGCGCACCTCGTGCGCCAGGCCGCCCAGCCACGCCAGGTCGTCCGACTCGTACAGCGCGATGCCGTCCTCGCGGGACAGCCGCTCACCGGAGCGGACCTTCTCCTCCAGCTCGCGCTTGAGCCCGACGTCCATGCCGTTACCTCTTTCTGAGAAGACTCCGTCAACCGTACGCTGCGCCCGTCAGACCTCTTCCGGCAGCTCACCCACCCGGTTCTCCCACTTCGTGGACAGCACGATGGTGGTACGGGTCCGGGAGACGCCCTTGGTCCCGGACAGCCGCCGGATGATCCGCTCCAGGCCGTCCACGTCCGCCGCCCGGACCTTGAGCATGAACGAGTCGTCGCCGGCGATGAACCAGCAGTCCTCGATCTCCCCGAGGTCCTTCAGCCGCATCGCCACGTCCTCGTGGTCGGCGGCGTCGGAGAGCGAGATGCCGATCAGCGCGGTGACGCCGAGGCCGAGGGAGGCGGCGTCGACGGTGGCGCGGTAGCCGGTGATGACGCCGGCCGCCTCCAGCCGGTTGATGCGGTCGGTCACGCTGGGTCCCGACAGGCCGACGAGGCGCCCCAGTTCCGCGTACGAGGCCCGGCCGTTCTCCCTCAGGGCCTGGATGAGCTGCCTGTCCACCGCGTCCATGCGATCGAAGCCTTCCGCTGTAGGAGTTCCTGAAGTCTGAGGTGCTGTGAAGTTCTGAGAAGTAGTGGGAGGTGGTGCTGGGGGTGCTGAGAAGTTGCGGGGGGCCGCGTGCTCTACCGGCCCGGCGCGCCGCCGCCCAGGTCGCCCTTCCACCGCCGGTACAGGCCGTGCTCGACACCCGCCGCGTCCAGCACCCGCCCGGCGACGAAGTCCACCAGGTCCTGGATGTGGGTGGCGCCCGCGTAGAAGCCCGGCGAGGCCGGCACCACGCTCGCGCCGGCGTCGTCCAGGGCGACCAGGTGACGCAGGGTCTGGCCGCCCAGCGGGGCCTCGCGCACCGCCACGACCAGCTTGCGGCGCTCCTTGAGCGTGACGCTCGCCGCCCGCTGCAGCAGGTCCTTGGACAGCCCGAGCGCGACGCCCGCGACGCAGGCCGTGGAAGCGGGCACGATCAGCATGCCCTTGCTCGGGTACGACCCCGAGGACGGCCCGGCGGCGAGGTCCCCCGCGCTCCAGTGCCGTACGCCCGCGAGGTCGACCTGGAAGCGGCCCGGCTTGCCGTCGGCCCCCCGCGACAGCCATTCCCGCAGGTCGTCCTGCCAGTGGCCGTCCCGGAAGGAGATCCCCGTCTCGTCGAGCAGGGTGAGCCGCGAGGCCCGGCTGACGACCAGGTCGACGCTCTCACCGGCGTCCAGCAGCGCGCGCAGCACCGCGGCGGCATACGGCGTGCCGGATGCCCCGGACACCCCCACGATCCAAGGCGTGCGCTGCGTTTCTCCTGCGTTCACATCTTGAGCGTACCGGTGGGACGAGGGGTGCTCGGGACCGGCCGGGCCCCTCGGGGTCGACGGGGAGCCGGCGCGCCCCTGGCATGCGAAGACGGTGGTGGTCCAGTGCTACAGCGCGCCGAACGGGGGCGATGCGGACGATGATGATCAGCGGGTCCCGTGGTGCCACGAGGAAGTGGAACCAGCCACCGGCGGCGTCCATACGGCGCAGTCCGCCCGGCCGAGGGCCGTTGCCGAGGTCACTGATGTCGACGCCCGTACCGGCCAGGTCGACGAGCTGGTCCGCCAGGCGCTCCGCTTCCGCCACCACCTGGGCAGGGACACCGCCCGCCACGTGGGCGTGGCCCGGGTCGTACTCCCAGCTCCAGCCCGCGCTCACCGGGCCGACAGGCCGATGGCCCCGTGGGCTTCGTCCAGCAGCCGCCCGATCTCGGAGGCAGCTTGCCGTGCCTGGAGGGCGCCGCCCGACTCGGCGGCGTCTTCCCAGTGGCGAAGGGCTGCCGCCAGGTGGGGCTGACGCTGGATGTGGACGTAGACGGCCCACTGCGCGATGAACCGCTGGAGCGGCACCAGATCTTTTCCACCGCTCGAACGAGTGAGAGAGAAGCGGTACGGCAACCGGGGTCGTTCTGCTCAGGCCGAACAGCTCCGGCACGGTGGCGCCTGCGGACGCACCCTGGGCGGCCGGGGCCGCCCGCACCACAGTGACCGCGCGGCTACAGCGTCAGCCCCCGCACCAGCAGGTCCAGCAGGGCACAGACGAACAGGGCGATGCCGATGAAGCCGTTGACACTGAAGAAGGCCCGGTTCAGGCGGGACAGGTCGTGCGGGCGGACGATCGAGTGCTCGTACCCGAACGCGCCCGCCACGATCAGCAGGCCCAGCCAGAAGAAGGCGCCCGCGCCGGTGGCGAGGGCGTACCAGACGAACAGGGCCGTGG
Organism: Streptomyces sp. H51; assembly: GCF_035656535.1. Classification (NCBI taxonomy): domain Bacteria; kingdom Bacillati; phylum Actinomycetota; class Actinomycetes; order Kitasatosporales; family Streptomycetaceae; genus Streptomyces; species Streptomyces sp. H51. The sequence goes on from NZ_JAYMHD010000050.1 coordinate 101,803, forward strand.
TCACCGCGTGGCAGACCCGGGCGCCCCGGATCGCCGCGGGGATGCCGAAGCGGGCCGGGACCGACCTGACGCCGATCTCGCGGTCGGTCTCGACGTCCTGGCAGGCGTAGATCAGGTCGAAGCCGCCGATCCAGACGCCGACCGCGAGGCCCAGGATCACCGCGTCCCAGGACCACTCGCCGGTGATGGCGAGCCAGCCGCCGACCGGACCCATCGCCTGGGCGAGGCCCAGGATGGCCTGCGGGAAGTTCGTGAACCGCTTGCCGTACGGGTAGACCACCATCGGGATCACCGCGACGGGGGCCAGGGCCAGGCAGAGGGGGTTCAGCAGGGCGGCGGAGCCGAGGAAGACGACCACCGCGATCAGGGCGCCCGTCCAGGCGTGCTTCACCGACATCGCGCCGGTCACCAGCTCGCGGTGCGCCGTGCGCGGGTTGCGGGCGTCGATCTCCCGGTCGATGATCCGGTTCACCGCCATGGCGAAGGTGCGCAGGCCCACCATGCAGACGGTGACCAGCAGCAGCTTGCCCCAGTGGATGTTCTCGTCCCACTCGTACATCGCGGTGAGCGCGGCGATGTACGCGAACGGCAGGGCGAAGACGGAGTGCTCGATCATCACCAGGCGCAGGAACGCCCTGGTGCGTCCTGGCTGCGGAATCGCGGCGGAGGCGCTGCTCACAGGCCGTACTCCTTCCAGCGGCGGTCGACCTTCGCCGCCGTCTCCGGATCGGACAGGACCATGTCCGGCCAGCCGCCGTCGCGGGTGTAGCCCTCCTCGGGCCACTTCTTCGTCGCGTCGATGCCCGCCTTGCCGCCCCAGAACTGCTGGTAGGAGGCGTGGTCGAGGTGGTCGACGGGGCCTTCGACGACGCTGAGGTCGCGGGCGTAGTCCGTGTTGCCCAGGGCCCGCCACGCGACCTCGTGCAGGTCGTGCACGTCGCAGTCGGAGTCGACCACCACGATCAGCTTCGTCAGGGACATCATGTGCGCCCCCCAGATCGCGTGCATCACCTTCTGCGCGTGCTTGGGGTACTTCTTGTCGATCGAGACGATCGCGCAGTTGTGGAACCCGCCCGCCTCCGGCAGGTGGTAGTCCACGATGTCCGGGACGATGATCTTCAGCAGCGGGAGGAAGAACCGCTCCGTCGCCCGGCCGAGCGGGCCGTCCTCCGTCGGGGGCCTGCCGACCACGATCGACTGCAGCAGGGGCCGCCTGCGCATCGTCACGCAGTCGATCGTCAGGGCGGGGAAGGGCTCCTGCGGGGTGTAGAAGCCGGTGTGGTCGCCGAAGGGGCCCTCGGGCAGCATCTCGCCGGGCTCCAGCCAGCCCTCCAGCACGACCTCCGCGTTCGCCGGCACCTGCAGCGGGACGGTCTTGCAGTCGACCATCTCGATCCGCCGGCCCGCGACGAACCCGGCGAAGAGGTACTCGTCGATGTCGCCGGGGAGCGGGGCGGTGGAGGCGTAGGTGACGGCCGGGGGGCAGCCGAAGGCGATGGCGACCGGCAGGCGCTCGCCGCGCCTGGCCGCCACCTGGTAGTGGTTGCGGCTGTCCTTGTGGATCTGCCAGTGCATGCCGATCGTGCGCCGGTCGTGGCGCTGGAGGCGGTACAGGCCGAGGTTGCGGATCCCGGTCTCCGGGTCCTTGGTGTGGGTCAGCCCCAGGTTGAAGAAGGAGCCGCCGTCCTTGGGCCAGGTGAACAGGGCCGGCAGCCGCTCCAGGTCGACGTCGTCGCCGGTCAGCACGACCTCCTGCACCGGCGCGTCCTTCACCTTCCTCGGCGGTACGTGCGCCATCGCGCCGAGCTTGCCGAAGGCCTCGCGGACGCCGACGAACCCGTGCGGCAGCTCCGGCCTCAGCAGTCCGCCGATCTTGTCGCTGATGTCGCCGTACGCCTTCAGGCCCAGGGCCTTGAGCAGGCGGCGGTCGGTGCCGAAGACGTTCATCGCGAGGGGCATCGAGGAGCCCTTCACGTTCTCGAACAGCAGCGCCGGGCCGCCCGCCTTCTGCACCCGGTCGACGATCTCCCCGACCTCCAGGTACGGGTCCACCTCGGCCTTGACACGCTTGAGGTCGCCCTCGCGTTCCAGTGCCCTGAGCAGCGAGCGAAGATCGTCGTATGCCATGCGTCCCAGTATCTGCCACCCGATACGCTGGCCCGGTCACCGGGGCCCGCTCACTCGTCTGGGGGATCGCACGACGATGCTCAGGTATCTGCCCTTCCTACTGGTCCTGGCGCTGTGGATCTACGCGTTCGTGGACTGCCTGAACACGCCCGAGGACGAGGTGCGCGGGCTGCCCAAGGTGGCCTGGGTGTTCGTCATCCTGCTGTTCGGCGAGGTGCTCGTCGGCCCGGTGGCGTGGCTGGTCGCCGGCCGGAGGCGCACCGCGCCGTCCGCCGGCCGGACCCGCTGGGTCGCGCCCGACGACAACCCCGAGTTCCTGAAGTCGCTGCGCGAGGAGAACCGGCGCGGCGAGGAGAACGACGGCGCCTGAGGGCGCGGCCGCCTGCCGGGGGTGACGGCACCCGGTACCCGGCACGGTGCGGGCCGCCCGCTCGCGCGGGTCATGCCTCCCGGGGCGGGTCGTCCTGCCGCAGGACGAGTTCCAGCAGGCCCGGGAAGCGGGCGTCGAACTCCCTTCTGCGCAGGCGGTTGACCCGCCGGGGGCCCTCGTCGCGCTGCTCCACCAGGCCCGCCCCGCGCAGTACGGCGAAGTGGTGGCTGAGCGCCGCCTTGCCGACCGGCACGTCGAAGCCGCCGCAACTGCGCGACCACTCGGCCGACTCCGCCAGTTCCCGCACCAGGGTGAGGCGTACCGGGTCGGCGAGGGCGGCCAGCGCCGTCTGCACGGGGACGTCGTCGGGGTGGGTGTGTTCGGGGGCGGCCCGATGACCGGTGGAGGTCCGCTGTGCCACGCCGTGCTCCTGTCCGCTGCTCCGCTTGCCAGTGTTCGATGGAAACCATACACTCACCGACTGTTCGCTTTTGATTGAACAGTTTTCGGCTGGACGGGGTGTGGCATGCGCGCGGTGGAGTTCCAGGAGTACGGCGGTCCCGAGGTCCTCGGGGTGGTGGAGGCCGACGTGCCCGAGCCGGGCCCCGGCCAGGTGAGCGTCGACGTGGCGTACACCGGGGTCAACTTCGCCGACCTCAAGGCGCGTTCGGAGGGCTACCGGGTCACGGACCTGCCGTTCCGGCCGGGCCTGGAGGTGTCCGGCCGCGTCCGGGCGGTGGGCGAGGGCGTCGTCGGTCTGACCGCGGGCCAGGAGGTGACGGCGCTGACGGGCGGCGGGGCGTACGCGGACGTGGTCCTCGCCGACGCCGTGACGGTCTTCCCGCTCCCGACGGGTGTGGACCCGCGCACGGCGGCGGCACTGCCGACCGTGCTGCCCACGGCTTACGCGCTCGTCCACTCCGTGGGCCGGCTGCAGCCCGGCGAGACGGTGCTCGTGCAGGGCGCGGCGGGCGGGGTCGGCACCGTGGCGGGACAGTTGGCGAAGGCGGCGGGCGCCGGGGCGGTGTACGGCGTGGTGTCGGGCGCGGCGAAGGCGGCGTACGCGCGCGAGCAGGGCTACGACGAGGTGTTCGTCGGGGAGTTCGCGGAGCCGGTGCGGGCGGCGACCGGCGGCCGCGGGGTCGACCTCGTGCTCGACCCCGTCGGCGGCGACACCCTCCGGGCCGGGCTGGCCTCGCTCGCGGTCTTCGGGCGGCTGGTCTCCTTCGGCAACGCGAGTTCGGCGCCGGCCTGGAGCGTGGGGCAGCCCGAGCTGTACCCGCAGGGTGTGTCGGTCGGCGGCTTCTCGATCCTCACGCTGGCGCGGACCGCTCCCGGCGAGCTGCGGTCACTGGCCGAACGGGCCTTCGCGAAGGCGGTGGACGGGACGGTGTCCTTGCCGGTGACGGCCGAGTTCGCCCTGGAGGAGGCGGCCGAGGCGCACCGTCTGATGGGGGCGCGGACCAGCACCGGCAAGCTGCTGCTGCGGGTGGGCGGGGCGCACTGAGGGACGGCCGGCCGGCGCCCCCGGGCACCGCCGCTCACTCCTCCGGGTCGGTCTCCAGCCAGGTCAGGAGCATGTCGTCCAGCAGGGACTGCAGGGGGCGGCCGGAGGCGTGCGCGTTGATCTCCACCTGAACGGTGGCCCAGCAGGTGAGGCTCATGACGAGGACGCGCAGGCCGTCCGTGCCGTAGCGGTCGAGGATGTGGTCGGCGCAGTCCAGGGCCTCCCGGGCGATCTCCTCGGCGGGGTAGGCGCCGGCCGCCCTGCGCAGCAGGTCGATGGAGAGGCGGGAGACCTCGGGGGTGAGGGCGGCCAGACGCTTGTCCTCTTCTTCGTCCACGCGCTCACCGTAGGGGATGGGGCGCCTTCTGTACCGTTTCTTAGGGGAAACCGCCCGTAAGGGAAGAACGCCGGAAGATCCCGGCCCCCATGGCCACGACCACTGCGACTGCGACTGCGACTGCGGCTACGGCTACGGCTACGGCTACGGCTACGGCTACGGCTACGGCTACGGCTACGGCTACGGCTACGGCTACGGCTACGGCTACGGCTACGGCTACGGCTACGGCTACGGCTACGGCTACGGCTACGGCTACGGCTACGGCTACGGCTACGGCTACGGCTACGGCCGATCGACGGCGGTTGCCCTCGGGTTTCGGTCACAGGAGAGTGGGGCGCATGGATCCGGCACAGGCACGCACCTGGCTCACCACCGCCGTCGCGGAGGCCCGCGCCGGCCTCGCCGAGGGCGGCATCCCGATCGGGGCCGCGCTGTACGGCGCCGACGGCACCCTCCTCGGGCGGGGCCACAACCGGCGCATCCAGGACGGCGACCCCTCGGCGCACGCGGAGACGGCCGCGTTCCGGGCGGCGGGACGGCAGCGCTCGTACCGCGGCACGACGATGGTGACGACCCTGTCGCCGTGCTGGTACTGCTCCGGCCTGGTCCGGCAGTTCGGCATCTCCCGGGTCGTGATCGGCGAGGCGGAGACCTTCCACGGCGGGCACGACTGGCTGACGGAGCACGGCGTGGAGATCGTGCTGCTGGACGACCCCGAGTGCGTCGGGACGATGCGCGACTTCATCGACCGGCATCCGGCCCTGTGGAACGAGGACATCGGTGAGTGAAGGGGTGCGTGACCGCGCGCGACGCCCCCCGGGAGCGTCCTAGGCCCGGGTCTCCAGGACGTCGATCAGGCGCTCGAAGCGGGCCCGCCAGCGGGCCTCGGACTCGTGCTCGCCCTGGAACTCATGGGTGAAGCGGAGCAGGCAGCCGTCCTCACCGGCCCGTTCCAGGTGGAACCTGACCCTCCCGCCGCCCCGCAGCGTGTACTCGGCGACCCGGTCCACGTCCCACGCCGTGACCTGCCCGTCGCCCAGGTCGCGCAGGGAGACCTCACCGCCGAGCCGGGGCTCGAGGACGTCGGCGGCGGTGAACCACTCCGCGAGCCCCTCCGGGGTGGCCAGTGCCGGCCAGGCCTGCTCCATGGGCCGCGGGAGCCGCACCAGGAAGTGCAGGATGCGCGTGTTCCCGTGGGTCTGGCTGGTGCCCTGTTCGATGGAACCGGTCATGACACCAGCCTGACTCGCACGGGAACGTCGCGCACCCGAAGGGGTTGGAACCGCGTCCTACACGCCCGCGTAGGAGTGCTTGCCGGAGACGAAGATGTTCACGCCGTAGTAGTTGAACAGCCAGCAGCCGAAGGCGAGCAGGGCGAGGTAGGCGGCCTTGCGGCCCTTCCAGCCGGCCGTGGCGCGGGCGTGCAGGTAACCGGCGTAGGCGACCCAGGTGATGAACGACCAGGTCTCCTTGGGGTCCCAGCCCCAGTAGCGGCCCCACGCGTCGCCCGCCCAGATCGCGCCCGCGATGATGGTGAACGTCCACAGCGGGAAGACGGCCGCGTTGACGCGGTAGGAGAACTTGTCGAGGGTCGCCGAGGCGGGCAGCCGCTCCAGGAACGACGCGGCGAAGCGGCCGGGGGTACCGCCGCCCGCGAGCTTGTTCTCGTAGCTGTCCTTGAACAGGTACAGCAGCGTGGCGACCGCGCCGACGTAGAAGACCGCGCCGCACAGGATCGCCGTGGAGACGTGGATGTACAGCCAGTACGAGTGCAGGGCGGGCACGAGCTGGGCGCTGGCGGTGTACAGGACGGTGACGGCGAGACCGAGGTCGAGCAGGACCGTGGTGATCAGGAACAGCCCGAGCCAGCGGATGTTCTTCTTCAGCGCGAGCAGCGTGAGGTACACGCCGACGGCGACCGTCGAGAAGGTGATGTTGAACTCGTACATGTTGCCCCACGGCGCCCGCTCCACCGAGAGGGCCCGCGCGAGCACCCCGCCGGCCTCGACGAGGAAGGCGAGCGCGGTGAGGGAGACGGCGATCCGGCCGTAGAGGTCGCCCTGGGCGTCCCCGCCGTGCGCCCCCGGCCCGTCCGGCACGTCACGGGAGCCGGCGGAGGACCGCACGACGACCTTCGGCCGCTCCAGCACGGCGGTGCCGCCGGCCTTCTTGACGGTGACGGCGGGGGCCGCCGCCTTGGACGTCGTGGACGTCCTGGGCTCGGTGAGCGCGGCGGCCGTGCGGCCCACCTTGCTGCGGCTGCCGAAGAGCCATTCGGTGATGTAGGCGAAGAAGGCCAGGGTGTAGACGGCCATCGCGGAGTAGATCAGCGTGTTGCTGATGTTCGCGAGGTGTTCGTTGGTGGCGGCGGCGAGAGTCACTGCTTCTCAGCCCCTTCGGCAGGAACGACTTCGGGGTCGGGGGAATCGGAGGGATCGGCGGAGTCGGAGGGATCGGCGGGGTCGGTGGCGGCCGGGACGGAGTCGGGGCCGGAGCCGGAGCCGGAGCCGGAGTCGGCGTCGGGGCCGGAGCCGGAGTCGGGGCCGGAGCCGGAGCCGGAGCCGGAGCCGGAGCCGGAGCCGGAGCCGGAGCCGGAGCCGGAGTCGGCGCCGGGGCCGGGGCCGGAGTCGGAGTCGGCGTCTGCGTCGGGGGCGCCCGGCGCCTGGTCGTAGAGGATTCCGGCGAGGTCGCCGAGTTCCTCGGGCACCTTGGCGGACTCGCTGCGGCCGAGCCCGGCCATCTCGACGACCGTGACGCCGTCGGCGCCCCGCGTCGCCCGCACCCAGACCCGGCGCCGCTGGACGAACAGCGACGCGGCGAGACCGAAGATCGCCACCAGCGAACCGCCCAGCGCCCACCCGCTGCCGGGCTGCTGGGCGATCTGGAACTGCGCCCACTCCCGGACGTGCTTCTCGAGGGTGATCGAGCCGGCGCCGCCGGGGAGCGTCATGGTCTGGCCGGGGTGCAGGTTCTTGCGCAGCACCTGGCCGTCGGCCTTCTTGAACGGCTTCATGTTCTTCAGGTCGAGCTGGTACACGCTCTGCGGGATGCCCGAGTCGACGCCGAGGTCGCCGTGGTAGCCGACCAGGTTCAGCGTCGGGTTGCGCAGCGCCGGGAAGGTGGAGGCCGTCTCGCTGCCCACGGTGTAGGTCGGCAGGAAGAACGCCTGGAAACCGAGCTGCTCGCGGACGCCCTTGGCGTTGCGGTAGCCGTCCATCACCTTGATCGCGCCGGAGGAGGTGGCGAAGGAGTCCAGCGGCAGCAGCGGCACGGCGTCGCGGTAGACGACGTTGCCCTTGCCGTCGCGGACGGTGACGACGGGCGCGTAGCCGTGGCTGGCGAGGTACACCTTGGAGTCGCCGACGGCCAGCGGGTCGTTGACCCGGATCGTGGTGCTCTTCTCCTTGCCGTACGCGCCCACGCTGTAGTCGATCCTGGCCTGGTAGGTGCGCGGCGTGCCCCGGTTGGGGCCGGTCTCCTCGTAGGTGCCCCGGAAGTCCTTCAGGTCGAAGCTGAAGGGGGTGAGGTCGTCGGTGGTGAAGAGGTTGCCCGACTTGAAGTTGTCGTACTGGGTGATGGTGTTGGCGAAGCCGTCGCCCTCGACCACCAGCTTGTAGCCCTCGGACTTGAACAGCTGGCCCCAGGCGAAGGCGACCAGCATCACGATCAGCGCGACGTGGAAGGCGAGGTTGCCGACCTCGCGCAGATAGCCCTTCTCGGCGGCGACCGCGTCACCCGTGGGGTGCGCCCGGAAGCGGCGCTTCTTCAGCAGCGCGAGCGCGGCCTCGCGGACCTCTTCGGGCTCGGCGGCGGTGCGCCAGGTGGTGTAGGCGGGCAGCCGGGTCAGCCGGCGCGGGGCGGCCGGCGGACGGCCGCGCAGCTGGCCCACGAACTGCCAGGTGCGGGGAACGATGCAGCCGATGAGCGAGATGAACAGCAGGATGTAGATCGCGGAGAACCACACCGAGCTGTAGACGTGGAACAGGCCGAGCCTGTCGTAGACCGGCCCGAGGATGCTGTGGGCCTTGCGGAACTGGGTGACCTTCGTCGCGTCGATGCCGGTCTGCGGGATCAGCGAGCCCGGGATCGCGCCCAGCGACAGCAGCAGGAGCAGCAGCAGCGCCACCCGCATCGAGGTGAGCTGGCGCCAGAACCAGCGCGCCCAGCCGATCACGCCCAGCGCGGGCACGTTCGGCAGTTCCTCCTTGGGCGCGGTGGACAGCTGGGAGCCGGCGGCGCCCAGGTCCTGGTCCTCGCCCGTGGCGGGGGCGTTGTCGGCGGTGGTCTTGCTCATCGATCAGATCCCCACAGTGAAGCCGGCGGACCAGGACTGCATGTCCTGCACGAGGCGGTCCCAGGCGCCGGTCAGCAGCAGCAGACCGGTCACGATCATCATCGTGCCGCCGATCCGCATCACCCAGACATAGTGGCGCTTGACCCAGCCGAAGGCGCCGAGCGCCTTGCGGAAGGCGACCGCGGCGAGCACGAAGGGCACGCCGAGGCCGAGGCAGTAGGCGACGGTCAGGACGGCACCGCGGCCCGCGCTGGACTGCTGGGAGGACAGGGCCAGCACGGAGGCGAGCGTCGGCCCGATGCACGGCGTCCAGCCGATGCCGAACAGCGCGCCCAGGACGGGCGCGCCGGCCAGGCCGGCCACCGGCCGCTTGTGCAGGCGGAACTCACGCTGGGTCATCCACGGCATCAGGCCCATGAAGAAGAGACCCATGAGGATCATGAACGCGCCGAGCACCTTCGACAGGACGCCCTTGCTGTCCTGGAGGCTGTCGCCGAAGTATCCGAACAGCGCGCCGCTGGAGACGAACACGGCGGTGAAGCCGAGCACGAACAGGGAGGCGCCCGCCACCATCCGCCCGCGCCGGGCCTCGGCCAGGTCGGTGCCGGTGACCCCGGTGACGTAGCTGAGGTAGCCGGGGACGAGGGGCAGGACGCACGGGGAGAAGAAGGAGACGAGTCCGCCGAGCAGCGCGACGGGCAGGGCGACCAGCAGGGCGCCGTTGAGCACCGTGCCGTTGTAGCCCGTCGCGGCGAGCGTGGTGACCGCGCTCACGTCACTTCTCCGCGAGGACCGGGGCGACCATCTTGCGCAGCTTCTCCTCGCTGAGCGCGGCCAGCGAGCGGGCGGCGATCCCGCCGTCCCGGTCCAGGACGAGGGTGGAGGGGACGGCCTGCGGGTTGAGCGTGCCCTTCTTGAAGCGGAGCATCAGCTTGCCGGTCGGGTCGTACAGGCTGGGGTAGGTGATGCCCTGCTGCTTCTCGAAGGCGACCGCGTTCTCGATGCTGGTGTCGCGGGTGTTGATGCCGACGAACTGCACGCCCTCGTCCTTGAGGTCCCGGTAGACCGTCTCGAAGTTGCGCGCCTCGGCCCGGCAGGGGGCGCACCAGGAGCCCCACATGTTCAGGACGACGACCTTGCCCTTGAAGGACGCGACATCGACCTGTCCGCCGTCGACGGTCTTGCCCGACAGATCGGGCGCCGCGGCGCGTTCCCCCTTCTTCGCGGTGGAGATGCCGTCCTTGCCCATCACGAAGTTGGTGTCACCGCCCCCGCCCGAGGTGCCTCCCGAACCGCACGCGGACACGGTCAGCGCGGCGGCCGCGGCCAGGGCGGCGAGGGCGGCACGGCTACGTCGGTTCGAGCGCAGGGGGGCGCGGCTGGCGGCGGTCATGTGAAAAGTTTCGCATGTCCGTTCCGAGGATCTTGCGCACCCCCCTCACGGTCGTCCGGGGGCCGGAAACGCGCACGTCAGGCCGGGTTCGCGGAGGCGGTGGACGCAGTGGAGGCCGTGGAGGCCGTGGAGGCCGTGGAGACGTCGTTGAGGAAATCCTTCCAGCCACCGGCCGGCTGCTGCCCGACGTCGAGGGTGCGCAGCTTCGCGAGCACCTCGGGCTTCTGGACGTCCATCCAGTCGGCGAACTGCCGGAACGAGACGATGCGGACGTCCGCGCCCTTCTCCTTCTCCCGCGCGATGTGCTTCAGCGCCTGCTCGACGGCGTCCATGTAGATGCCGCCGTTCCACTGCTCGAAGTGGTTGCCGATGAAGAAGGGCGCGCGGTTGGTGCCGAAGGCCCGCTCGAAGCCCGATATGTACGCCTGGGCGGCCTGCTCGCGCCAGGCCGGGTAGTTGTAGGCGGGCGCGTTGGTGGAGTTGACCGACTGGTTGGCGAGCATGTTGTAGTCCATCGACAGGACCTCGAAACTGTGTCCGGGGAAAGGTATCTGCTGCAGGGGCAGGTCCCACAGGCCCTGCTTCTTGTCGGGCCAGACCTGCCGGCCGCCGGGCGAGGAGGCGTCGTAGCGCCAGCCGAGCTCGCGGGCGGTGGGCAGCAGGTTGTCCTGGCCGAGCAGGCAGGGGGTGCGGCCGCCGACGAGTTCCTTGTCGTAGTCGAAGGGCAGGGCGGGCAGGTCGGTCCAGCCGGTGTTGGTGCGCCACTCCTTGACGAAGGACTTGGCCTGCTGGATCTCGCTCTTCCACTGCTGGGGCGTCCAGTTGCCGACCGTGCCGGAGCCGGAGCAGAAGTGGCCGTTGAAGTGGGTGCCTATCTCGTGCCCTTCGAGCCAGGCGCGGCGGACGTTCTTCAGGGTGGCCTTGACGTGGTCGTCGGTGAGGTAGCCGATATCGGAGGCGCCGCGCGGGTTGTTGGGCGGGTCGTACAGCCGCTTCTTCGACTCCGGCAGCAGGTAGATGCCGGAGAGGAAGAAGGTCATGTGCGCGCCGTGCTCCTTGGCGAGGTCGAGGAAGCGCGGGAAGAGGCCGTTGCCGACCTCGCCGGCGCCGTCCCAGGAGAAGACGACGAACTGCGGCGGGGTCTGGCCGGGCTCGAGCGGCTCGGGCTTCTTCGGCTGTCCCGGCTGACTGCCGGTGAAGGAGGTCGAGCCGTCGCCGAGGGGACGGGCGGGCTGCCCGGTGGGCTTCTTGCCGTGCCCTCCGGAGCCTCCGGCGCCTTGGCCACGGGTCGACCCGTGGGACGGCTTGAGGCTGCCGCAGCCGGCGAGTCCCACGGTGGCCGCGGCTCCCGCACCGAGACCGAGCATTCCTCTCCGAGAGAGAGCGCGCATTCCAACCCCGTTCGTCATGTTCTCTGTTGGTTCACATAATCAGAGGACATGACGAACGTGGAGGTTCCGGCCCAGCTCACCGATTCCGCAACGAATGTCACGAGGACGTCATGGAGCGACCCGGAACCGGGGGAACCCGGCCCGCCAGGGGGACGTTTCGGACGTCTCAGGCGCCGAACGCCTTGTCCTTCCCCTTCACCGGCCTGGCTCCGGCGAGGAGATGGGCCGGGACGAGGTCGCGGGCCGGCTCGGAGTAGCCGACGGACACGATCCGGTCGCCCTGGTAGGTGAAGGTCGTCAGCGAGGCGAGCGTGCACTGCCGCTTGCGCGGGTCGTGCCACAGCCGCCGCCGCTCGACGTACGAGCGCACCGTCCAGATCGGCAGCTGGTGGCTGACCAGCACCGCCTCGTGGCCGCGGGCGGCGTCCTTGGCCGCGTCCAGCGCCCGCATCATCCGTACGACGATGTCGAGGTACGGCTCGCCCCAGGACGGCTTGAACGGGTTGACCAGGTACTTCCAGTTCTCCGGCCGGCGCAGCGCTCCGTCCCCGACGCCGAAGGTCTTGCCCTGGAAGATGTTGTCGGCCTCGATGAGCCGTTCGTCGGTGGCGAGGTCGAGGCCGTGCGCCTTGGCGATCGGGGTGGCCGTCTCCTGGGCTCGCTCCAGCGGGGAGGAGACGGCGTAGGTGATGTCGCGGCCGGCGAGGTGGTCGGCGACCCGGTCGGCCATCTGCCGGCCGAGCTCGGACAGGTGGTACCCGGGCAGCCGCCCGTACAGGATCCCGTCCGGGTTGGCGACCTCGCCGTGCCGCATGAGGTGGACGACCGTGAGGTCGCTCGGGGTGCTCACGCCGTCGCCTCCGCAGCGGCTCGGGCCGCCGCCGGGAGGGCGTCGGCGATCTTCTGGACGGCCCGCTCGTCGTGGGCCGTGGACACGAACCAGGACTCGAAGGACGAGGGCGGCAGGTAGACGCCCTGCGCCAGCATCGAGTGGAAGAACGCGGTGAAGCGGAAGGACTCCTGCTTCTTGGCGTCCTCGTAGTCACGGACCTCGCGGTCGGTGAAGAAGACGGAGAACATGTTGGAGGCGTTCTGCACCCGGTGCGCGACGCCCTCCTTGCTCAGCGCCTCGGTGACCAGCCCCCGGATCCGCTCCGACACGGCGTCCACCTTCCGGTACGCGGCGTCGTCGAGGAGGCGCAGCTGGGCGAGGCCGGCCGCGGTGGCGACCGGGTTCCCGGAGAGGGTGCCGGCCTGGTAGACGGGCCCGGCGGGCGCGAGGTGCGCCATGACGTCGCCGCGGCCGCCGAACGCCGCCGCGGGGAAGCCGCCGCCCATCACCTTGCCGAAGGTCATCAGGTCGGGCCGGACGCCGTCGACGCCGTACCAGCCGGCGCGGCTGGTACGGAAGCCGGTCATGACCTCGTCGGAGATGTAGAGGGCGCCGTTCTCCCGGCAGGCGTCCTTCAGGCCCTGGTTGAACCCGGGCCGCGGCGGCACGACGCCCATGTTGCCCGGCGAGGCCTCGGTGATCACACAGGCGATCTCGCCCGGGTGCCGGTGGAAGGCCTCCTGCACGGCCTCCAGGTCGTTGTACGGCAGGACGATGGTGTCGCCGGCCTGGGCGCCGGTGACGCCCGGGGTGTCGGGCAGCGCGAAGGTGGCGAGGCCGGACCCGGCGGAGGCGAGCAGCGCGTCCACGTGCCCGTGGTAGCACCCGGCGAACTTGATCACCTTGGACCGCTGCGTGAAGCCGCGCGCGAGCCGGATGGCGGACATGGTCGCCTCGGTCCCGCTGCTGACCAGCCGCACCTGCTCCACGGGCTCGACCCGGGCGACGATCTCCTCGGCGAGCGCGACCTCGCCCTCACCGGGCGTGCCGAAGGAGGTGCCGCGGGAGACGGCCTCCTGCACGGCGGCGATCACCTCGGGGTGGGAGTGCCCGAGGATCATGGGCCCCCACGAGCACACGAGGTCGACGTACTCGCGCCCGTCCGCGTCGGTGAGGTACGGCCCGCTGCCGGACACCATGAACCGGGGCGTGCCGCCCACGGCGCCGAAGGCGCGCACCGGGGAGTTCACGCCGCCGGGGGTGACGGCGGCCGCTCGGTCGAACAGGGCCTGCGAGACAGGCGCGTCGTATGAATAGGGCAATTCGCTCATGACCTGCGACTTCTCCGACCTTCTCCGACTTGCTCGGGATCCGGTTGCCAGTGACCTCATCAGGGTAGGCCAGCAGCCGCCGGCGGCAGCGGGCGCACGGGCGGGCACACGGGCCCGGTCCCGCCGCCCGGCCCCTGCCCGGCCTCCTGGCCCGGCGGCCCCTCCCCGAGCCCCGTGGTCTGCGAGACTGGGACCTGATACACACAGCTCACGAGCCCCATGACGCACACGGGCGTGGTCAGGGGCTCCGAGGATCCCGCGGAGAGGTATTTCAGCGCACGTTTCGGCGTGCGGCCGTGGGGGAGGTCACTGACACGATGATCGGGTTGCGCGGCGGGGGCCACGCGTCCTAGAAAAGCAGTCGGGTGGAGATATGCATCGCGGTGGCGGACTGGGCGAGGGGACTGACGACCTGGGTCCTCGACGTGCCCGGCGGGGAAGGCACCGACGCGAAGCGGAGGAATCTGCGGAAGCACTCAAAGGACACGGCGTACCGGGTGAGTCGGAGCGCGACGAACGACGTATGGAACGTCGGATCGATCAGCTCAGTACGGGAAGCAGGAATGGTGGTCGGGTGGGGGTGACGTACAAGTACTTCGGCGCGCCCGACGGCGCGACCGCGGCCCGCGTCCCGATCTCGATGCGCCCCGAGGAACTCGGCGGCGACGAACTCGGCATGGGCGGCATGTTCACCAAGATCAAGCCGGAGACGATGGCGGCGATGGTCCTCACCGGCATCGAGGGCGTCCCGCTGCACAAGGTGCCGCCGCTCGAGCTGGTCGTCCTGCACCCGGACTACGCGGTGGTGAAACTGCCCATGACGGTCGTCGACCCCCTGCGCGGCATAGGCGAGGAGGCGGTCGGCGCGGCGGCGTTCATCTGGTCCACGGTCCCCGACCGCGGCGGCCCGCGGGACGCGTTCAACGTCTACCAACTCCTGCACGAATGGCAGGACTTCAGCCACCGCCTGCACGAGGCGGGACACCAGCCGTACTGCCTGGTCTGGCCCTGACCCGGGATCGCCCCGGGGCGCTCGCCCCGGGGCTTCGGACCGGGGCGTGGCCTGTGCCGGCGGCCGTGCGGGGACCGGCGGGTGACGTCAGGGCTGGTCGTACCAGGCGAACGCGGAGATCCGCCAGCCGTCCGGGGTGCGGACGAACTGGATGGTCTTGGTCCCGCCGCCCTCGTACGGCTCGCCGTCCAGGACCCCGGACTTGCGATACCCGCTGAGACGCGACGCGATGTCGCCCACGATCTCGGTCCGCTCGGAGACCTCCCACTCGGAGAACTCGACGAGCCGGCCGTCGGTCAGCAGCCGCCGGCGAGGCTCGATGAACTCCTCCACGGTGTAGACCGTGAACTCCGGACCGGACTTGACGATCACACCGTTCGGAAGAACCAGCCGGCGGATCCGGGCCACATCGGCGACCTTGCCACCCCGGTTGTCGAAGGCGCCGAAGAACTCGGCCGTCACCGCGTCGATCTCGGTCTTGGACACGGCGCGACAGTAACACCGAAGGGGCGCCCCAAGCAGCCGGCAGCGTGCCGCCGGGCGCGCGGCGAGGGCGGGGCGGGCCTCGGTCTCGTCCCGACGGCGACGGGGCGGCCGTTCCACTGCCGCGGCCGCCCCGTCCGAAGGCTTCCGGTGAGCCGGGGTTCGCACGGGTGGTGGGAGCGGGGCTCTCGGGTCCGCCCGCTCCGGTGCCTCCTGCTCCGCCCGCTCCGGTGCCTCGGCAGGGCCGCCGGACGGCGCGGGGCGCGAACGGCGGCAACGAAGGTCGTCGAGCCGTCGGTGGCAAGGCCGGGGACGGCAGGGTCGGGGGCGGTCCCGCTGGGGTCTGCCCCACTGGTCACGCGGCCGGGCGGCTGCGCGTCCCGCGTCGCACCGCTTCCCACGCGTCCGCGGACAGCAGGTGGCGGACGGGCTCCAGCACCAGGCGCAGCCCCGCACCGTGCCGGTCCGCCAGTTCCCTGTTGTGCTCGAACACGTCGAGCTCGTTCGCCGCGGTGATCTCCAGGAAGGCGCGCAGGTCCTCGGTGGCGGGATCGTGGCCGGTGCCGGTGAACCGGTCGGTGAAGACCGGCCGCCGCTGGCCGCCGAGGCGCGGATAGGTGGCCGCCCGGTCGCAGCTCGCGTACAGGTACACCAGCGCCTCGGCCCGCTCGCCGACCACGGCGGCCAGGACCGGGCGGTCGTCCAGGCTCAGGAGTGATCTGGCGAAGCCGTCGGTCCCGTAGGCCGCGTGGCAGAGACCGGCGAGCTGGACCTCGTAGGGCGCACCCCAGTCCGCCAGCCGGTGCCTGACCCGGATCAGGTGTTCCAGGAGCGTCCCGCCGGGGTGCGCCAGGTCCGCGGCGTCCCGGGAGCGCAGGAATTCCTCGATGCCGTGCAGGTCCGCGGGTGCGGCAGCGTTCGGATTCTCCATCACATCACGAGTTATAGTCGTGACGTGAAGTGGGACGCAACACCGCCCGATGACCCGCCCGCCGCGGAGCTGGAGTTCAACTTCCGCTCGGGGCGGCTCTGTCTGGCGTTCGTGGCCACGGTCGGCGAGCGCTGGCGCCGGAACATCGAGCGGCTGCGCGACCCCGCGGATCTGGCCCGCTGGTACCGCGAGGCGGGTCTGCTCGACGAGACCGTCACCGTCACACCGGCCGGGCTCGACACGGCCCGCGCCGTGCGCGAGGCGGTCCACCGCTGCGCGAAGGCGCTGATCGCCGGGCGCCCCGCGGCCGAGGCCGACGAAGCCCTCATCAACGCCGCCGCGGCAGCCGCGCCGCTGGTCCCGGTGCTCCGGCGCGGGGCGGCACGACTCACCACCCCGGCCCCCGGCGCGGAGTCGGCCGCCCTGAGCACGGTCGCCCGCGACGCCGTCGACCTGTTCACCGGCGCGCTCGCCGCACGCGTCCGGGAGTGCGAAAGCCCCGAATGCGCGCTGCTGTTCGTCGACACCAGCCGCCCCGGCCGCCGCCGTTGGTGTTCGAGTGCGGCATGCGGCAGCAGGGACCGCTCCGCGGCCTACCGCCGGCGCCGCCGGGCCGGAGCGCCCGGACAGCCGGCCAGGCTGGAGCCCCCGGACAACCGACCGGGCCGGAGCGCCGGGTAGCCGTCCGGGCCGGAACCCCCGGACAACCGACCTGGCCGGAACCCCGGGTAGCCGACCGGGCCGGAACCCCCGGACAACCGACCGGGCCGGAACCCCGGACAACCGACCTGGCCGGAGCCCCGGACAGCCGACCGGGCCGGCGGCGCGGTCAGTCCTGCGGCACCGGCGCGGTCCGGACCGTCGGCTCCCGGCCTGGCCCGTCCACCGCCTCGCGGGTGGTCCGGCAGTGCTGCCGGACCATGTCGGCGAAGGTGCGGGCGAGCGGGGTCAGCGCGTCCCAGCGGCGGACCGCCCAGCCGACCGGCAGCGGCGGCAGATCGGGCAGCGGCAGGAACCGCAACGGGCTGTCCGGCCCGCCCGCGTCGAGCTGTCCGGGCAGAGCGGGGACGACGGCGTGCCCGACGCCGAGCCCGGCCAGCAGGATGGCCGTGTCCCAGTCGGCGACGCCGGTGTCGGACGTCGGACGGACGCCCAGGCGGGCCAGGGCGGTGTCCAGGTGGGCGCGGGAGAAGGAGTTGGCCGGCAGCCGGATGTGCCTGATGCCGACGAGATCGGCGGCCGTCACCGGAGCGCGCCGGGCCAGCGGATCGTCGGCCCGGACCGCCAGCACCCAGGGCAGTTCCACGACCGTGCTCTGCTCGATACCTGGTGCCGGACGGCCGATGGTCACCCAGGCCAGGTCGACCGCCCCCGTCGCGAGCGCGTCGAAACAGCTGCGCGTGGCGGTCTCCGTCCGGAACTCCAGGCTCGCCCGGGGGTGCCGCGCCCGGAAGTCGACGACCGCCGCGGACATGAAGTGCCGTACCGTCGTCGCACCCGTCGCCACGCGGACCGATCCGGCTTCGCCGCGCGCGAGTTCACCGAGCCGGCGCAGGGCCAGGTCCAGTCCGACGATCCCCTCTCGCGCCGCCTCCTGGAGCACCATGCCCTCGGCAGTGGGCACCACGCCGCGTGACCTGCGCTCCAGCAGCCGTACCCCGGTCGTTCGTTCCAGCCGTTTGACGTGCTGGCTCACTGCGGACTGGGTGCAGGACAGGTCGCGGGCGACGGCGCTCAGGCTTCCCGCCTGACAGACCGCCACGAACACGCGCAGGTCCTCGAAGGTCATCGGCACGCGGGCCACGGTAGCCCGTCCCCGGCCCAAGCCCGGACTGGGAGCTTGTTAAGCAAACCCGAGGATTGACTTGCCTGTTGGCGTCGCCGAGGATCACCGCGGGCCCAGGCGGCAACCCTGCCCCGCTTTCCCTGCCTCGTCCGGACGAAGCAGGGTGCGGCGGGGCGGGTGCCGACCCACCGAGCCGAGAGGAACCCGACCGTGCCCCATGACCTCCCGACGCTTGAACTCGCCTTTCCCGGCCCGGAACGTGACCGTGGTGTGACGGCGATCCTCAGCGGCCGGAAGACCGCGCTCACCGGACTGCTGGAGATCTACGAACACGCCGGAGAAGCGCTGCCGGTGACCGGTCAGCGCTTCTCCGTGCTCGATTCCGCGGGCCGTCCGGCCGTCACGATCGAAGTCGTCGACGTGCGCGTCGTTCCCCTGAAGGAGATCGACGACGACTTCGCCCGCGCGGAAGGGCGCGGCTACTCGGACGCGGCCCAGTGGCGGGCAGCCCACGAGGAGTTCTTCCGGTCCAGCGGCGTGAGCGAGTTCCTGGGGCACACCCCGGTCATCGACGACGAGACCCTCGTCGTCGCCGAACGCTTCCGGGTGGTCGAGCCCGACGCCCCGGACACCGCGCGGCCCGCCGATCCGGCCGGCTGACCGCGGGACCACCGGTACCGGACGATCAAGGAGACGCCATGTCATACGCGGACATGCCCGGCACGCAATGTGAGATCTTCGTCGCCGCGGCGCCGCCCCGGGTCTGGGAGATCGTGACCGACATCGAAGCGCCCGCCCGCTGGAGTCCCGAACTGCAGCGCGCGGAATGGCTCGACGGCGCGGCGGCTCCCGCGCTGGGAGCACGCTTCGCCGGTTACAACCGGCATCCCCTCATCGGTGACTGGCGCACGGTGTCGCAGATCACCGAACTCGCCCCGGAGCGGGCCTTCGCCTGGTGCGTCCTCGACGCGGACGGCCGCTTCGGAACGACGACGCCGGACCCGGCGGAACCGATGGCGACCTGGCGCTTCGCACTCACCCCGGAGGCGGGGGGCACCCTGCTCCGGCAGACCGTACGCATCGGCCCCGGCCGCTCGGGGCTGAGCGCCGCCATCGACCGGATGCCGGAGAAGGAGGACCGTCTCGTGGCCCACCGCCTCGGTGAGCTGCGCGACGGCATGCACGCCACGCTCAACGGGATCAAGGCGGACGCGGAACAGGCACAACAAGCTTCCTGAGTGCGGCACTTGTCCCGGGAACCGGGTTTTCGCCGGGCTCTCGCGGGCCTTCCGGCGCGGCCGGGCGATCACCTCGGAGCCACGGCGGAGCCACCTCGGAGCCACGGCGGAGCCACCTCGGAGCCACGGCGGAGTCTCACCGTCCCGCCCATGTCGTCCGGGCGGGAGCGCCCGTCTACGATCAGCCGCCATGGACTGGCTGGAGCGGATCGCGAAGCTGAGGCAGTGGGGCAGGAGCGGGACCCGCGCTCCGCACAAGCCGCTGCTGCTCCTGTACGCCCTCGGCCGGTTCCAGCGGGACGCCGAGGACGGCCTGCGGTACAGCGCGGTGGAGCAGGACCTGCAGCGGCTGCTGACCGAGTACGGCCCGCCGCACCGGACGACGCCCGCCTATCCCTTCCACCACCTGGTCAGCGACGGTGTGTGGGAGGTGCGCACCGACCGCGGCCCCGGCAGCCCCGGCAGCGGGGTGGGAAACCTCCGGCGGACCGGCGCCGTCGGGCGGCTGGCGCCGGAGCTGCGGGCGGCGCTGCGACGCGAACCCGAACTGCTCGGCCAGGTCGCGCGGTTGCTGCTCGACCTGCACTTCCCGCCCTCCCTCCACGGCGAACTGTGCGAGGCCGTCGGCCTGGAGCTGGAGCCGGCCGAGCTCCAGCAGCCGTCCACGGCACGCAGGCAGCGGGATCCGCGGATGCGGGAGCGCGTCCTGATCGCCTACGAGTACCGGTGCGCCTTCTGCGGTTACGACGGCAGGATCGGCACGGTGCCGGTCGGGCTGGAGGCCGCCCACGTGCGCTGGTGGGCGTTCGGCGGACCCGACGACACCGAGAACGGGCTCTGCCTGTGCTCGCTGCACCACAGACTCTTCGACAAGGGCGTCCTCGGCATGGGGGACGATCACCGCATCCTCGTCTCACAGCGCTTCGTCGGCCACAGCGCCGCCGCCCGCGAGCACGTCACAGCCCTCGCCGGCCGCCCGCTCGTAGGACCACAACCCGGCGCCCGTCCGGTCGCGGCCGCCCACCGCGAATGGCACACCCGTCAGGTCTTCCACGGCGACCCCCGCCCGGCCACGGCCGCCTGACCGCCGCACGCCTCGGGGACCGGCGCAGGGCCGGGCGGGCCGCACGACGGCCTGCCGCGGTGGTCCGCAGCGGGCACCGGTCGGCGCATGCGCACCGTCCCCTGGAACCGGCGTCCCCCGGGCGGATGCTCGGCGGACCCTTGCGCAAGCCACCCGGACGGTGCGGGAACCGCTCCGTGCGGTCGCCTCCTATGCTGAAAGGGGGCCACGGTGTCGGCCGGTGAAGAGGAGCGGAACGCCATGGCGGACGGCGAGCAGCGGCTGGCGGACGCGCAGCGGCGGCAGTGGCAGAGCACCTACACCACGAACCCCGGCATGTACGGCGAGGAACCTTCCGAGCCGGCCGTCCACGCCGCCTCGGTGTTCCGTACGGCCGGGGCCGGGGACGTGCTGGAGCTGGGCGCGGGTCAAGGACGCGACTCCCTGTACTTCGCCCGCGCGGGCTTCACCGTCCGGGCCGTCGACTTCTCCCCCGTGGCCCTGGAACAGCTGCACGAGGCCGCCCGCGCGAGCGGCGTCGAGGAGCGGGTCAGGACCGCCGTGCAGGACGTCCGCGATCCGCTGCCCCTGCCGGACGACTCCGTGGACGCCGTCTTCGCGCACATGCTGCTGTGCATGGCCCTGTCCACCGAGGAGCTGCACGCCCTGGTCGCCGAGGTCCGCCGCGTCCTGCGGCCGGGCGGAACCTTCGTCTACACCGTCCGGCACACCGGCGACGCCCACTACGGCACCGGCACCCCGCACGGCGACGGCATCTTCGAGCACGCCGGCTTCGCCGTGCACTTCTTCGACCGCGATCTGGTCGACGCCCTCGCCGACGGCTGGGTACTGAGCGAGGTCCACGCCTTCGAGGAGGGCGGCCTGCCCCGTCGTCTGTGGCGCGTCACCCAGACCCTGCCCCGCTGACCGGGCCGCCCTCCGGCGACCGGGCATACCGGGAGGGGGTATACAGGTCGTATGACAGCGAAGGACATCGCCCGAGCGGCGGCCAGGACGTCGTGCGGGACGTGGTGCGGATTCGGCACGGCACGGGTGACGTTGGTCCGACAGGTGCTGGGGATGTGTCTGCGTGTGCAGGTCACGCTGGGCAGGCACCCCGGAGGCGGCGCGGGGTGACTCCCGCGGGCCGGACGCGGGAGTACGCGAGAGTACGCGAGAGGGTGAGGGCGACGGGCCCGGAGGCCCGCCGCCCTCACCCTCTGCCTCTGTCTCTGCCTCTGCTGAGGCGTTCTCAGTCCGCTGCCGTGAAGCCGCGCAGCCGCAGGGAGTTGCCGACGACGAAGACCGAGGAGAAGGCCATGGCCGCTCCGGCGATCATCGGGTTCAGCAGTCCCGCCGCGGCGAGCGGCAGGGCGGCGATGTTGTAGGCGAAGGCCCAGAACAGGTTGGACTTGATGGTGCCCAGCGTCTTGCGGGCCAGGCGGATGGCGTCGGCGGCGGCACGCAGGTCGCCGCGTACGAGGGTGAGGTCGCCGGCCTCGATGGCGGCGTCGGTGCCGGTGCCCATCGCCAGCCCCAGGTCGGCCTGGGCGAGCGCGGCGGCGTCGTTGATCCCGTCGCCGACCATCGCCACCGCACGGCCCTCGCCCTGGAGGCGCTTGACGACGTCGACCTTGTCCTCCGGCATGACCTCGGCGATGACGTGCTCGGGGGAAATGCCGACCTCAGCGGCCACCGCCTCGGCGACGGCCCGGTTGTCGCCGGTGAGGAGGATCGGGGTCAGGCCCAGCGCACGCAGCCGGCTGATCGCCTCGGCGCTGCTGTCCTTGACGGCGTCGGCGACTTCGAGGACCGCCCGGGCCTCACCGTCCCAGGCGACGCTGATCGCGGTGCGGCCGGCGGCCTCGGCTGCGGCCTTGGCGCGCGCCAGCCCGACGGGCAGTTCCATGGCCCATTCCCGCAGCAGCTTCTCGCGGCCGACGAGGACGGCGTGACCCTCGACGATGCCCTGCACACCGAGACCGGGAACGTTGGCGAAGTCCTCCGGGGCGGGCAGGGCGCCGACGCGGTCGGCCGCCCCCGCCGCCACCGCCCGCGCGATCGGGTGCTCGGAGGAGTGCTCGAGTGCGCCCGCGAGGCGCAGCACCTCGGCCTCGCCGGTGCCGTCGGCGGTGTGGACGGCGAGCAGGGTCATACGGCCGGTGGTGACGGTGCCGGTCTTGTCGAGGACGATGGTGTCGACCTTGCGGGTGGACTCCAGCACCTCGGGGCCCTTGATGAGGATGCCGAGCTGGGCGCCGCGCCCGGTGCCGACCATCAGCGCGGTCGGCGTGGCCAGGCCCAGGGCGCAGGGGCAGGCGATGATCAGTACGGCGACGGCGGCGGTGAACGCGGCGGCCGGTCCGGCTCCGTTGCCGATCCAGAAGCCCAGGGTGGCCAGCGCCAGCGCGATCACGACGGGGACGAAGACCCCGGAGACGCGGTCGGCGAGCCGCTGGGCGGCGGCCTTGCCGTTCTGCGCGTCCTCGACCAGCTTCGCCATCCGGGCCAGCTGGGTGTCGGCACCGACCCGGGTCGCCTCGACGACCAGACGGCCGCCCGCGTTCAGGGTGGCGCCGGTGACCGGGTCGCCCACACCGACCTCGACGGGCACCGACTCGCCGGTGAGCATGGAGGCGTCGACCGCGGAGGCCCCCTCGACGACCGTGCCGTCGGTGGCGATCTTCTCGCCGGGGCGGACCAGGAAGCGGTCGCCCACCACCAGTTCCGCCGTGGGGATCGTGCGTTCACCGCCGTCCGGGCCCAGCACGGTGACGTCCTTGGCGCCCAGTTCCAGCAGGGCCTTGAGCGCGGCGCCGGCCTTGCGCTTCGAGCGGGCCTCGAAGTACCGCCCGGCGAGGATGAAGGCGGTCACCCCGGCGGCGGCCTCCAGGTAGATGTTCCCGGCGCCGTCGGTGCGGGCGATGGTCAGCTCGAAGGGGTGGGTCATGCCGGGCGTGCCGGCGGTGCCGAAGAACAGCGCCCACAGCGACCACAGGAACGCGGCCGACGTGCCGACCGAGATCAGCGTGTCCATGGTGGCCGCGCCGTGCCGCGCGTTGGTGAAGGCGGCCTTGTGGAAGGGCCAGGCCGCGTAGGTGACGACGGGTGCCGCCAGGGTCAGCGACAGCCACTGCCAGTACTCGAACTGCAGGGCGGGCACCATCGCCATCGCGATGACCGGGACGGCCAGCAGCACGGCCGTGACCAGCCGCTCCCGCAGCGGCCGCAGTCCGTCGGCGGGCTCCGCGTGCCCCGCGCCGGAGGCGCCGGACGCGCCGGACGCGGATTCGGCACGTACCGGCTCGGGTTCGCGGGCGGTGTACCCGGTCGCCTCGACCGTGGCGATGAGGTCCGGGACGGACACGTCAGCGGAGTAGTGGACCTTGGCCTTCTCCGTGGCGTAGTTGACGGTGGCGGTGACCCCGTCCATCCGATTGAGCTTCTTCTCGATCCGGGCGGCGCACGAGGCGCAGGTCATGCCGCCGATGGCGAGTTCCACCTCGGCTGTGTCGGGGACCGTGGTAGCCATCACTACTCCTCGGGCTGATCAGGCAAACGGGACGGTAACGGGACAGTGCGGAGCACGGGGGCCGGGCCCCGGACGGGCCCGGCCGGTGTGCGGGCGTTTCAGGACGCGCGGCCGGTCAGCTCGTAGCCGGCGTCGTCGACGACCTCGGCCAGCAGCGCGTCGTCGGGCTCGTCCGCCGTGGTGACGGTGACCTGGCCGGCCTCGAGGTCGACGTCGACCGCCAGCACGCCGTCCACGGCGCCGATCTCCAGGGCGAGCGTGGCCTTGCAGTGCCCGCAGGTCATCCCGGAGACCTCGTAGACCGTGGCGATGCCTTCGACGGCCGCGGCGGTACCGGTGGTGCAGCAGGACATGGGTTCCTCCAGGACAAGTAGATCGCTTATACCCCCCAGGGGTATTACTGACGTCATCAGATATACCCCCTGGGGGTATGTTTCGCAAGGGCCGCAACCCCTCTTGCATATACCCCCAGGGGGTATATAGTCGGGGTCAGTTCCAGCAGAAGCGGCGACGCCGAGGAGAGAGGCACCTCATGAACACCGGCGTGAAGATCACTGTTTTCGCTGCCGCGCTCGCGGCCACTTTCGGCACCGCGTACGGCGTCGGCGCGGCGATCGACCCCGCCGCCCCGGACCGGGCCCCGACAGCCCACGCGGCACACGACCGCCCGACACCCGCCGGCCACGACGGAGACGACGGACACGACGGACACGACGGCGACGGCCACGGCGGTGACGGCGAACACGGCGGTGACGGCGGTGACGGCGGACACGCGGACACGACCCCGGCGGGTCTGCAGATCTCCGAGGCGGGATACACCCTGGGCCTCGGAACCCCTCGCCTGGCCGCGGGCGAGAAGAGCGAACTCCGCTTCGTCATCCGCGGCCAGGACGGACGGCCGCTGACCTCCTACCGGCGCGAGCACGGCAAGGAGCTCCACCTCATCCTGGCCTCACGCGATCTGGTCACCTACCGGCACCTGCACCCCACACGGGCAGCCGACGGCACCTGGAGCACCCCGGTCGACCTGCCCGCCGCGGGCGCCTACCGCGTCTTCGCCGACTTCACCCCGGACGTCGAAGGCGCCACCGGCCTCACCCTGGGCGCGGACCTCGCAGTCTCCGGCGCCTACAAGGCGGCCGCCCTGCCCCGGCCCGCCGCCACCACGACGATCGACGGCTACACCGTCACCCTGAACGGCGGCCTGCGCCCCGGCGGAGCCGGTGAGCTGACCCTCGCCGTCAGCCGGCACGGCCGCCCGGTCACCGATCTGGAGCCCTACCTGGGCGCGTACGGCCACCTGGTCGCCCTGCGCTCCGGCGACCTCGCCTACCTCCACGTCCACCCGAACGGCGAACCCGGTGACGGCACCACGGAGCCGGGCCCGGAGATCTCCTTCACCGCCACCGCGCCCAGCGCCGGGACGTACCGCCTGTTCCTCGACTTCAAGCACCACGGCACCGTCCGCACCGCGGCCTTCACCGTCCACGCCGGACGGACTCCTGCCGCCGGACGGACCCCTGCCTCCGGCACGCCGAAGCCCGCAAACGGCGAGGAGCACACCGGCGGCGACCACCAGCACTGACCCCGCACCGAGGAGGGAAGCGGCCGATGGCCGGGTACGGCATGCGGAAAGAGGACGTGCTCAAGCGACTGCGACGGGTCGAGGGACAGGTCCGCGGTCTGCAGAGGATGGTGGAGGAGGAGACCTACTGCATCGACGTCCTCACCCAGATCTCCGCCACCACGCGCGCCCTGCAGTCCTTCGCCCTGCAGATGCTCGACGAGCACATGGACACCTGCGTGCGCACCGCCGTGGCGGACGGCAGCGACAGCGGCGACATCAAGCTGAAGGAGGCGAGCGACGCGATCGCCCGCCTCGTGCGCTCCTGACGAACGGCCGGTCGGCCGGTCGGAAGGCTGGACGGCCGGCCGGTCGGCTGGTCGGCTGGTCGGCCGGTCGGCCGGTCGGACGGCGGGAACACGAGGGGCCGGTGCCGACGGGGGCGAGGATGCCGGCACCGGCCCTTCCCCCGTGCTCAGGCCGCCTGCAGCGCGGGGTCGTCCTGGTCCTCCAGCAGTTCCATCAGGGCCGCCCGGGCGCGGGCCACGCGCGAGCGGACCGTGCCGACCGGGCAGTGGCTGACCTCGGCCGCCTCCGCGTACGGCAGTCCGACCAGCTGCGTGAGGACGAAGGCCTCCCGGCGCTCGTCGGGCAGCGACGCCAGCAGGTCGAGCAGGGCGACGCCGTCGTCGAAGCCGGGCAGGTCCTGCGGCTGGACGTTCTCGACGGCCAGTTGCCAGTCCGGCA
Organism: Streptomyces sp. H51; assembly: GCF_035656535.1. Lineage (NCBI taxonomy): Bacteria > Bacillati > Actinomycetota > Actinomycetes > Kitasatosporales > Streptomycetaceae > Streptomyces > Streptomyces sp. H51. The sequence continues at coordinate 127,741 of NZ_JAYMHD010000050.1, forward strand.
CGTCGCACAGCCGGGGCCTCGCGGAGGCGTACCGGTAGCTGTCGATCACCGCGCGCCGGGCGATGGACAGCAGCCACGCCCGGGCCGACGAACGGCCCTCGAAACGGTGCAGGCTGCCCAGCGCGCGCAGGAACGTGTCCTGCGCGAGGTCGTCGACGGCCTGCGGGTCGCCGCACAGGTGGGCGACGTAGCGCCGCACGTCCCGGTGCAGCGCGCGCACGAAGCGCTCGACGGCGTCCGCGTCGCCGCCGCGGGCGGCCAGCGCCCAGGCGGTGATCGAGTCGTCGCGCGACGCCGTCGCGTCACCCGCGCCGCCGTCGTCGCTCGCGCCGCGTCCGCCGCTGTTGTCTCTCGTGCCGCGCGGGGCGGGCAGGACAGGAGTGATCACGTGGTGTCCTTCTCGTCGTCCGTGATCCGGACCGGGGCGCGCGGGCGGCGCGGGGCGGTCCGGTGAAGTGGGGAGACGGCCGTACGGCGCCCGCAGCGGCGGGCCTACGGCCGGTGCCCGGGGCGCGGCACGGGGGCCGCTCCGGGAAGCCGGCTGTCGTCAGACGACAGCGGTCCCCACGGGCGGACCCCGGTGAGTGATCGCGTGGACGAGGAGAAGACGCGGCGCCCGGTCGGGGGCGTGGCGGCGCACGCGTGGGCGCGGGCGGTCGGCGACCGCGGGCAGTACGACGAGCAGCAGCCGCAGCGGCGCCGCGAGCCATCCGGCGACGGCGCGCAGGATGCGGAAGGCGGCCTTCTCGCCGTACGCCAGCCACAGTCCGCACAGCAGCGCGGCCAGCAGGTGGGCGGCGAGCATGCCGAACGACGACGAGTCGCCCGCCGAGGGAGCCAGGTGCCCGTGATCCATGTGGCCCAGGTGGCTCATGTGCCCCATGTCCGTGGAACCCATGGAACCCATGGCCATGGAGCCCATGTCCGTCGAGCCCATGTCCGTGGCGGCAGCGCCGCCGGCGCCCGCGGAGGACGTGCCCCCGCTCGCCGGCTGGGCGAGCGAGAACGCCGTGTGCAGGCCCGCCTGAGCGGCGACCACGACCGCCACGATCAGCGGCAGCCCGCGCTCACGGCCGGCCAGCGCCCAGCCCCCGGCGCCGGTCACGGCCGTACCGGCGACGAGCGTCCAGGCGGGCACGTGGTGGCCGGACATCATGACGTGGCCCAGGGAGGCGAGCAGCACGCACACGGCCGCGAACACCGCGGCCCGTATCGCGCGAGACCACCACCCTGCTGTCATGGCGTCTCTCATCCTCGCATCCGCACATCCCCCATCATCCGTGGGTACGGGCGGGGTGCGGGTGGCGCACTCGGCACGCGGGGTGTGATCCTGCCCACGAGCGCGTTCTCCCCGCTCACGCCTCGCCGCGGACGACGGCGACCGGACAGGCCGCGTGGTGCAGCAGCGCCTGGCTCACGGAGCCCAGCAGCAGGCCCGTGAAGCCGCCGTGCCCGCGGGCGCCGACGACCACCAGTTGCGCCTCCTGGCTGGCCTCGATCAGGGTCGAGCGGACACGGGCGCGCACCAGGCGCCGGTCGACGGCGACCTGGGGCCAGCGCTTCTCCCACGGCTCCAGCGTCTCGTCCAGCAGCCGCTGCTCCGCCTCACGGAGGTGTTCGAGGTCGACCATCACGTTGAGCGGGTCGCCGGGGCCCTGGGCGGCGCCGTCGGTCCAGGTGTTCCAGACGTGCACGGCCAGCAGTCCCACCCCACGCAGCGACGCCTCGGCGAAGGCGAACTCGACCGCCCGCTCGCCCGCCGGCGAGCCGTCGACGGCGAGCAGCACGGGAGCGGCCGGGTCGGGCCTGCCGCGGACCACGAGCACCGGGCAGCGTGCGTGGGCCGCCAGGTGCACGGCCGTGGAGCCGAGCAGCAGCGTGCCGAACGCCCCCAGTCCACGGCTGCCGACGACGACCAGCGAGGCGGTGCGCGACTCGATCTCCAGCACCATCAGCGGCTCGCCGACGGTGACCTCGCGGGCGATCTCCAGGTGCGGCGCGACCTCGCGCGCCCGCTCCTCGGCGCGGGTCACCGTGCCGTCGACCATCTCCCGCACGCCCGCCGCGGCCGGGTTCCACGGCGGCACGCCGGGCGGCACCCGGCCGGAGGGCCAGCCGAAGGCGTGCACGAGCCGCAGCCCGGTCCCGCACCGCTCCGCCTCCCGCGCCGCCGCCTCGACCGCCTCCATGCTGGACGGCGAGCCGTCCACGCCCACCACGACCGGTTTCGTCATGCCGCACCTCCGGCGATCGGGTCCGTCGCCGGCGTCGTCGCCCGCGTCCGCTGCTCCCTCCCACCTTCCGCCAACACGCCGCACACCGCATGGGCCGGACGGCCCCTACGGACGCACCGGCCCACACCGCCGGAACGGTCACAGCACGTCGCCGTCCCCCACGCACTCGGCCCGCCGACGGATGGGCCGGACCGTGCGGCTCAGCTCGACCAGCACCGCGTCGACGCCCGTGACCCGGCCGGCGACGGAGATCTCCACCGCGGGGTCGCGCCCGTAGGTGACCAGGACCCTGCGACCTTCGCGGGAGGCGGACTGGTCCCAGACCCAGTCCACACCGTCCACGTCGATACAGGGGTCGACGGTCGCGGGCGGCGGCCGGAGTCCGCAGCGCAGGGTCACCGCACCGTCGCCCCAGACGGCGACCCCCGGCCGGCTCGTGCCGGACAGCCGCCGACCGTCGAGGACCGCCGGGTAGTCCCCGGCGATGCGCGCGCACTCCGGGGCGTCGCCCCGCGCCGCGGCACCGGGCACGGCCGGCTGCCCCGCGGTTACGGCGAGTACGGCGAAAACGGCGCCGGTGGCCAGGCCGGCGCCGGTCAGGGCGACAACGGCCGGGGCGACCCTCCTGAGCCTCCGCCGCAACAGCATGATCACGTCACTGCTCCTTCCCCCGCCGGGCAGTCTGCCACCGGCCCGCCCCAGCCGGCCCCTGGCCCTGGCCGCCGGCACATCGCCCCCGGCCGTCGGCCCTCGCCCCCTGGTCTCCGGTACGCCCGCCTGCCCCGCGTTCCTCTCCCCGGCCACGGCGGGCACCGCGCTCGTGGGCGGCGACTGCCACGCCGGACGCACGGCCTCGGCCCGCACCGGATGACGCCAGGGGCGACCGCGGCGAGGTCCGGCGCGGACACCGCGCGCCGGACACCCCGGGGGCCCCACCCCACGTCGGACCGCGCCGGACACCCCGGGGGCCCCACGTCGGACCGCGCCGGACACCCCGGGGGCCCCACGTCGGACCGCGCCGGCCCCCGCTCAGAACCCCCAGCCGGACCCCAGCCGAGCCACAGCCGGACCCCAGGCCCGGCTCCACGCCCGGCTCCACGCCCGGCCGCCCCGTGTCAGCCCGGTCCCCCGGCCCACACGCCTGCCGTCGGTGCGCCGCCGACCGTGAAGCCGATCACCGATCCGCCCCCGGTCCGCCGGTAGGCGAACGGGGCGCCGCCGTGGGCCAGGGCCACCTCCCGCACGATGGACAGGCCGAGGCCGGAGCCAGGCAGGGCGCGGGCGTCGGCGGCGCGGTAGAAGCGGTCGAAGATGCGCATCAGGTCGGCGTCGGCGACACCGGGACCGCGGTCGAGGACCTCGATGCGGACGGGACCGGTGGGGACGTCCCCGCCGGAGCGGGGCCCGGTGCGCGGGAGGCCCGGGCCGGTGACGTCGATCTCGATGGGCCCGGTGCACTCGGGATCGAACTTGGCCGCGTTCTCGACCAGGTTGGAGATCGCCCGGGTCAGCATGCCCGGCCGCCCGGCCGTGCCGGTGTCGCCGGCCGCCCGTACGACGATCTCCCGTCCGGTGCGCCGCCGGGCGAGCCCCGCGACGTCCTCGGCGAGGTCGGCGAGGTCGACGCGCTGCGGCGGCTCGGTGTCGGACTGGCCGGCCGCCAGGTCGACCAGCTCGTTGACCAGGTCGGTCAGCTCGCGGGCCTCCTGGGACAGATCGGCCACCAGTTCCTCGCGGGTGGCGGGCGGGAGCTCGTCGATGCGGCGGAGCAGCGAGATGTTCGTCCGCAGCGATGTCAGCGGCGTCCGCAGTTCGTGCCCGGCGTCCTGGACCAGGCGCCGCTGGTCCTCCTCGGACTGGGCGAGCCGCCCCAGCATCCGGTCGAAGGCCCGGCCGAGGCGTCCGACCTCGTCGTACCCGGTGACGGGCACCTGGACGTCGAGCTGCCGGGTCCGCGCGACGTCCTCCGCGGCGGAGGTGAGCACGACGAGCCGGCGGGTGATGCGCCGGGCCAGCCACCAGCCGACCAGGCCCGCGGCCGTCACGATCGCGGCCATCAGGGTGAGCGTGCGCTGCTGCAGCGCCCGCAGCAGGTCCTCGGTGTCGCTGAACTCCTGCGCCACCTGCACCGCGCCCCGCCCCTGGCCGAGCGCGACGGTGGCGACGCGGTAGACGTCCGCGCCGACGTCGACGTCCCGGTGCTCGGCCAGGGCCCCGGCGTCCGGTGCCGCGGCCACGGCGCGGTCCGCGGAGGTCACCGGCAGTCCCGGCCGGCCGGGGTCGACGACCGTGCCGTCCGGCCCGAGCACCTGCACGTCCGTGCGGGCGGGCCGCACCACGTCGTGGCCCGGCGCCGAGGAGGAGAAGTCCTCGGTCGTCATCCGGTGCCGGCGCACCTCGTTCCGCACGTCCTGCACGACCTGGTCGAACACGGACTCCTGGTCGACGCGCACCAGCCGGGCGGCGGCGCTGTACGACAGGACGCCGACGAGGACGGTGACGGCGGCGGTGACGGCCGCGAACGACACCGCGAACGTGGTCCGCAGCGACACCAGCCCGGGCCGCCTGATCGTGGGCAGCCGTCCGAGGCGGCCCACTCAGTCCTCCCGCAGCACGTAACCCACGCCGCGCACCGTGTGGATCAGCGCGGGCGCGCCCGGCTCGTCGAGCTTGCGGCGCAGGTAGCCGACGTACACGGCGAGGTTCTTGGAGCCGGGCCCGAAGTCGTAGCCCCAGATGCGGTCGTAGATGGTGGAGTGGTCGAGGACGATCCCGGTGTTGCGCACCAGCAGTTCCAGCAGCTCGAACTCGGTGCGGGTGAGTTCCAGCTCGCGCTCGCCGCGCCAGGCGCGCCGCGCCTGCACGTCCATGCGCAGTCCGGCCGCCTCGATCTGCCGGTCGGGGACGGCCGGCTCCCTCGGCACGCCGGCCGGCGTGGCGGCCGCCGCGGAGCCCGCCGCCACGGGCCCGGGATCAGGGCTGGTGCGGCGCAGCAGCGCCCGCAGCCGGGCGAAGACCTCCTCCACGTCGAACGGCTTGACGACGTAGTCGTCGGCGCCCGCGTCCAGGCCCGCGATGCGGTCGGCGGTCTCGACCAGGGCGGTCAGCATCAGGATCGGGGTGCGGTCGCCCTCGGCGCGCAGCACCCGGCACACCTGGAGTCCGTCGATGCCGGGCATCATCACGTCCAGGACGAGCACGTCCGGCGGCGTCTTGTGGGCCTGGGCCAGTGCCTCGACGCCGTCGGCGACCGCGGTGACCCGGTAGCCCTCCAGGGTCAGGGCGCGCTCCAGGGCATGGCGGATGGCGCGGTCGTCTTCGGCGAGCAGCACGGTGTGGGACACGGCTTCAGTGTGCCAAGGCGCGCGGCACCTCAGCGGGGGCGGGCCTGTCCGCGACCACCCTTTTTACCGGGCTCTCACCGTCGCGCCCGTGTCGTTCCCGCGCCGGGCGCGCCGGGCGCGCCGGCCGCTCCGGCCGCTCCGGCCGCGCCGGTGGGCGACAGCGCCGCGAGCTGCTGCGCGAACGGCACCACCGCAAGACCGCCCCCGGCGGGGCGGACGGCCCGGAAACCGTCGCCGACCGGGCCCCCGGCCGGAACACCGTCCCCGGCCGGGCGGACGGCCGGAACACCGTCCCCGGCCGGAGAACCGTCCCCGGCCCGGCGGCCGGCCGGCAGCGCGCGCGTCAGGGCCGCCAGCTCCCCCGCCGCCCGCTCGATCCGTCCGTCCAGGCCCTCCGCGCCCCAGTCCTCGGAGGCGGCGTACACGCCGGTCGGGACGATCAGGGCGCGCAGGTGGGCGAAGAGGGGGCGCAGGGCGTGTTCGAGGACCAGGGAGTGGCGGGCGGAGCCGCCGGTCGCCGCGATCAGCACCGGCGTGCCCGTGAGCGCGTCCCGGTCGAGCACGTCGAAGAAGGACTTGAACAGCCCGCTGTACGACGCCGAGAACACCGGCGTGACGGCGATCAGCGCGTCGGCGTCCGTCACCGCCTCCAGCGCGGCGGCCAGGTTCCGGCCGGGGAACCCGTTGGTGAGGTGGTGCGCGATCTCCACGGCGAGTTCGCGCAGTTCGACGACGCGCACGTCGGCCGGGGCCTGCCGGCCCACCGCGGCGGCCAGCCGGTCGGCCAGCAGCCGGGTGGACGAGGGCACGCTCAGCCCCGCCGAGACGACGACGAGCCTCATGCGACGGACTCCTCCTTCTCCTGGACCCCGGCCTGGACCTGGACCTGGTCCTTCCGGGCGGCGGCGAGCAGGGACGCGTGGGTCGGCGCCTCGGGCACGTCGGCCGGACGTCCCTTGGCGAACTCCTCGCGCAGCACCGGCACGACCTCCTCACCGAGCATGTCGAGCTGCTCCAGCACGGTCTTCAGCGGCAGCCCGGCGTGGTCCATCAGGAACAGCTGGCGCTGGTAGTCGCCGGCGTAGTCGCGGAAGGCGAGCGTCTTCTCGATCACCTGCTGCGGGGAGCCGACGGTGAGCGGGGTCTGCGCGGCGAAGTCCTCCAGCGACGGCCCGTGCCCGTACACCGGCGCGTTGTCGAAGTACGGCCGGAACTCGCGGACCGCGTCCTGGGAGTTGCGGCGCATGAACACCTGGCCGCCGAGCCCGACGATCGCCTGTTCGGGCGTGCCGTGCCCGTAGTGGGCGTAGCGCTCCCGGTACAGCTCGATCATCTGCTTGGTGTGGTCGGCGGGCCAGAAGATGTTGTTGTGGAAGAAGCCGTCGCCGTAGAAGGCGGCCTGCTCGGCGATCTCCGGGGAGCGGATGGAGCCGTGCCACACGAACGGCGGTACGCCGTCCAGCGGGCGGGGCGTGGCGGTGAAGCCCTGCAGCGGCGTACGGAACTTCCCCTCCCAGTTCACGACGTCCTCGCGCCACAGGCGGCGCAGCAGGGCGTAGTTCTCGATGGCGAGGTTGATGCCCTGGCGGATGTCCTGCCCGAACCAGGGGTAGACGGGGCCGGTGTTGCCGCGGCCCGTCATCAGGTCCACCCGCCCGTCGGCCAGGTGCTGGAGCATCGCGTAGTCCTCGGCGATCTTCACCGGGTCGTTGGTGGTGATCAGCGTGGTGGACGTGGACAGGATCAGGCGCTCCGTCCTCGCCGCGATGTAGCCGAGCATGGTGGTCGGCGAGGACGGCACGAACGGCGGGTTGTGGTGCTCGCCGGTCGCGAAGACGTCCAGGCCGACCTCCTCGGCCTTCAGGGCGATGGCGACCATGGCCTTGATGCGCTCACGCTCGGTCGGCGTGCGGCCCGTGGTCGGGTCCGGGGTGACGTCGCCGACGCTGAAGATGCCGAACTGCATGGTCGCCCAACCTCCAAGTTGTTGACTGTTCAACTATACCGGCAAACCAAGGCCCCCCACGCCGTATTCCCGGCCCGCAGCCCCAGGCGCACCCACCGCGCGGGCACCCGGCTGTCGGTGCTCCGTCCTACGATCCCGGTATGGCCGCACCACGCCGTGACACCCGGGGCATCGTCGACGCCGCGGGACTCTTCGCGCGCGTGGACTTCCGCCGCCGCGAGCCCGCCGAACCCCTTCGCCTCCACCTCGAGCACTACTGGCTGATCGACTACGACCTCACCCAGCCGTACGCCTCGCACCTGGTCCCGCACCCGTCGGTCAACATCGTCTTCCAGCGCCTGTCCGGCCAGAAGCCGTTCGCCGAGGTGGCCGGCATCGGGCTGGAGCTGTTCACACAGAAGCTGGAGGGCAGCGGCCGGGTGTGCGGGATCCAGTTCCGGCCGGGCGGCTTCCGGCCGTTCTTCCCCGACCGGCCGGTGAGCGCGTGGACGGGCCGGCGCGTCCCGCTCCCGCGGGCCGACACCGCGGCCGTCCTGGACCCGGACGACGAGGACGCCCGGGTCGCCGCCCTCGACGCCTTCCTGCTCGGCCTCGGCCCCCGCCCCGACCCCCAGGCCGACCTCGCGATGGCCCTGGCCGACCGCATCCGCACCGACCGCACCATCCGCCGCGTCGGCGACTTCGCCCGCGCCGAGGGCATGTCCGTACGACTCCTGCAGCGCCTGTTCGCCGCGTACGTCGGCGTCGGCCCCAAGTGGGTCGTCCTGCGCTACCGCATCCACGAGGCCCTGGAACGCGCCGAGACCGACCGGGACGTGGACTGGGCCCGCCTGGCCGCCGACCTCGGCTACGCCGACCAGGCCCACCTGGTCCGGGACTTCACGGCGACGGTGGGCGTCCCGCCGACGGCGTACGCGACGCAGCGCGTGCGCTGAGACCCCAGGCCCCCGCCCGCCCGGGACGCCGGGACGCCCGACGCCGGGACACCCGACGCCGGCAGTGCCGACGCCGCGGGTGGCCGAGACGTACGCCCTGGAGGACGCCAGGGCCCACGCCGTCTTCGATGGCACCGCCTGTGGCACGCTGCGCGGCATGTCGATCCTCCGCTCCGCCGCCCTGTTCGCCGTCGCCGCCGTCCTGGAGATCGGCGGCGCCTGGCTGGTCTGGCAGGGCGTACGCGAACACCGCGGCCGGCCGTGGATCGTCGGCGGTGTCCTCGCCCTCGGCGCGTACGGCTTCGTCGCCACCTTCCAGACCGACACCCACTTCGGCCGCGTCCTCGCCGCGTACGGCGGCATCTTCGTCGCCGGCTCGATCCTGTGGGGCATGGTCGCCGACGGCTACCGCCCCGACCGCTGGGACGTCACCGGCGCGCTGGTCTGCCTGGCCGGCATGGCGGTGATCATGTGGGCGCCGCGGAACCGGTAGCCGGGCTCTATACCCTGTAGTCACCTGTAGTCGGCAACGATCGTTCGAAATGACGCGTCCCCAGGAGCAGCCCATGGCCACCGCCGTACCGTCCGCCGCGTCCCGCATCGCCGTCGTCACCGGCGCGAGCAGCGGTATCGGCGCCGCCACGGCCCGGCGGCTCGCCGCGGCCGGCTACCGGGTCGTACTGACCGCCCGCCGCAAGGACCGCATCGAAGCACTCGCCGAGGAGATCGAGGCGGCCGGGCACTCGGCGACGGCGTATCCGCTGGACGTGACGGACCGCGCGGCGGTGGACGAGTTCGCCACCGCCTTCCGCACGGTCGGCGTGCTGGTCAACAACGCGGGCGGCGCGCTCGGCGCCGACCCCGTCGCCACCGGCGACCCGGCGGACTGGCGCACGATGTTCGAGACGAACGTCCTCGGCACGCTGAACCTCACCCAGGCGCTGCTGCCGAAGCTGATCGCGAGCGGCGACGGCACGGTCGTGATCGTCTCCTCCACCGCCGGCCTCGCCACGTACGAGGGTGGCGCGGGCTACGTCGCCGCCAAGCACGGCGAGCACGTCCTCGCCGAGACCCTGCGCCTGGAGATCGTCGGACAGCCGGTCCGGGTCATCGAGATCGCGCCCGGCATGGTCAAGACGGACGAGTTCGCGCTGACCCGCTTCGGCGGCGACGAGGCGAAGGCCGCCAAGGTCTACGAGGGCGTCGCCGAACCCCTGACCGCGGACGACGTCGCCGACACCATCACCTGGGCGGTCACCCGGCCCAGCCATGTCAACGTCGATCTCCTGGTCCTGCGCCCGCGCGCCCAGGCGTCGAACACCAAAGTGCACCGGGAGCTGTGATGCCGACCGCGGACGACGCCGAGCAACGACGCCTCGCGCTGGAGAAGAAGCGCGAGCGCTACGTCTGGTACTACCTCGGCTACTTCCTCTTCGGCATCCACGTCGTCGCCTTCGTCATGATCTTCGCAGTGATGCACGCGAAGTAGGCACACGAAGCAGGCACACGAAGCAGGCACACGAAGCAGGCCGGGGCCCGCGGAGCGACGCGGTCCGCCGGCGGAGGGACGCGGTCCCGCCGCCGACGGGCCTCAGCCCTTGACGCAGACGACCTGCTTCAGCTTCGCCACGACCTCCACCAGGTCCCGCTGCTGCTCGATGACCTGCTCGATCGGCTTGTACGCGGCCGGGATCTCGTCCACGACGCCGGAGTCCTTGCGGCACTCCACGCCCCGCGTCTGCTCCTCCAGGTCCTTCGCCGAGAAGCGGCGCTTGGCCGCGTTGCGGCTCATGCGCCGGCCGGCGCCGTGGGACGCCGAGTTGAACGCCTTCTCGTTGCCGAGACCCTTCACGATGTAGGAACCCGTGCCCATCGAGCCGGGGATGATCCCGTATTCGCCGGAGCCCGCACGGATCGCGCCCTTGCGGGTGACCAGCAGGTCCATACCGTCGTAGCGCTCCTCGGCCACGTAGTTGTGGTGGGCGCTGATCTCGGGCTCGAAGACCGGCTTCGCCTTCCGGAACTCCTTGCGGATCACGTCCTTGAGGAGCGCCATCATGATCGAGCGGTTGTACTTCGCGTACTCCTGCGCCCAGAACAGATCATTGCGGTACGCCGCCATCTGCGGGGTGTCCGCGATGAACACGGCGAGGTCGCGGTCGACCAGGCCCTGGTTGTGCGGGAGCTGCTGGGCCACGCCGATGTGGTGATCGGCCAGTTCCTTGCCGATGTTGCGGGAGCCGGAGTGCAGCATCAGCCAGACGGAACCGGTCGTGTCCGTGCAGACCTCGACGAAATGGTTGCCGCTGCCGAGCGTTCCCATCTGCTTCCCGGCACGTTCCTGACGGAACTTGACCGCCTCCGCCACACCGCCGAACCGCTGCCAGAAGTCGTCCCACCCGGCCGTCGCGAAGCCGTGCAGGCGGGCCGGGTCGACCGGGTCGTCGTGCATGCCCCGCCCCACCGGGATGGCGGCCTCGATCTTCGAGCGCAGCCGCGACAGGTCACCGGGCAGGTCGTTCGCCGTCAGGGACGTCTTCACCGCCGACATGCCGCAGCCGATGTCGACGCCCACCGCCGCGGGGCAGACCGCGCCCCGCATGGCGATCACGGAGCCGACCGTCGCGCCCTTGCCGTAGTGCACGTCCGGCATGACCGCCAGGCCCTTGATCCACGGCAGGGTCGCGACGTTGCGCAGCTGCTGCAGCGCTCCGTCCTCGACGGTCGCCGGGTCGGTCCACATGCGGATGGGTACCTTGGCCCCGGGTATCTCCACGTATGACATGACGTCCCCATTCCCCCGAAAATGAACAGAAGCCCGAAATCGCAAAACCGGTGCCAAGGTCGACGAAAGGGATGACGGACCGGCGTCCACGGCCATGCGTGCGATAGACATTGTGTTCTGGGAGCGCCCCCGTGCGGCAAGCGAATAACCAGCGGGGACACTGTGATCACCGGACACCACCCACCGTCGAGAGGGGCCTGACCGTGCTGCGGAAGGCGTACGTACCCGGCGTCGCCGCGCTCCTCGCGGCGCTGCTGACCGGCTGCACCGGCGGCTCGGGCGGCGGCACCCCGACGGACGACGCCAATCCCGGCGAGGCGGGCACCGCGACGGCCGCGGCCCAGCCGGGCCGGTACCGCACGCTCCCGGAGCCGTGCGGCGCGGTCGGCCAGGGCACCCTCGACTCGCTGCTGCCCGGGATCAAGGAGATCACGGACGAGGACCAGCGGGAGAAGGCGTACGCGGGCGAGGCGACGCTGACGTACGACACCGACCGCAAGGTCGGCTGCCGCTGGAAGGTGCAGTCGGCGGCCGCGACCGACCATCTGCTCGTCGATCTGGAGCGGGTGGTGTCGTACGACAACTCCGTGAGCGACGACAGCCAGGCGCAGGACCTGTTCGCGGCTCTGCGGGCGGCGGCCGACCTCCCCGAGCCGACGGGTTCCGCCACCGCCGACACGGCCGAGAGCACCTCCAAGGCCACGTCCGAAGCCGGCTCCAAGACCGGCTCCAAGACCGCGTCCGAGGCCACGTCCGAAGGCAGGTCCACGGGCACCTCCAAGGGCACGTCCGACGGGAGCGCCGGTCCCAGCGCCGCCACCGGCGCGGGCGCGGGCTCCGGCGCCGCCGAGCCGGGCGCCTCCTCCTCCGTCACCCCGTCCGACCTCCAGCCCCGCCTGCTCGACGGCCTGGGCGACGAGGCGTTCCTCGACGACGAACTCGACAGCTCCGGTTCGACGGCCCAGCGGCGCACGGTGACTGTGGCGTTCCGCACGTCGAACGTCATCGTCACCATCGAGTACGAGGAGCAGCCGGCGGCCGTCGGCGTCGTCCCGGACAGCAAGGAAATGCAGGACAAGGCCCGGAAACTGGCCGCCCAACTGGCCGACGCACTGGCCGGTTAGCACCCTTCACCCGCCCCCGCCCGCCCGCCGGCGAAGCGCGCGAAGCGGAAACGCACACCTGTCCCACCGCGTACCGTGGCCCCTCGGACCCGATCCGACCGCAGGAACCACGAGCGTCATGAGTGAAGGAACCATGCAGCGACCAGCACAGCGAGACCGGCGGAACGAGCGAGACCAGCGAGCGAGGGGCAGGGGCCGCACCCTGGTCTGCGCGGCGGCGGTGCCGGTGATGCTGATCGTCGCCGGCTGCTCCTCGGACTCCGGCTCCGACGACGGCGGCGACAAGAACCCGGGCGGCGCGACCGCGTCGGCGTCCGCGAGCCCGTCGCCGACGGTACCGGCGGCGGCGTACTCCGAGCTGCCGAAGTCGTGTGACGTGCTGTCGAAGAAGACCCTGACCTCGCTCGTGCCCAAGGGCGCGAAGTCGGGCAAGGAGGGCACGTCCGACGACACGGCGACGCGGGCGAGTTGCTCCTGGAACAGCCTGGACAACAACGGCGTGAAGGGTTCGCAGTTCCGCTGGCTCAACGTCTCGCTGCTGCGCTTCGACTCGGACGTCTCGCGCGGCGAGGGCGACAAGCAGGCGCACGCGTACTACGAGAAGCAGATAGCGGACGCCCAGTCGGTGGCGGGCGCGAAGAACACGAAGTCGCAGCCGGTCTCCGGGACGGGCGACGAGGCGACGTCGGTGCGCTACGACCTGAAGAAGAAGGAGGGATCCTTCAAGCAGCAGACGGTCGTGACGCGGGTGGAGAACGTCGTCGTCACCGTCGACTACAACGGCGCGGGCCTGGCCGGCGACAAGACCCCGAGCGCCGACACGCTGATGAAGCTCGCCGAGAAGGCGGCCAAGGAGGCGGTGGCCGCGGTGGCGGCGGCCAACGGCGACGGCGGCGGCACGGATGCGGGCACGACGAGTCCCTCGCCCACGAAGTCCGCCTCGAAGCCGTCGTCCGCGTCACCGTCCAAGTCGGCGTCCGCGTCGGCGTCGAAGGCCGTGAAGGCGTCCTCGTCCGCTACAGCGTCGAAGAAGAGCTGACTGTCACACCCAGGTGCCCAGGCGCAGCTCAGCCCCGCTTTCCGACGGAGCCCGGTCCCCCTCGCGGGCCGGGCTCCCGGCGTACCGGCACCATGTCCGCCGTACACATGTGCCACTCTGTTGCGCGCAACAACACGCAAGGGGAGGGGAGTACGGGTGGCCGCGCCACTGCAGCTGACTCGGATGCACCGCGTTCTCATCGGCGTGGTCGTGACCGGCGCCGTGATCATCGCCGGCATCGGCTTCGCCGGTTCCTACGCCGCCGTCCGCGAGCTTGCGATCAAAAAGGGCTTCGGGAACTTCTCCTACGTGTTCCCGATCGGCATCGACGCGGGCATCTGCGTCCTGCTGTCCCTGGATCTCCTCCTGACCTGGATCCGTATCCCGTTCCCGCTGCTGCGTCAGACCGCCTGGCTGCTGACGGCGGCGACGATCGCCTTCAACGGCGCGGCCGCCTGGCCGGACCCGCTCGGCGTCGGCATGCACGCGGTGATCCCGGTGCTGTTCGTGGTCGCGGTGGAGGCGGCCCGGCACGCGATCGGCCGGATGGCCGACATCACGGCCGACAAGCACATGGAGGGCGTCCGCCTCACCCGCTGGCTGCTCTCACCGGTCCCGACGTTCCTGCTGTGGCGGCGGATGAAGCTGTGGGAGCTGCGCTCCTACGAGCAGGTCATCAAGCTGGAGCAGGAGCGGCTGGTGTACCAGGCGCGGCTGCGGTCGCGGTTCGGCCGGGCGTGGCGCAGGAAGGCCCCGGTGGAGTCGCTGATGCCGCTGAGGCTGGCCCGGTACGGGGTCCCGCTGGCCGAGACGGCCCCGGCGGGGCTGGCGGCGGCGGGCATCGAACCGGCGTTGCTGCCGCCGGCTCCCGCGCCGGAGCCGGCCCCGGCGCCGGTGCCGCAGGTCGCCGCGCCGGCGGTCCGCTCGGTGGAGGCGGCGCCCGCGCCGCAGCCGGTGCCCGGCCCGGACGAGAGCCCCTGGCTGCACGCCCGGCACCCGCAGGAGATCGAGTACCACGGCGACTACGACCCCACGTACGACCCCGAGCAGTACGCCCAGTGGATCGCGGAGCAGCAGCAGGCCGAGCAGTACCAGGAGCAGTACGTCGAGGAGCCGTTCGCCGAGGAGCCGTCCCCGGAGGAGACCGGCAGCTTCCCCATCCCGGTGAGCCCGGGCCGCACGCGGGAGCTGGGCGAGGGCGGCGGCCCGCCGGAGCCCAGCGAGGACGCGTACTACCAGGTCTTCCGTGAGTCGATAAAGAGCGGGAACGGAGCGCCCACTCCCCGCGGGTTCATCGCGGACGTGGAGGCGACGTACGGCATCATGCTGCCCGAGGCGGACGCCAAGCGCATGGTGAACCGCTTCTCCAACCGCCTCAACGCGGAACTGACGGACGAGCACATCGCCTGACCCGTGCGCGGGTGAGCGCAGGGGAAAGGGGCCCTCTCGGTGAGGGCCCCTTTCCCGTTGCCTTCCGGTGCCGTCCGGCCGCCGGCTACTCGCCGAGCAGGCGCCGCACCCGCTCCTGGCCGACCGCCAGCAGCAGCGTGGGCAGCCGCGGACCGGTGTCCCGGCCCACCAGCAGGTGGTACAGCAGCGCGAAGAAGGACCGCTGGGCGGTCTTGATCTCCGGCGGCAGTTCCTTGGGCGTGGCGTCGGCGGCGAAACCGGCCTGGACCTTGGGCACGCCGTAGACGAGGTGCGTCAGGCCGTCCAGCGACCAGTGCGACTCCAGGCCGTCGAGCAGCAGGCGCACGGACTGCTGGGAGGCCTCGTCGAGGGACTTCAGCAGTTCGGCGTCGGGCTCGTCGCGCACGATGGTCCGCTGGTCGGCGGGCACGTGCGTGTTGATCCAGGCCTCGGCCCTGTCGTAGCGGGGCCGCGCCTCGTCCAGGGAGGCGAGCGGGTTGTCCGGGTCGAGCTCGGACAGGATCCGCAGCGCCTGGTCCTGGTGGCCGGCGGTGATGTCGGCGACCGACGCCAGCGTCCGGTACGGCAGCGGCCTCGGCGTCCTCGGCAGCTCACCGCTCGCCGTGCCGACCGCGCGGGCGTGCGCGGCGAGGTCCCCCGGCAGCGCGGAGCCTCCCCCAGTGCCTGACGCCTGGGAGGTGCCCCCAGCGACCTTGGCGTCGAGCTTGTCCCACTCGTCGTAGAGGCGCTGGATCTCCTGGTCGAAGGCGATCTTGAAGGACTGGTTGGGCCGGCGCCGGGCGTACAGCCAGCGCAGCAGCTGCGGCTCCATGATCTTCAGGGCGTCGGCCGGGGTCGGCACCCCGCCGCGCGACGACGACATCTTGGCCATGCCGCTGATGCCGACGAAGGCGTACATCGGCCCGATGGGCTGCTTGCCGCCGAAGATGCCGACGATCTGGCCTCCCACCTGGAAGCTGGAGCCCGGCGAGGAGTGGTCGACGCCGCTCGGCTCGAAGATCACGCCCTCGTACGCCCACCGCATGGGCCAGTCGACCTTCCAGACCAGCTTGCCGCGGTTGAACTCGTTGAGCCGGACGGTCTCGGAGAAGGCGCAGGCGGTGCAGCTGTACGTCAGCTCGGTCGTGTCGTCGTCGTAGGACGTGACCGTCGTCAGGTCCTTCTCGCAGTTGCCGCAGAACGGCTTGTACGGGAAGTACCCGGCGGAGCCGGAGGAGCCGTCGTCCTCGGACGCGGCGCCCGAGCCCTCCTCGGCCTGCAGCTCGGCCTCGTCGACGGGCTTCTGCGTCTTCTTCGCGGGGGCCTTCTTGGTCCGGTACTGGTCCAGGATGGCGTCGATCTCCTGCCGGTGCCGCATGGCGTGCAGGATCTGCTCGCGGTAGGCGCCGGAGGTGTACTGCTCGGTCTGGCTGATGGAGTCGAACTCCACGCCCAGCTGGGCGAGCGAGTCGACCATGGCGGCCTTGAAGTGCTCGGACCAGTTCGGGTGCGGCGAGCCCTTCGGCGCGGGCACGGAGGTCAGCGGCTTGCCGATGTGCTCCGCCCAGGTCTCGTCGACGCCGGCGATCCCGGCCGGCACCTTGCGGAACCGGTCGTAGTCGTCCCAGGAGATCAGGTGCCGGACCTGGCGGCCGCGGCGGCGGATCTCGTCGGCGACCAGGTGCGGGGTCATGACCTCGCGGAGGTTGCCCAGGTGGATGGGGCCGGACGGGGAGAGACCGGACGCGACGACGACCGGTTTGCCCGGGGCCCGACGCTCCGACTCCTCGATGACCTCATCCGCGAAACGGGAGACCCAGTCGGTGGTCTCGGTGCTCTGAGCCACGATCGGCACGTCCTTCTTTCTGAACGGGGTGACACCCCATTCTCACAGACCGGATCGCGCACGGGAAAACCGCTTTACCCCCCATGGGATACTGAGTGTGTCTATCCATCCCCACGAGGAGAACGGCACCCCTTCCTATGGCCCCGGTCACGTCCCTCAGCGATTCCGTCCAGCAGCGCCTCGCGTCCGCCCTCTCGGCCACCCTGCCGGAGGCCGCCGACGCCGACCCGCTGCTGCGACGTAGCGACCGGGCGGACTTCCAGGCGAACGGCATCCTGGCGCTCGCCAAGAAGGCCAAGGCCAACCCGCGGGAGCTGGCGGCGCGGGTGGTGGAGCGGGTGGAGACCGGCGACCTGTTCAAGGAGGTCGAGGTCTCCGGGCCCGGCTTCCTCAACATCACGGTCACCGACGAGGCGATCACCCGGAACCTCGCCGCCCGGGCCGCCGACCCCGAGGGCCGTCTCGGCGTGCCGTACGCCGACGCGCCGGGCACCACGGTCATCGACTACGCCCAGCCGAACGTGGCGAAGGAGATGCACGTCGGCCACCTGCGTTCCGCGGTGATCGGCGACTCCGTCGTCAAGCTGCTGGAGTTCACCGGCGAGACGGTGGTCCGCCGCCACCACATCGGCGACTGGGGCACCCAGTTCGGCATGCTCATCCAGTACCTGGACGAGCACCCGCACGAGCTGGACCACAAGGCGTCCGAGGTCACCGGCGAGGAGGCGATGTCGAACCTCGACCGCCTCTACAAGGCCGCACGGCAACTGTTCGACTCCGACGAGGAGTTCAAGACGCGCTCGCGGCTCCGGGTGGTGGACCTCCAGGCCGGCGACCCGCACACGCTCGCGGTGTGGCAGAAGTTCGTGGACGAGTCGAAGATCTACTTCTTCTCCGTCTTCGAGAAGCTGGACATGGACATCCGCGACGCGGACATCATCGGCGAGTCGGGCTACAACGACATGCTCGCCGAGACCTGCCGCCTGCTGGAGGAGTCCGGCGTCGCGGTCCGCTCCGAGGGCGCGCTGTGCGTGTTCTTCGACGACATCAAGGGCCCGGACGGCAACCCGGTCCCGCTGATCGTGCAGAAGTCCGACGGCGGCTACGGCTACGCGGCCACCGACCTGTCGGCGATCCGCGACCGCGTCTTCAACCTGAAGGCGCACTCCCTGCTGTACGTCGTCGACGCCCGCCAGGCGCTGCACTTCCGGATGGTCTTCGACACCGCCCGCCGGGCCGGCTGGCTGAACGAGGACGTGAAGGCGGCGCAGCTCGCCTTCGGCACGGTCCTCGGCAAGGACGGCAAGCCGTTCAAGACCCGTGAGGGCGAGACGGTGCGGCTGGTGGACCTGCTCGACGAGGCGATCGAGCGGGCCAGCGCCGTGGTGCGGGAGAAGGCGCAGGACCTGTCGGAGGAGGAGATCGCCGAGCGTGGCGCCCAGGTGGGCATCGGCGCGGTGAAGTACGCGGACCTGTCGACGTCGGCGAGCCGCGACTACAAGTTCGACCTGGACCAGATGGTGTCGCTGAACGGCGACACGTCCGTGTACCTCCAGTACGCCTTCGCCCGGATCCGGTCGATCCTCCGCAAGGCCGGCGAGGCGCGCCCGGCCGCGCACCCGGAGCTGGAGCTGACCGCCCCGGAGCGGGCCCTGGGCCTGCACCTGGACCAGTTCGCGGAGACGGTCGCGGAGGCCGCGAGCGAGTACGCCCCGCACAAGCTGACGGCGTACCTGTACCAGCTCGCGTCCCTGTACACCTCGTTCTACGACAAGTGCCCGGTCCTGAAGGCCGAGACGCCCGAGCAGGTCGAGAACCGCCTCTTCCTGTGCGAGGTCACGGCCCGCACCCTGCACGAGGGCATGGCCCTGCTGGGCATCCGCACCCCCGAGCGCCTCTGACGCACGGCACGGCGCTCCGCCCGCCGCACCCCCGGTACGACCGGGATGCGGCGGGCGGAGCGTCGATGTCAGTGGCTGCCCCTACAGTCACTGGCATGGCTATGCTTCCCAACCCGCTGCCCAGGCTGGCGACCGACCCGAGCGGGCGTGCGCTCGGGCTGGAACTCCCGCCCGGGAGACTGATCGACGCCACGAGCGAGGGCGCGTGGCACGAGCCGCTGCTGTGGCACGCCGGGCGCTCGGCCTCCTCCGGCAACTGGGCGCGGCTCGCCGCGCCCGCCTCCCGGCTGGGGCTGCTGCCGGTGCTCGTGGACGTGGGCGAGCAGGTGGGCGGCCCGGACCAGTGGGAGCTGCGGCCCGGGAAGATGTCCTACCCCGGTGATCACGACGCCGGCGAGGTGCTGGCCGGGTTCTGGGAGGACTACGTGGCGGACGCGTCCGGCGTCGAGGAGGACGGCCCGGACCTGGAGCCGACCGTCGAGGACCTGGAGGAGACGCTCGCCCCCTTCGGCCCGGACTGGCCCGGCCTCGCCCCCGAGCGGACCCTGTCCGCCGACCCCGACGTCCGGGCGGCGGAGATCGCCGACCGCCTCCTGGAGGACGGCTCCTGGTTCGAGGATCCCCGCCTCGCACTGGTCCCGGCCCGCCGCTCCGCCGACATACCGGCGGCCCTCGGCTGGCCCGGCCCGCTGAACCACGAGGACGACACGGCCGTGCTCTGCGCGGTACTGCGCTCCTGGGAGGACCGCTTCGGCGTCCGCGTCGTCGCGCTCACCTACGACCAGCTGGTCCTGTCGGTCGCGGCGCCGCCCACCACCCGGGCCGAGGCCGAGGCGGTGGCCGCCGAACACTTCGCGTTCTGCCCGGACAACATCGTCCAGGGACACCACGAGACGGTGCGCGCGTACGCCGAACACGCGGTCCGGGACCAGCGGATGTGGTCGTTCTGGTGGGACTGAGGCTCTGAACTCAGCCCGGACTCAGCCCCCGGCCGGACTCAGCCGAGGGTGTTGCCGCCGAAGGCCCTGCCCAGCCTGCGCAGCCCCTCCGTGATCTCCTCCGGCGTGTGCGTGACGAAGCACAGGCGCATCGTCGAGGTGTCCGGCGGGCCCGCGTGGAAGGGCGCGCCGGGCACGTACGCCACGTCGTGCCGCACCACGTCCGGCAGCAGGGCCGTGGTGTCGTACCCCTCCGGCAGCCGGGCCCACAGGAACATGCCGCCGACGGGCCGGTTCCACGTGGAACCGTCGGGAAGGGCGTCGGCCAGCCCGGCGAGCATCGCGTCGCGGCGCTCGCGGTAGGCCCCGGCCACCCGGACGACGTGCCCCTCCAGGTCCCGGTCGGCCAGGTAGCGGGCCGCGGCGAGCTGGTTGACGGTCGGGGTGTGCAGGTCCGCGGCCTGCTTGGCGATCGCGCAGGCCCGGCGCAGCGCGGCGGGCGCCCGCAGCCAGCCCAGCCGCAGGCCGGGTGCCATGACCTTGGAGAAGGAGCCGAGCAGGACGGTCCGGTCGCGGGCGTCGTCGAAGGAGGCGATCCAGGGCACCCGCTCACCCTCGAAGCGGAGTTCGCCGTAGGGGTCGTCCTCGACGATCCACAGCCCCCGGCGGGCGGCCACCGCGGCGACGGCGGCCCGGCGCCCGGTGGGCATGGTGCGGCCGGTCGGGTTCTGGAAGGTGGGCACGGTGTAGAGGAGTTTCGGCCGCTCGCTCACCACCAGCGCCTCCAGCGCCTCGGGGTCGACGCCGTCCGCGTCCGTCGGCACGGCCACCACGCGCGCGCCCGCGAGGCCGAAGGCCTGGAGTGCCGCCAGGTAGCACGGGTCCTCGACGAGGACGGTGTCGCCGGGTTCGAGCAGGGCGGTTGCCAGGAGGGAGAGCGCCTGCTGGGAGCCGGTGGTGACAAGGATGTCGTCGGCGTCGGTGGCGAGACCGCGGGCGCCGGTGCGGGCGGCGAGCGCGGCCCGCAGTGCGGGCTCGCCCTCCGTCGTGGAGTACTGCAGCGCCCGTTCGGGCACCTCGGCGAGGACGGCCCGGAAGGCGGCCGCGACGCCGTCGGCGTCGAACAGTTCAGGGGCCGGCAGCCCGCCCGCGAAGTTGACGACCTCGGGGCGGGCGGTGACGGCGAGGATGTCCCGTACCGGCGAGCCGCCGACCGTACGGACCCGTGCCGCGAGCGGCGGCACGGAAGCGGAGACAGGGGCGGGAGCTGGAGCGGAGGCGGGAACAGGCTCGGTGACGGTCATGACACGGCTCCTTCGGCTGCGGCGACGTCGTCTCCCGCCGCAGCCTAGGGAAGTACGTGCAACCTACAAGCGGCTTTCCGGGATGCGGACGGCCGTACGCCGCTGTCCGCCCGGGTGGTCACAGCTTGTTGCCGACGGCGCCGTAGACGTTGATGTCGGCGTCCGTGACGTCGTTGATGTCGGCGTACCGGACCCTCTCGATGGCGTCGAGGGTCTCCAGGAGGGCGGCATCCGGCTGTTCGGGGACCGGGGCGGCGCCGTCGGGGCGCCAGCGGTGGACCGGGACCACGCCGGGGTCGGCGGTCACCAGGGAGTTGTCGGTGAGGAAGCGCTCGACCTCCGCCCCGGTGCGCAGGACGAAGGTGAAGCCCCGCTCGGTGTAGGTGCGTTGGACGGCTCGGATGTTCTCGGGGTTGAGGTCCTCGGTGAGGTGGCTGAGGACCAGGCGGCTGCCGGACGGCAGCGCGTCGACGAGGTCGCGGACGATCGGGTACGCCTCCTCGTCCTCGACGAAGTGCAGGATGGCGACCAGGCAGAGCGCGACCGGCTCGTCGAAGTCCAGGACCTCGGCGGCCTGTTCGAGGATCTGCGCGGGGTTCTTGAAGTCGGCGTCGATGTAGTCGGTGCGCCCCTCGGGCCCGGAGGTGAGCAGGGCGCGCGCGTGCGCCAGCACCACCGGGTCGTTGTCGACGTAGACCACGCGGGAGTCGGGGATGATCCGCTGGGTGATCTGGTGGACGTTCTCCGCGGTGGGCAGGCCGGTGCCGATGTCCAGGAACTGGCGGATGCCGTCCTCCCTGGCCAGCGTGGTGACGGCGCGGCGCATGAAGTCGCGGTTGTGCCGCACGTCGAGGTAGCCGCGCGGGTTGGCGGCGAGCGCGGCGGCGGCCGCGGCCCGGTCGACGGGGTAGTTGTCCTTGCCGCCGAGGAAGACGTCGTACACGCGGGCGGGGTGCGCCTTGCTGGTGTCGATCCTCCTTCTCAGCTCGGCGGGGTCCTGGCTGAGCGCGTCACCGGGCACGGGAGTCTCCCTGACAGATCGAGGCAGCGGTTCGACAGAAAACGACAGACCGTCAACAACTTAACTCCGAAGACGACTTGTCGGTGCCCGATACCGCCTATGACGTGCACGGGAGTGCTCGGGGGTGCCTAGGAGACGTCCGTCGTCCCCTCCGCGACCCACTGCGAGCCGCCGAGCGGGAACTCGTACGCCGGGCGGCCGTTGTTGCCGCTGGTGCGGAACGGGCGGCCGTGGTCGTCCAGGACCAGCGTCCCGTGCCGCGAACCGCTGGACCAGTCCAGCTCCAGGTACCAGCGCACGTCGTACGCCGAGGCGTCGGCCTTGACGTAGAAGACCTCCGGGTCGGACTCGCTCACCTTGAACGGGAAGTCCCGGTGCCCCGCCTCCGGGACCACGGCGGGCCGCGCGGCGTCCAGGGCGACCGTGAAGGACCGGGTCGGCACGTTGCCGCCGCAGCCGACGCCGGGATAGCCCATCGCGTAGTCGTTCCAGGCGAGCGGCGACCGCTTGCCGGCCGTGCGGACCGTCATCCGCTCCAGCACCACCGTCTGCCGGCCGGTGCCCTGCACGGTGAGCGTCACGTACTGCTCGCCGGAGGAGACGGCCCCCACCGCGGCGACCCACGCGGTGGCGTCGTCGCCGATGGGCGGCGGCGGTACCTTCGCCGCGGGTTGATTGATCAAGTACCGCTGGGAGCACGGGCTTTCCCAGGTGTACGGCTCCGCCTTCGCCGTCAGCGGCGGGGCGGCGGAGGTGGAGCCGGCGGGGCCCGCTCCGGCAGGTGCCGAAACGGAGGGCGCACCCGGCGTCCGCACCGGCATCCGCCGGTGTCGGGGCTCCGCTCCGGACTCCGAGGCGGAGGGCGAGGCGCCGGACGGGGACGCCGACGCGCCCTTCCCGTCGCCGCCCGCCGCCCTGCGGCCCCCGTCGGCGGACGCGGCCCCGGCTGCCCGGGCGCCGTCACCGTCCCCGCCGGACGGCAGTCCGACGGCGAACGCCACGGCGCCCAGCACGGCGGCGACCGCGATCCCGGCGACGACGGCCGTACGGGTCCGCGGGCGGCGTCCGCGCGGCGACTGCTCCTCGGTGGGCGACACGGAGGAGACGGGCACGGCGCGCGTACCTCTCTCCGCCTCCGCCTCCGTGTCCGTGTCCGTGTCCTTGTCGGCTCCCGCCACCCCGGCCGTTACCGCGGGCACGGTCTGCGTCGGCGTCGTGGCGGCCGTGGGCGCCTTCCGCCCCCGGGTGGCGTCGGCCAGGACCCAGCGCCGGTGCAGTTCGACGAGACTCTCCGGCGTCGCCTTGCACAGCCGGGCCAGCCGCTCGACGGGCGCGTAGTCGGTCGGTACGGCGTCCCCGTTGCAGTACCGGTGCAGGGTCGACGTGCTCATGTGGAGCCGCTTGGCGAGCGCCCCGTAGCTCAGCCCGGAACGCTCCTTCAGCTCCCTCAGCAGCGCGGCGAATTCGGCCGCGCCCCCGGGCGCCGTACCGCCGTCCGACACGTCTCTTCCCTCCCCGCGTCCCATCCCCCCGTTCCAGGGTAGGGACGTTTCCCCAGGTCAGGACGCCATTTCCGTTCCAGCGTCCCTGATGGTCCGTCGGCTGTGGCAGCCGGGACGGATCATCGCACAGGCTTCGGTTCATCCCAGCACGCCGCCGGATCCGACCGGCCGCCCAGGAAAGAGATCCCGCCATGCGCACGTACCGCACCGCACGCTCCGCCCGCCTCTCCCGCACCTCCGGCCCCCGTGGGCGACTGCTCGCCGCGGCGGGCGTGGCGCTCGCGGCCCTCGCCCTCACGGCGTGCGAGGACGGAACGGGAACGCGGGACGAGGGCGCGTCCCGGCCGACGACGGCGTCGCCGTCGGCCGACGGAAAGGCGCCGGGCGGTACCGGCGACACGGACAACGCCGGCTCGACGGGCTCGGCCGGTTCCTCCAGCTCGACGGGCTCGACCGGCACGGCCGGCACCGGAGCGGACAAGTCGTCCGGCTCCGGCTCCGGCTCCGGCTCCGGCTCTCGCTCCGACGCCTCACAGGGCCGCGTGCTGTGCAACGGCTCCAACACCACCGTCACGGCGCAGGCGGTGCCGCGTCCGCTGAACCACCTGCTGATCACGGTGAAGAACACCGGCTCGCGGACCTGCGACCTGACGTACTACCCGGTGCTGCGCTTCGACGAGATGCAGTGGGTGCCGCAGCCGGTCGAGGCCAGTCACCCGCAGGCGGTGACGACCCTGGCGCCCGGCGAGTCCGGCTACGCGGGCGTGCTGCTGTCGGCCGCCGACGGCAGCGGCGACGGCGGCACCACCGGCCACAAGCTCACGGTCGGCTTCCAGGGCACCACCCCGAACAGCAGCGGGGGCGCCGCCGCGACACCCGCGCTGCCGGCCAAGGGCGTCTACTACGACAGCACCCTGTCGGTGACGTACTGGCAGCAGAGCATGGACGACGCCCTGACCTACTGACTTACTGACTTACTGACTACTGACCTACTGAGCGCGCAGCATCTGGGCCGCCTCGGTGGCCCAGTAGGTGAGGATGTTCTGCGCGCCCGCCCGCCGGATGCCGGTCAGCGTCTCCAGGATGGCCCGGTCGCGGTCGATCCAGCCCTTCTCGGCGGCGGCCTCGATCATCGAGTACTCGCCGGAGATCTGGTACGCGACGACCGGCACGTCCACGGCGTCGGCGACGCGCGCCAGGACGTCGAGGTAGGGGCCGGCCGGCTTGACCATCACCATGTCGGCGCCCTCCTCCAGGTCGAGCGCCAGTTCCCGCATCGACTCGCGCAGGTTGGCCGGGTCCTGCTGGTAGGTCCTCCGGTCACCCTGGAGGGAGGAGGCGACGGCCTCGCGGAAGGGGCCGTAGAAGGCGGAGGCGTACTTCGCGGTGTAGGCGAGGATCGCGACGTCCTCCCGCCCGATCTGGTCCAGGGCGTCGCGGATGACGCCGATCTGGCCGTCCATCATCCCGCTGGGCCCCACGACGTGGGCGCCGGCGTCGGCCTGGACCTGGGCCATCTCGGCGTACCGCTCCAGGGTCGCGTCGTTGTCGACGCGCCCTTCCGCGTCCAGCACACCGCAGTGCCCGTGGTCGGTGGTCTCGTCAAGGCACAGGTCGGACATGACGAGCAGATCGTCGCCGACCTCGGCCCGCACGTCCCGGAGGGCGACCTGGAGAATGCCCTCCGGGTCGGTCCCCGGCGTGCCGACGGCGTCCTTCTTCTCCTCCTCCGGCACGCCGAACAGCATGATCCCGGAGATCCCGGCCGCCACCGCCTCCGCGGCGGCCTTCTTCAGGCTGTCCCGCGTGTGCTGTACGACGCCGGGCATCGAGCCGATCGGCACGGGCTCGCTGACGCCCTCCCGCACGAACGCCGGGAGGATGAAGTCCGCCGGGTGCAGCCGCGTCTCGGCGACCATGCGCCGCATGGCCGGGGTGGTGCGCAGCCGACGGGGACGCGTACCGGGAAAGGAACCGTACTTCGTCATACGCCCTACGCTACGCCCGCCCCGACAGCACCTTTGCCGACGGTGTGTCGGCCCTCGTCACGGCCCTCCTACGCCGGGTCCCCATTGGTCTCCACGATCTCCCTCAGCAGTGCCTTCCGCCGTCGAGGGGACAAGGAGTCCCCGGTGACGCTGTGCATGCCCCACGGAATGGGGCAGGGTCCCTCGTGGTCCGGGTCGGGGCACAGGACTTCCACGATCCGGTCCATCAACTCCTCGTGCTGCGCCGCCGTGGCGATCAGCCCGATCTTCACCTCCCAGAGCCTGGGCTCCTCGACAGGTTCCTGCGCGGCATCGGACACGACGGTGCTCCCAGTCTCTCGGTAAGAGGGACCGTACGCGGAAGTCGGCACAGCGGGCGGACGGTCCGACGACGGCGGTCATTCCCGCCGCCTGCTGGACCCTGGTCACCTCACGCGCCCCTCGCCGCAGCAGCGCGACGACGGCTGCCCGCTCCAGTTCTCGGTCCCTGACGCGGATCACGCCGCACGGCCCGCGGAGAGCACAACCACATGCTCAGGCCGGCGGTCGCGGCACTCACGGCAGCGTCCGGGCTGGGGGGCGCGGAAG
This sequence comes from Streptomyces sp. H51, assembly GCF_035656535.1. Taxonomy (NCBI): domain Bacteria; kingdom Bacillati; phylum Actinomycetota; class Actinomycetes; order Kitasatosporales; family Streptomycetaceae; genus Streptomyces; species Streptomyces sp. H51. Next base: position 153,666 of record NZ_JAYMHD010000050.1, read on the forward strand.
GCGCGTTCGCAGCCGTCGCAGGTCTGGAAGGGGTGCGGGCGGCGGCTCGTGCGGTCGTCCGCCGTGGGGGCCGGTGGCGCACAGCGCGCCGGGAGCGGGGCGGGCAACGACTCGCGGAGGCGGTAGGCGAGGACCGCGGCCGGGCTGCGCAGGTCCGCGGGGAGATCGAGGGTCAGAGCGCGCCGGACGACGGCCGCCGGGACACCGCGGTCGAGCCAGGCGATCACGGCGGGCGCGAGCCGGTTCACGTCCCGCTGGGAGAGGGTGAGGCGTTCGTCGACGCGGCGCAGCCCAGCGAGGAGGGCGACGACCTTCCCGTGCCGCTCGTCGTCGCCGGTGTCCTCCACCGGCGGGAGCGGGGCCGCGGACGACCGGGGCGGCTCGGCGAAGACGGGTTCGGCCCGCGCGTCCGGGGCCGGTGGTTCGCAGGCGCTCGGCGAGGCCGCGCCGCCTCGGTCGTCCTCCTGCGACGCGTGCGGGCTCTCCCCCGAGTCGTCGGCGGCGGCGCTCCGGCCCCGAGCCCGGCCCGTCGCGGCGGCCCGCCCCGGCGTGTGGTGGGCGTACGTGCGGGTGACCAGCCGCCCCGCCTCCGTACGCTCCCGCACCCGCTCCAGATAGCCGTGTGCCTCCAGCTCCCGCAGGGCGAAGGCGATCCGGTCGCGCCCCTCGGGGAAGCGCTCGGCGAGGCTGCGGATGTCCACGGGCGCGCCCTCCGGCAGCGACATGATGTGCGTGGCCAACCCGATCGCGGTCAGCGACAACTCGCGGTGCTGGGCGAGGTGGTTGCCCACGACCACGTACTGGCCGGACTGGTACGTGCGTACGTGCGTGACACCGGAGGGTGTGGCGCCGCGCCGAACACCCGGAATCGGACGCAGGGCGGCGCTAGTCTTCTTCTCAGCCATGGGGAAGGTCCTGCTTCCTCGTTGGTCAGGCCCTCGCACTGGGATGGCAGTCCCGGCGGGGGCCGACGTATGTATGGGGCTCTGGAGTTGTGATCCGCTGGGCCCGAGCCTGCCCGCCCCACCAGCCAACACGCCAGCCACACCGCCCGGTTTCACCCGCCCGGGTGACCTACACGAGGTTTGGTTTGGTTGGTTGGTATTTTCCCCGGGTTATTTGGTCTTTTACCGCCCGCGCCACCGGCACACGGCCGACCGGGCCCCCGTGTCCCGGGAGGTGATCAGGCGGGAACTGCTCGGAAGGTCCCGAAGGCCGGGAAACCCGAGGACGCTGCCAGCGTGAGGCGTGGCGGCCTTCACCGAGTGAGCCTTCGTCGCACAAAAATCCTTCGTACGCCGCACCGTTGCCTCCCTAGGCTCGCCCGCATGCGGCGGACCATCATCATCGGCGACATCCACGGCTGCTTCGACGAGCTGCTCGAACTGCTTGACGAAGTCGGCATCCAGCCGGACGACCTGCTGGTCAGCGTCGGTGATCTGGTCGACCGCGGTCCAGCGCCCGGTGCGGTGGTCAGGTTCTTCCGTGAGCGCCCGAACTCGGTCGTGGTCATGGGCAACCATGAGCGAAAGCACGTGCGCGGGATCTTCTCGTACGCGTAGGAGATCACCCGTCTGCAGCTCGGCGACGGCTACGCCGAAACGGTCGACTGGATGCGGACTCTGCCGTCCTACTTCGAGAACGAGCACGTCCGTGTCGTCCATGCCGCGATGCTGTCCGGAATCCCGCTGCCCGAGCAGCGGGAGGAGATCCTCTGCGGCTCGACGAGGGGCGAACGAGAGCTCACGGCACTCTTCCCGGACAGCTACTGGCACGAGCACTACACCGATGCCAAGCCGGTGGTGTTCGGCCATCACGTGACCGGCCGGGAACCGATGATCCGCGATGGCAGGATCTTCGGTCTCGACACCGGTGCCTGCCACGGCTGGAACCTGACCGCGCTGTGTCTGCCGGGCTTCACGGTCCACTCGGTGCGGGCGCGGGCGGACCACTGGTCGACCGTCAAGCGGCAGTGGCAGTTGCCCGTCCTGAAGACCAGGCCCTGGCACGAGACCACCTGGCTGGAGCTGGCTCAGGCGGCAGAGCGGTTCTCCTCGGCTTCCGGCCCGGCGGCACACCGGTGGCTGGAGGCACTCAGAGAGTGGGCCGCAGGTCTGCAGTCGGCGTTCCCCGACCTGGTCGCCACGGCGCATCGAGTCGCCGGCGAGCTGACCCCGGACGAGCTGCGCCGGCATCCTGCCGCGAAGGTTCTCTTCCAGGCCCGTAACGGCCGCCTCGACCAAGCCGGTCTGGCCAGGCAGTGCCCGACACCGCGCAGGACGATCGAACTGGCAGCCGCGTTGGGGCTGACACTGGACGATCTGCCGAAGTGACCCGCCGAAGGCACGGTCACCGGTTCGGCCTGGCGCCACCGGTGAGGGCCACGCCGGGCCCGTGACCCTCGCCATACCCACCCGGCTGTGCTCACCCGCGCGATACTGCCGTGACCGACCGGACCTCGGACCGCTTCAGCGAGCCTCACCCCATCGCCCCGGGCCCGAGATCCACCTCCGCCCAGACGGTCTTCGACGGCACCGGCCCGCACCGCACGCCCCAGCGGTCCGCCAACTCCTCGACGAGCAGCAGTCAACGACAGGAGGCGGAGCGTTTCTGCAGAAACGCTCCGCCTCACCACATCACGGTTCCCTCGCCGGACCGGCGACCGGCGACCGGCTCAGGTCGTAGACCGCCGCCTCCGCGCCCCCGGTCGCCGCTCGCTCGGCCGGGTGACCGGGTCGCCGGCCTCCAGGGCCGCCGCGCGGCGGCGCCTGCCGAAGTCGGCCAGGGCCTCCGCCAGCTTGTGCACGGACGGCTCCGGCGCCATGACGTCGACCCGCAGGCCGTGCTCCTCGGCGGTCTTCGCCGTCGCCGGACCGATGCACGCGATCACCGTGACGTTGTGCGGCTTCCCGGCGATGCCCACCAGGTTCCGCACCGTCGAGGACGACGTGAAGAGAACGGCGTCGAAGCCACCCCCCTTGATCGCCTCCCGCGTCTCGGCCGGCGGCGGCGACGCCCGCACCGTCCGGTAGGCGGTGACGTCGTCGACCTCCCAGCCCAGCTCGATCAGCCCGGCGACGAGGGTCTCGGTCGCGATGTCGGCGCGCGGCAGGAACACCCGGTCGATCGGGTCGAACACGGGGTCGTACGGCGGCCAGTCCTCCAGCAGGCCCGCGGCCGACTGCTCGCCGCTCGGCACCAGGTCCGGCTTCACGCCGAAGGCGATCAGCGCCCTCGCGGTCTGCTCGCCCACCGCCGCGACCTTGATGCCCGCGAAGGCACGCGCGTCGAGGCCGTACTCCTCGAACTTCTCCCGCACCGCCTTGACCGCGTTGACCGACGTGAACGCGATCCATTCGTAGCGGCCCGTCACCAGGCCCTTGACGGCACGTTCCATCTGCTGGGGCGTGCGCGGCGGCTCGACGGCGATGGTCGGGACCTCGTGCGGCACGGCCCCGTAGGAGCGCAGCTGGTCGGAGAGCGACGCCGCCTGCTCCTTGGTCCGCGGCACGAGCACCCGACAGCCGAACAGCGGCTTGGACTCGAACCACGACAGCTGGTCGCGCTGGGCGGCGGAGGAACGCTCACCGACCACGGCTATCACCGGCCGGCCGCCCTCCGGCGAGGGCAGCACCTTGGCCTGCTTCAGCGTCTGCGCGATCGTGCCGAGGGTGGCGGTCCAGGTGCGCTGGCGCGTGGTCGTGCCGGCGACCGTGACCGTCAGGGGGGTGTCGGGCTTGCGGCCCGCGGACACCAGTTCGCCCGCGGCGGCGGCCACGGAGTCGAGGGTGGTGGAGACGACCACCGTCCCGTCCGAGGCGCCCACCTCCGTCCAGCACCGGTCCGACGCCGTGCGGGCGTCCACGAACCGCACGTCGGCGCCCTGCGCGTCCCGCAGCGGGACACCGGCGTACGCGGGCACGCCGACGGCCGTGGCGACACCCGGCACGACCTCGAAGGGAACACCGGCGGCGGCGCAGGCGAGCATTTCGGCGGCGGCGTACGTGTCGAGTCCCGGGTCCCCGGACACCGCACGCACGACCCGCCTGCCGCCCCGCGCGGCCTCCATGACAAGATGTGCGGCATCCCTTACCACGGGGACACCAGCGGTTGTTGACGTGCCGTCAACGACCGCCAGCTGAGGTGCGCCCGTGCCCGGCACCGGATCCGACGAGGGGTCCGGGTCGGTGTGCACTTCGGCGACGCCTTGCCTGGCGTGCTTGCGCACCACGTCGAGCACGTCGTGCTCGGCGACCAGAACGTCCGCGTTCGCCAGCGCCTCGACGGCGCGCAGAGTCAACAGTCCCGGATCTCCGGGTCCGGCACCCAGGAAGGTGACGTGCCCGTGTACGAGGCCGGTGGGAAGGGTGGTGGGGCTCACTGTGCTCGCTCCCCCATCAGACCGGCCGCGCCCTGGGCAAGCATCTCGGCGGCGAGTGCGCGGCCGAGTTCCGTTGCCCGGTCGTGCGTCTGGGGCACGGGACCGGTGGTGGACAGCTGCACCATGCTCGCGCCGTCGGTCGTGCCGACGACGCCGCGCAGGCGCATTTCCTTATCTATCTGCTCGGCGGCCTGGGGGTCCCCCCGCTCGAGCGGAGCCGAGAGTGGGGGAAGGTCGGCCAGCGCGCCCACAGGGGCGCTGCAGCCGGCCTCCAGGGCGGCGAGCAGTGCACGCTCGGCCGTCACGGCGGCCCGCGTGAACGGGTCGTCGAGCTCGCCGAGCGCGGCGATCAGCTCCGCGCGGTCCGCGGCGCATTCGACCGCCAGGGCCCCCTGGCCGGGGGCCGGCAGAATCGTGTCGACCGACAGGAAGTCGGTCACCTCGTCGAGGCGGCCGAGCCGGCTCAGCCCGGCTGCGGCCAGCACGACGGCATCCAGCTCGCCGTCGCGCACGTATCCGATCCGCGTGTCGACGTTGCCCCGGATCGGACGCGTCTCGATGTCCAGCCCGTGGCTGCGCGCGTACGCGTTCAGCTGGGCCATCCGGCGCGGGGAGCCGGTGCCGATCCGCGCCCCGCGGGGCAGGTCGGTGAACTTCAGCGCGTCCCGGGCGACGATGACGTCCCTCGGGTCCTCGCGGACGGGTATCGCGGCCAGGACCAGGTCCGCGGGCTGCGCGGTCGGCAGGTCCTTGAGCGAATGAACCGCGAAGTCCACCTCGCCGCGCACCAGCGCCTCCCGCAGGGCGGTCACGAACACACCCGTGCCGCCGATCTGCGCGAGGTGCTCGCGGGAGGTGTCGCCGTAGGTGGTGATCTCGACGAGTTCCACGGGCCTTCCGGTCACCTGGCTCACGGCGTCCGCCACCTGCCCGGACTGGGCCATGGCGAGCTTGCTTCGCCGGGTCCCGAGCCTCAGTGCCTTGTCTTTCATGCCGGCCCTCGGTTCTTGCTGTTCTTTTCGGAGGTGTCGGAGTCGTCGGCGCGGGAGACGGCGGCCACCGTCTCCTGGTCGAGGTCGAAGAGGGTGCGCAGCGCGTCCGCGTACCCGGCGCCGCCGGGCTCGGCCGCGAGCTGCTTGACCCGTACGGTCGGCGCGTGCAGCAGCTTGTCGACGACACGCTTGACCGTCTGGGTGATCTCGGCGCGGTGCTTGGCGTCCAGGCCGGGCAGCCGCCCCTCGAGCCGGGCGATCTCGCCCGCGACGACGTCGGCGGCCATGGTGCGCAGGGCGACCACGGTCGGCGTGATGTGCGCGGCCCGCTGCGCCGCGCCGAAGGCGGCGACCTCGTCGGCGACGATACGGCGGACCTGGTCGACGTCGGCGGCCATCGGCGCGTCGGCCGAGGCCTCGGCGAGCGACTCGATGTCCACCAGGCGCACCCCGGTCAGCCGGTGCACGGCCGCGTCGATGTCCCGGGGCATCGCCAGGTCCAGCAGGAAGAGCACCGGCTCCGGCCGCTGCGGCTCGGCGACCGGCTCGGGTCTGCGACGCTCGGGGATCCGGCCGACGGCGGCGGCGGTCGCGGCGAGCGCGGTGATCAGCTCGGCGTCGGCCTCCAGGCTGCGGCGCACGGCTTCCCGCCTGTCGGCGCCGCCGCCCGCGACCCAGGCGCCGTGCTGCTCCAGGGTCGCCGCGTCCATGCCGGCCACGGCGGCCTCGCCCATCACGGAGAAGCCGGTCTGCACGGCCGACAGTTCGAGCGGCCGGCCGTCCTCGGTGTCGAGGGGGGCGGGCGGCAGATCGCGCGGGGCGTCGTCGCGTATGCCGGCCAGGTCGTCAACGGGACCCGCCGGGCCGCTCCCGGGCGCCCGCGCCCCGGTCGCCGCGGCGACCGCCGCCGCCGTCAGCACCAGCCCGGTGGCGCCGGTGCAGGAGACGGCGACGTCGGCACGTGTCAGCTCGTCCGGCACGGAGTCCATCGGCACCGCGCGGGCCGCCACGCCCGTGTCGGCGCCCTCGGTGAGGATCTGGGCGAGGCGCTCGGCGCGGTCGAGGGTGCGGTTGGCGACCACGACCTCGGCGACCCCGGCCCGTGCGAGCGTCGCCGCGGCCAGCGACGACATCGAACCGGCGCCTATGACGAGGGCCCTCTTGCCGCGCGCCCAGAGCTGCACCTCGCCGCCCGCGGCCAGCTGCTCCAGGCCGAAGGTGACCAGCGACTGGCCGGCGCGGTCGATGCCGGTCTCGGAGTGGGCGCGCTTGCCGACCCTGAGGGCCTGCTGGAACAGGTCGTTCAGCAGCTTCCCGGCGGTGTGCAGGTCCTGTGCCCTGGCCAGGGAGTCCTTGATCTGCCCGAGGATCTGCCCCTCACCGACGACCATCGAGTCCAGCCCGCAGGCCACCGAGAACAGGTGGTGGACGGCCCGGTCCTCGTAGTGGACGTACAGGTAGGGCGTGAGCTCCTCCAGCCCGACGCCGCTGTGCCGGGCCAGCAGCGTGGACAGCTCGGCGACACCGGCGTGGAACTTGTCCACGTCGGCGTACAGCTCGATGCGGTTGCAGGTGGCCAGCACGGCGGCCTCGGTGGCCGGCTCGGCGGCGACGGTGTCGTGCAGGAGCTTGACCTGGGCGTCCGAGGCCAGCGCGGCGCGCTCCAGGACGCTGACCGGGGCACTGCGGTGGCTCAGGCCGACGACGAGGAGACTCATGCCGGCATCACGGCGGGGACGTCCCCGTCGGGCCCTTGGTCGGCGGACTCGGTGCGGGCGGCGACCGTGACGCCGCCGTCGCCGGACGCGGCTTCCTCGCCGGCCTTGCGCTGCTCGTGGAAGGCGAGGATCTGCAGCTCGATGGAGAGGTCGACCTTGCGCACGTCGACGCCGTCGGGGACGTTCAGCACCGTCGGCGCGAAGTTCAGGATGGACGTCACCCCGGCCGCCACCAGCCGGTCGCAGACCTGCTGGGCGGCGCCCGCGGGGGTCGCGATCACGCCGATGCTGACGCCGTTGTCCTGGATGATCGTCTCCAGCTGGTCGGTGTGCTGCACCGGGATCCCGGCGACCGGCTTCCCGGCCATCGCCGGATCGGCGTCGATGAGGGCGGCGACCCGGAAACCGCGGGAGGCGAACCCGCCGTAGTTGGCGAGCGCGGCGCCGAGGTTGCCGATGCCGACGATGACAACCGGCCAGTCCTGGGTCAGACCGAGTTCACGGGAGATCTGGTAGACGAGATACTCCACGTCGTACCCCACGCCCCGGGTCCCGTAGGAGCCGAGGTAGGAGAAGTCCTTGCGCAGCTTGGCGGAGTTGACGCCCGCCGCGGCCGCGAGCTCCTCGGAGGAGACCGTGGGCACCGAGCGCTCCGACAGTGCGGTGAGCGCCCGGAGGTACAGCGGAAGGCGGGCGACGGTGGCCTCGGGAATGCCTCGGCTACGGGTCGCCGGTCGGTGTGTTCGGCCAGTTGCCACGGTGCTCCTGCGGGTAGAGCGGGGCTGTAGGCGGTCACACGTCCCCAGACCGCCCCGTCGAATGCAGGCTATGTCTTTGTGAACGCGTGCACAAAGATTGTGTCCGATTTGCCCGGCCAACGTGACCGGGGTCACGCACACTGTTCCTGAGGGCAAAACCGACTCACTCCTCGCGAAATCCCGCCCCCGAGACCAGACCACCATCGATCCTAAGCGACACCCGCCGGACACCTGTACTAGTCGGTCAGTTCTTTGCGGAGGCGATTTTCGTCCACCCGCCAGAAGGTGTGCTGCCTGCCGTCGACGAGCACCACGGGCACCTGCTCCCAGTACTCGTCGTACAGCTCGCGGTCCTGGGTGATGTCCTTCTCCTCGAAGGGGACGCCGAGATCGCCGCAGACCTTCTCGACGACGAGCCGCGCGTCGTCGCACAGGTGGCAGCCGGGCTTGCCGATGAGGGTGACCAGCCGCTCCGCGGGAGCGGCCTTGCGCCGGAAGATGGGAGTCATGCCGGCCATTGTCGCCCCTGTCTTGACGACACGGCCGCGGAGAGTTCACAGCGTTCGAACCTCATGGCCGGGGAAGCGGCGCCCGAAATGGCTATGCTCACGGTCATGGCCGCTCTCGGATGGCTCACTCACCGTAGGCGCTCCGCCACGGCGCGGAGCGTGTTGGCAGGCGAGGCCTCGGCGGAGGCAGCGCGCAAGCACTCGCAGGAGGTGCCGGCGCCGGAGGAACCCGCGTTCCCGGTGCTCGGCGACGACAAGGCCGCCGCCTTCTTCGACCTCGACAACACCGTCATGCAGGGCGCCGCGCTGTTCCACTTCGGCCGCGGCCTGTACAAGCGGAAGTTCTTCGAGACGCGGGACCTGGCGAGGTTCGCCTGGCAGCAGGCCTGGTTCCGGCTGGCCGGGGTCGAGGACCCCGAGCACATGCAGGAGGCCCGCGACTCGGCGCTGTCCATCGTCAAGGGCCACCGCGTCGCCGAGCTGAAGTCGATCGGCGAGGAGATCTACGACGAGTACATGGCCGAGCGCATCTGGCCGGGCACCCGCGCCCTCGCGCAGGCCCACCTGGACGCCGGCCAGAAGGTGTGGCTGGTCACCGCGGCCCCGGTCGAGATCGCCCAGGTCATCGCCCGCCGCCTCGGCCTGACCGGCGCCCTCGGCACGGTCGCCGAGTCGGTCGACGGCGTGTACACCGGCAAACTCGTCGGCGAGCCGCTGCACGGCCCCGCCAAGGCGGAGGCGGTGCGCGCACTGGCCGCCGCGGAGGGCCTGGACCTCTCCCGCTGCGCCGCCTACAGCGACTCCCACAACGACATCCCGATGCTCTCCCTGGTCGGCCACCCCTACGCCATCAACCCGGACAGCAAGTTGCGCAAGCACGCCCGCGAACTGGACTGGCGGCTGCGCGACTACCGCACCGGCCGCAAGGCGGCGAAGGTCGGCATCCCGGCGGCGGCGGGCGTGGGCGCGGTGGCCGGCGGCACGGCGGCGGCACTCGCCCTGCATCGACGCCGCCGGTTCAGCTGACCGGCCCACGCGACCGACCGGGCCACCGGCCCGGGAGCGGCCCACGACCGGCCAACGACCGGCCCACGAGCAGGGTCCACGACCGCCCCACCCCCGGTCCGCTCCGGGCGCACGACAGGCGGCCACGCCGACGCGCTCAGGACAGGGCGCCCGGGAGAGGCGCACGGCCGGCCCGCGCCAGGCCCAGGAACAGGCCCAGGAACAGGCCCACGACCAGGCCCGGAACGAGCCCGGCAGCACCCGCCGCACCCGGCCGCGTTGGCTGCACACGGCCACAACACGCCCCGTACCGCGACGAACATGGGCGGATTCGATCAGCGAACGGTCACACTGCGGCACCCGATAGAGCGTCAAACGATTACCGAAGCGACGTAATCGATGATTTGAGCAACTGGGTGTAGCAGCGCCTGCACGAAGCGTTATTCTCCTCAGACGCAATCCGGTTCCCCTCCGTCGCTACGACGGGTGAACGGTTCCGCACTGCACGTGATGGAAGCTCTGCCTCTGGGAGTCCCGTGTACCCACACGTCGGGGTTGACGCCTCGGGCCTGGCTACGCTGCGCGCAACGGTCCAAGACCTGTTGCGCGGCTTCGTCCCCACCGCGTACGCCGTCCCCGCCCTCGCCGTGGCCGGCGCCCCCGTCGGCCCGTGCTACGCGCTCGCCGACGGCAGCGCCGCCGTCGGCGGACGAGGACGTACGACCGGCGCCACCGCCCGCCGCCCGGCCGCGGACAGCGACAGCGCCCGGATGATGGACCTCGTCGAACGCGCCCAGGCCGGCGATGCCGAAGCGTTCGGCCGGCTCTACGACCAGTACAACGACACCGTCTACCGCTACATCTACTACCGGGTGGGCGGCCGGGCGACCGCCGAGGACCTCACCAGCGAGACCTTTCTGCGCGCCTTGCGCCGCATCGGCACCTTCACCTGGCAGGGCCGCGACTTCGGCGCCTGGCTCGTCACCATCGCCCGCAACCTCGTCGCCGACCACTTCAAGTCCAGCCGCTTCCGCCTCGAGGTCACCACCGGCGAGATGCTCGACGCCAACGAGGTCGAGCGCTCCCCGGAGGACTCCGTCCTGGAGTCCCTCTCCAACGCCGCGCTCCTCGACGCGGTGCGCCGGCTCAACCCCCAGCAGCAGGAGTGCGTGACGCTCCGCTTCCTGCAGGGACTCTCCGTCGCCGAGACCGCCCGCGTGATGGGCAAGAACGAGGGGGCCATCAAGACCCTGCAGTACCGCGCCGTGCGTACCCTCGCCCGGCTGCTGCCGGACGACGCCCGCTGAGCCGCCACCCTCAGCGACATCCAACTCACGCCCAGTAAAAGCCCGTTGACTCCCCGATGCGATCATCCGCGGTCCGTAACCCAAGTGGCGCGCCACTCGTTGTGCGGGATGCAGGCTCCCTGTGGTGACTCCCTGACCGCCTCCGATCGTGCGATCGTGTGGATGCGGGCAGTGCGGGCAACCCTCAGGACCCCCTGGGGAGTCGACCGTCATGACGAGAGGAGGTGCCGCCAGTGATCGCGAACGTATCGGCGCACCGGCGGGCGAGCGCCTTCGCCCAGGCCCTGGAGGAGCAGTCCGACCGGGACACGGCGGCCGAGCAGTCCGAAGGATCGCCCCCGGCCCCGCCCGGCGCCGAGCGGACCGGGCAGGGCGAGCTGCTCGCCATCGCCGCGGGCCTCGGCGCGCTGCCCAAACCGGAGCTCGACCCCGAGGTCAAGGTCGTCCAGCGCGCCCAGCTGGTGGCCGCGTTCGAGGCCATGCTGCGGGAGGGCGCCGGCGAGGAGGCGACGGACCCTACGCTGCCCGGGCAGCGTGCCCACCGGACCCGGGGCGCTCACCGGGCGAGTCCGCTGGGGAGACTGCGGCCGCGTTCACGGCTCACCAAGGGGCTCGCCGCGGGCGGGCTGAGTGTCGGGGTGGCCGCGGGCGCCTTCGGCGGAGTCGCCGCTGCCAGCTCGGACGCCCTGCCCGGTGACTCGCTCTACGGCCTCAAGCGCGGCATCGAGGACTTCAAGGTCAACTACCTGACCGAGGGCGCCGACGAGCAGGGCAAGGCCTACCTCGACCTGGCCTCCACCCGGCTGAACGAGGCGCGCCGCCTGATGGACCGCGGCCGCGCCGGCCCCCTCGACCACGAGTCCGTCGGCGAGATCCGCCGCGCCCTGTCCGGCATGCAGCACGACGCGTCGGAAGGACACCGGCTGCTGCACGAGGCCTACCAGCGCGACCCCGACTCCCTGGGCCCCATCCAGGCCCTCTCCGCGTTCTCCCGCTCGCACCGCGATGCCTGGGGCGCCCTGCGGGACAAGCTGCCCGTGCAGCTCGGCGACGTCAGCGAGCAGGTGTCGTCGGTGTTCGACGCCATAGACGAAGAGGTCGCCCCGCTGGAATCCCTGCTCCCCGACCCCTCGGCCGGGGACGGCCGCGCGGGCGGTCGGCGGGGCGCGGATCCGTCGGCCACGGACTCGACCGGTTCCGGCCGGTCCGCGCAGCCGAGCACCGGCAGCCGCTCCCCCGACGGCAGCCGCACCAGCAGCCCCGGCGGGTCGTCCACGTCCGGCACCGACGACGGCCTGCTCGGCGGCAACACCGGCGGCCTGCTCGATCCCCCGCAGGAGAGCGGCAGCGCCTCACCGTCCACCGGCACGTCGCCCGCCAGCGGCCCCGACGTGACGATCCCGCCACTGCTCCCTGGCCTGCTGCCGGGCCTGGGCATCGACGGCGAGGACGCGAACTGACGAAGGCGTACGACGGAAACGGCGGCGGGGGCGCCCCTCTGGTAGGGGCGCCCCCGCCGCCGTACGCCCGCCGTGCGTCCGCCAGGCCCTGTGCGAAACAGGCCCTGCTGCGGAACGGGTCGCGTGCGCAACGGGCCCCGCGCGAAACAGGCCCAGTCCGCGACGGGCCCCGTCCGCGACGGGCCCCGTCCGCGACGGGCCCTAGAAGAACACCGACCGGCGCTGCACCAGCAGCTTGTACAGGGTGTGCTGGATCTGCTCCCGGACCTGGTCGGTCAGGTTGAACATCAGCATCGGGTCCTCGGCCGCCTCCGGCGGATAGCCGTCCGTGGGGATCGGCTCGCCGAACTGGATGGTCCACTTCGTCGGCAGCGGGATCGCGCCCAGCGGGCCCAGCCACGGGAAGGTCGGGGTGAGCGGGAAGTACGGGAAGCCCAGCAGCCGCGCGAGGGTCCTCGCGTTGCCGATCATCGGGTAGATCTCCTCCGCGCCCACGACCGAGCACGGGACGATCGGGACGCCCGCCCGCAGCGCCGTGGACACGAAGCCGCCCCGGCCGAAGCGCTGGAGCTTGTAACGGTCGCCGAAGGGCTTGCCGAGCCCCTTGAAGCCCTCCGGCATCACCCCGACCAGCTCGCCCTGGTCCAGCAGCCGTGCCGCGTCCTCCGAGCAGGCCAGGGTGTGGCCCAGCTTGCGCGCCAGCTCGTTCACCACCGGCAGCACGAAGACCAGGTCGGCGGCGAGCAGGCGCAGATGGCGGCCGGCGGGATGGTTGTCGTGCACGGCGACCTGCATCATCAGGCCGTCCAACGGCAGCGTGCCGGAGTGGTTGGCGACGATCAGCGCGCCGCCCTCGGCCGGGATGTTCCCGACGCCCTTCACCTCGACCCGGAAGTACTTCTCGTACACCGGGCGCAGCAGCGACATCAGGACCTGGTCGGTCAGCTCCTCGTCGTAGCCGAAGTCGTCGACCTCGTAGTCGCCCGTCAGGCGGCGGCGCAGGAAGGACAGACCGCTCGCGATGCGGCGCTCCAGACCGCTCTCGTCACCGGGCTGCTCCGGCGGCTGCTCCACGCCGCTCACCGGGGCGTCCTCCTGCCCGGCCGCCCCGGCGGGCAGGGACTGCACCTCGCGCACCGGCGCGGGCTGCTGCTCCGTGGCCTTGCGCCGGCTCCCCGCGCCGCGGCGCCGCGACGGCCGCTGAACGGCGCTCCCGCGAGACCGGTCGTCGTCGAACGGAATGACCTTGGCGTCCGCCATCGTTGATGCGCTCCTCAGTTGGCGCTCTGCGTCGGGAGGGGGCCGCTGCCCGGCGCGGCCAGCGCGGCGACCCGGTCGACGGCCTTCGCGACGGCTGCCGGCGGCAGGAGGCCGGGGCCGCGGCTCGTGGCGAAGTCCGCGAACGTCTGTGCCGTCGTGTACTTCGGCCTGAAACCCAGCGTCTCACGCATCTGGTCCGTCGCCACGACCCGACCGTGCGTCAGCAGGCGGATCTGCTCCGGCGAGAAGTCCGTCATGCCCAGCGTACGCACCAGGGAGCCCGTCCAGGTGACCGCGGGGAGCAGCAGGGGCACGGTGGGCCGCCCGAGCCTCCTGGAGCACTGGGAGAGCAGCAGGACGCCGTCACCGGCGATGTTGAAGGTGCCGCTGTTGAGCGTGGATCGCTCCGGTTCGTGCGAGCCGATCCGCAGCACCTCGATCACGTCGTCCTCGTGGACGAACTGCAGCCGCGGATCGTAGCCGAACACGGTCGGCAGGACGGGCAGCGAGAAGTACGACGCCAGCGGCGTGTCCGCCGTCGGCCCAAGGATGTTGGCGAACCGCAGCACGCACACCGCCACATCGGGGCGGCGGCGCGCGAACCCGCGCACATAGCCCTCGACCTCGACGATGTCCTTGGCGAAGCCGCCGCTGGGCAGCGACTTCGGCGGGGTGGTCTCGGTGAAGACGGCCGGGTCGCGGGGCGCGGACCCGTAGACGTTCGTGCTGGACTTCACCACCAGCCGCTTCACCGCGGGCGACTTCTGGCACGCGCCGAGCAGCTGCATCGTGCCGATGACGTTGGTCTCCTTCAGGGACGCGCGGCTGCCGCTGCCCAGCGGCGTGCCGGTCACGTCCAGGTGCACGACGGTGTCGGCGCCCGTCTCGGCGAGCACCCGCGCCACGGTGGGCTGCCGGATGTCGGTCTGGATGAACTCCGCGCCGCCCAGGTGGTGCTCGGGGGGCACCACGTCCACGCCGACGACCCTGTCCACGCGGGGGTCGCGCTGGATCCGTCGTACGAACCGGCCCCCCAGCGTGCGGGCCACTCCGGTCACGAGCACGACCTTGCCCACGATCAGCGCCTTCCTTCCAGCCCTCGTCCCCTCGCGGGTTCCCCCGTGCGGCCAACTTAGCGGGTTGTTGTCGCCCGGTGACGACCGCGCGGTGCGTGACGTCACCGCGTCCACAGCCGGACGTACGGACCGAGCCATGTGAACCACGCGGGAACGCGCGTGGCCCCCCACCGATGTGCGGTGGGGGGCCACGATCACGCTCCTGCTGCGTCGCTCACTTCTTGTTGCGACGCTGGACGCGCGTGCGCTTGAGCAGCTTGCGGTGCTTCTTCTTGGCCATCCGCTTGCGCCGCTTCTTGATAACAGAGCCCACGACTACCCTCGCTCACTTCTCATCACTCGGTGTTTGGGCGCCATGGGCCCACACGACCTACGAGGGGCTAGCCTACCCGCCCGAGCGCTGAGGTCGTAATCGAGGTGTCGGGGGGACCCGGAAGTGCCCTGAGGATCCCCTCGGACCAGTGCCGTCAGGGGGTTTCCACCCCCACGTAGCTCTCGCGAAGGTATTCGTGAACCGCTTGCTCCGGGACGCGGAACGAACGTCCTACCCGGATCGCGGGCAGATGACCGCTGTGCACCAGCCGGTACACGGTCATCTTCGACACTCGCATCACCGAGGCGACTTCCGCCACGGTAAGGAACTGAACCTCGTTCAGAGGCCTCTCGCCAGCTGCAGCCATGACACACCTGAACCTTCCGCACTCGACGGCCACCGGCTTCCCCTTCCGGTGACTCTTCGTCGCTGCGTGCTCACTCCCCAATGTAGGGGCGGGTGATGCGAGTGGGGAAGAGGTGCACCCATCGGCGGCCTACTGTGACAGACACGCTCGATTGAGTACGTAGCGGGTAAGCGGCCGGTAGTGACCGGACCGCACGCCGTCATCAAGTGGAACGACGACGGACACGGACCCCTCTGCCTCCCCGACGAACAGCGCGGGGTCGTCGGTGTCCGCCGGCCCCATGGCCTCGAACCCCAGCTGACCTGCCCCGCAGACCCATCCGTGGTCTCCCACGACCAGCTCCGGCAGGGGGCCGCCGGCCTCGGCCGCCGCCGCCAGCACGGTACGAACCGGCAGCGGGGAATGCGTGTGCGCGCCGGTCGCACGACCGGCGCGGGACGCCTCGTGTTCTCGCACGAGCGCGACTCCTCGTACGTAGTCGAGGTTGTACGAGCGTAGGCCGAACCGGGTCGTTATGTCGACACAGCGACCCTGCGCCGGTGTGAGGACGGTACATCCCGCCGCCGACACGGCGTCCGCGAGAGCGGCGTAGAAACCGAGCAGACGGTGCGGGTGTCCGGTGCCGAACAGTACCGGTGCGCCGCGCCGGGCGACCGCCGCGAGCCGGTCCGCGAAGGCGTCCAGCGCGGCCAGGGTCCGGTCCGGGTCGATCACGTCCTGGCCCGAGACGTGGTGCGGATCGGCCGAGACGCCGCACCTGTCCGCCATCAGCTCGATCACGTCCCGCTCCCGCCACGCCCCTTCGGGATCGATCCCGATCAGCACGCGCGGGTCCCGCGCGGCGAACAGCCGGTAACTGCGCAGGCTCGCCTCGCGCGAGGTGGCCACCGTCCCGGCGAGACGGGCTGCCAGGAGATGGTCGCGGAGGGCCGCGGCAGTCAGCACGTCAGCGATGGTGGCGCAGCACAGCGCGAGCGGCGACCCGAACGGCCCGACACCGCACGGTCGGCGTAACGGCGTGACAGCGCGGCGGGGGCAGCGGGGGGTGGGGGCGTAAGGGGTGTACGGCTAGGGAAGCAGCCCGCGCAGCGGGAACACCGCCCGCCGCGTCGCCAGCACCGCCTGGTCGAGCCGGTCCGCCGGGTCGTACCCCATCTCCCACTCGCCCCATGACACCGGCCAGCGCCCGTCCGTCATCCGCAGCGGTGCCGACTGCCGGGTGCGCGCGTACACCTCCTGCCGCCACGCCTCCGGGATCATCAGCTCCGGGTCCACCGGACGCCCGGCCGCGATCCCCACCAGATGCGTCCACGACCGCGGCACGACCTCGACCACCGCGTAACCGCCCCCGCCCAGCGCGACCCAGCGCCCGTCGGAGTAGGCGTGCGCCAGTTCGTGGCAGGCCACCTGGACGGCCCGCTGCGCGTCCAGCGACACGGCCAGGTGCGCCAGCGGGTCCTCGAAGTGCGTGTCGGTGCCGTGCTGCGTCACCAGAACCTGCGGCCGGAAGTCGGCGATCAGCTCCGGCACCACGGCGTGGAACGCGCGCAGCCAGCCCGCGTCGCCGGTCCCGGCCGGCAGCGCGAGGTTCACGGCAGAACCCTCCGCGGCGCTCGCGCCGGTCTCCTCCGGCCATCCGGTCTGCGGGAACAGGGTCCGCGGATGCTCGTGCAGCGAGATCGTCAGGACCCGCGGATCCTCCCAGAACGCCGCCTGCACCCCGTCCCCGTGGTGCACGTCCACGTCGACGTAGGCGACCCGCTCGGCCCCCAGCTCCAGCAGCCGCGCGATGGCCAGCGAGGCGTCGTTGTAGATGCAGAACCCCGAGGCGCCCCCGGGCATCGCGTGGTGCAGCCCGCCGGTGAAGTTCACGGCGTGCAGCGCGTCGCCGTTCCACACGGCCTCCGCGGCCCCCACCGACTGTCCCGCGATCAGCGCCGACACCTGGTGCATCCCGGCGAACGCCGGATCGTCCGTCGTGCCGAGCCCGTACGACCCGTCGGCCCCCTCGGGACGCGCCGAGGCCGCCTTCACGGCCTCGATGTAGTCCTCCCGGTGGACGAGCCGCAGCGTCGACTCCCCGGCCGGCCTGGCCGTGACGACCTCCACCTCCCGGTGCAGCCCGAGGGCTTCGACGAGGCTCCAGGTCAGGGCCAGCCGGACCGGATCCATCGGGTGGTCCGGACCGAAGTCATACCCCGTTACTGCCTCGTCCCACATCAGCTGTGCGCGGCCGCTCATACCGGCCACCGTATCGGTCCTCGCGGGGTGCGAACGAGCGGGCGTGGACCAACGTCAGCAGCACCAGCACCATCGGCACCAGCATCGCCCCGCGATAGCTCCACGCGTCGCCCAGCCCGCCCACCAGAGGCGAGCCGACCAGGAAGCCCACGTAGTTGAAGATGTTGAGCCGCGCGACGGCCGCGTCCGAAACCCCCGGGAACAGCCGTCCGGCCGCCGCGAAGGTCTGCGGCACCAGCACGCACAGCCCCAGACCCACCAGCGTGAACCCGAGCATCCCGGCCAAGGCCCCCGGTGCGCCGGCCACCACCGCGAACCCGAGCGCCGCCACCAGCGCACCCAGCCGCACCACGGCCACGGCCCCGAACCGCCGCACCCCGAAGTCGCCGAGGGACCGCCCCAGCAGGGTCGTGACCATGTAGACGTTGTACGGCACGGTCGCCAGCTGCTCGGAACTCCCCAGCACGTCCTGCAGGTACTTCGCGCTCCAGTTGGAGACCGTCGAGTCCCCGATGTACGCGAAGCTCATCACCAGGCACAGCGGCAACAGCAGCTTGAAGACGAGCCCCTGACCCTGCTCCTGCCCCTGGCGCTCGCCCCCGCCGTCCCCCGCCTCCGGTACGGGAGCGGCGCCGTTCCCGTCGACGTACCAGCTGCTGCCGGCCAGCGCGGCCGGCAGCAGCACCGCCACGACCGGCAGGTACGACACCCACAGCGCGAGGTGCCAGTGCGCCCCCGCCCAGGCCAGCGAGGCACCCACGATCCCGCCCAGGCTGTAGGCGGCGTGGAAGCTGAGCATGATGCTGCGCCGGTAGGCCCGCTGGAGACTCACCCCGAGCATGTTCATCGAGGCGTCCAGCACGCCCACGGCGAGCCCGAACGCGGCGAGCGCGAGGGCCAGTTCGGCCATCCGCCCGCCCGCCCCGACGCCGACCAGGGCGAGCAGCACCACCGGCTGCGACCAGCGCAGCAGCACGCTCGGCCGGACCCGCTTCACCAACTGCTCGGTCGTCACGCTGCCGACCCCGGCCAGCACGGGCACGGCGGCCAGGAAGGCCGGCAGCAGCGCGTCGGAGATGCCGTACCGGTCCTGGATGGCCGGAATCCGGGTCACCAGCAGAGCAAAGGCGGCGCCCTGCGCGAAGAAGCTGAACGCCAGCGAGGCCCTGCCGCGCCGCAGCACATCTGTCATGGCGGCGAGCGTAGGGCCCCGGGGTACTGGTGGGTAGATCGAGCCAAAGATGAATTTCCCTCAACTTTGCCTGGCGTGCCGGACTCAGGCGGCGGCGAAGGCGACCTCGGGCACCACCCGCCCTGCCTTCGGCTCCGCGCTCTCCGACTGGGCGCTCTCCAGCCCGGTGCTCTCCGACTCGGCGGCGAGGAGGCGCTCCATCGGCCGGGCGGCCAGGCGACCGCTGACCACGAAGGTGACCGCCATGACCCCCGCCATGATCACCGACCCCAGCCACACCATGGTGTCCACGGGGACGGTGTACGCCCCGACGACCCGCGCGACGCACTCACCGAGCAGCGCCACACCCCACACCAGGGAGAACAGCCGCTCCTTGCGCCGGAAGACGGCCGCCCTCACGGCCGCACCCGACGCCAGCCGCTGCCAGGCGGCCTCCCGCACCGCGTCCCCCTTGACCACGAAGGCCTTCACGGCGGCCGTCATCATCGGCCGGTCGAGCGCCACGGACACCAGGATGCCGATCCCGATCACGCTGCTGACCCCGCTGTCCTTGGCGAGCATCAGCCGCGGGTCGCCGGAGACGAAGCCGAGCACCAGCGAGACGACGTTCACCAGGAGGATCAGCGCGGAGAGCGGGTTGGTCCTGCGCTCCCTGACCGTGCTCCATCCGGTCCGCACGGCCGGCACCAGGCTGCTCCAGGCGAGAGCCGCGAAAGTGCTCGCCCCGAACGCCTCCTTGAGGAGGTAGTACGACCCGATCGGCACCGCCACGTCCACCAGCAGCGGCCTGAAGGCGTCCGCCCGGCTCGACCGGCTCGTCTTGCCCGCCTTGCCCGTGCGGCCCGTGTCGCTCGTCTTCGTCGTCATGCCCTCAGCTTCGCGGCTTCGGGGGGTTCACCAGTAGAAACGATCGTCCGGACCTCGGCATGACAAATGTCAGGCGAGGAGGTCGGGCAACTCCCGCATGTCGGAGAACAGTTTCCCGGCGCCCACGAGCTTCTCCGCCGGCGTCATGGCGGCGAACCCGAGGACGTCCATCCCCGCCGCCACGGCCGCCCGCACGCCCAGCGGGCTGTCCTCGACGACCACGCACCGCTCCGGTGCCACCCCCATCCGCTCGGCCGCGTACAGGAACAGGTCCGGCGCCGGCTTGCCCCGCCCCACGTCCTGCGAGCTGAAGATCCGGCCTTCCTCGAACCACCGGTCCAGCCCGGTCGTCCGGTGGCCCACCCGGATCCGCTCATGGCTCCCGGAGGACGCCACGCAGAACGGCACGCCGTCGGCCGACAGCCGCTCCAGCACGTCGGCGACGCCCGCCACGGGCTTCAGTTCGCGCTCGAACGCGGCGAACACCCGCGCATGGAAGACGTCGTCGAAGTCGTCCGGCAGCCGCTGCCCGGTCCGCTCCAGGACCAGCTCATGGATCCGGTGCATCGCGGACCCCATGTAGTCCCGGATCGATTCCTCGTACGACGTCGGATGCCCGAGCTCGGTGAGGTGAGCGGCGAGGAGCCGGTTCGATATGGGCTCGCTGTCGACGAGGACGCCGTCGTTGTCGAATATCACCAGGTCATAGCGCATGCTGCCGACCCTAAGGCTTGTCCCGTAAATGATCTCTGACTCCTGTGGACGAGGTCGTGATCAACCCGACCGCTCGCCTATCCCGTGAGGTTGAGGTTGTGCAGGCGGGCGATGCCGAGCATGGCGTAGTGGACGCCATCGCCCTTGATGCGGCAGTCGCCACCGTCGGCGATCGTCATCGTCATGCCGACGGCGGCCTTAGCGCCGGACTCCTCCCACGCCTTGCAGTCGTTGCGGTCACCCGGGAGGGGCGGCCGACCGCCACGACCAACCGGGTATCGGCGTCGATGACGACCTGGTGGTTCGTGGAGTACCGGTAGTTCTTGGACTGCTCAGCGATGAGGTGGTCGCGGGTGGGCACCAGGTGCCGTCCACAATGAGCACGGTGTCCTTGCTGAACCGTCTGCGGGGCCGCAGGGCAAGCGCAGGACCGAGGTGGTCGATAATCCGGTCTGCCACGGACTTCGAGATGCTGAAGGAGCGCGGGCTCAGCCCGCTGAACGGGGCTGTCCAAGACGACTCTGACGCCGTGATCACACCAGCCACCACAAGATCGTTCCATGATGCCCGGCACGACATCGTGATCCTCTGTCTCCCGCCCCGCGCAGGCCAAGCCGCATCCTGTGGCAACGCCCAAATTCAGTCTCTACAGTCAGCGCATGGCCACAGAGGACGGGCTCCCCAGTCACCCCGACATCGCCGCGATGCTCACCGACCAGACGAGCGCGTGCGAGGCAGCACGCGACGCCATCGCCAGCGGCGGTGAGGTACAGGTCTCGGACAGGGCGGCGCCCCACTGGATGGTTCACGGCATCGCCGCAACGAGGCTGAGGCGGTCGTTGAAGCGTGGTCTGCCGAAGACCATCGGCCTCGACGAGAGCGTTGAGATCCTCGCGCGGCACCGCGGCGAGCAACTGTGCACCGGGACCATCCTCGCAGCAGACCGGTCCTGGTTCTTCACTCTGTACTTCGACGCCACCGGGACCGAGCTCTTGGCGTGCAGCGGTGTCAAACGCTCTCCGAGGCCCAGCACGAAGGACTCCATCGAGCCCCCGAACTGATCCGCATCCGCGAGGAGCAGGTCGTGGAGGCAGGCAATGCCGAATCATCTCAACTGCGTCCAGGTGTTGCGGGACAAGCCTTAGCCCCTGGCCTCCCAGGCTAAGGGTGCCGGAACGCAGAAAACCCCGTACCGGAACCGGTACGGGGTTTTCTCAAGAATTGTTCGGCGGCGTCCTACTCTCCCACAGGGTCCCCCCTGCAGTACCATCGGCGCTGTAAGGCTTAGCTTCCGGGTTCGGAATGTAACCGGGCGTTTCCCTCACGCTATAACCACCGAAACACTATGAAACTGTGAACACCCGCACCACCCGTTCCCGGGCGGGGCTGTTCGTGGTTTCAGAACCAACACAGTGGACGCGAGCAACTGAGGACAAGCCCTCGGCCTATTAGTACCGGT
>NZ_JAYMHD010000051.1:0-176876 GCF_035656535.1 Streptomyces sp. H51
AGTACGTTCGGGGCGTCGCCGGGGGTGAGGATGTCGTGGTCGGCGAAGTGCAGCTGGAACGACGACACGCCCGGCAGGGTGCCTGCGGGAGCGCGGATCTCGGCGGGGAAGTTCGGCAGCGTCGACAGGTCGTTGCCGAACGACGCCGTCTCCGAAGTGAAACGGTCACCGGTGAGCTGCATACCGTCACCCGAGTCACCCGCGAACCGGATGATCACCCGGTCCAGCCGGCGGACCTCGTGAACCGGGAGGGCCGTACCGTCCGCCTCCCTGGAGGCGCTCGTGCCACTGGAATGAGTCGTATCGACGGCCACCGGCCGCTCCTTCGCGTCGACGCAGCTTGTTGCCTGCGCCGCACGCTAGGGAGCACCCCTTGTGATCGGCCAAAGCCCGTCGCTCAGAACGCCGTTCGATGAGGACACCCGGCGCCCGGCCTCGCCCCGCCGTGGCCCGGTGACGCCCCGCCGTGGCCCGCGGACCTCCCGCCGCGCCTGCGCGGGCGCTGCGCCCCAAGTCGGCGGCCACCGCCCCCGTCACAGCAGCCAGTCGGCGTCCCTCGCGATGCGGATCGCGTCGACGCGGTTGCGGGCGTTCAGCTTGGCGACGATGGTCGTCAGGTAGTTGCGCACCGTCCCCGCCGACAGGCGCAGCCTGGAGGCGATCTCCCGCGGCTCCGCGCCCTCCGCCGCCAGCCGCAGCACCTCCGTCTCCCGGTCGGTGAGGGGGCTCTCGTACTCCCCCCAGGCGGCCAGCGCCAGTTCCGGGTCGACGGCCCGATGCCCCGCCGCCACCCGCCGTACCGCGGTGGCGAGTTCGGAGGACGGGGCGTCCTTGCGGAGGTAGCCGGCGACCCGGGTCTCCAGGGCCCGGCGCAGGGCGCCGGGGCGGCCCAGGCTCGTGAGGATGAGGACCCGGCACTGCGGGAGCCGTTCGCGCAGCCGGCCGGCCGCCGACAGGCCGTCGACACCGGGCAGATCGATGTCGATGATGGCGACGTCGGGCCGGTGCTTGAGGGCCATGTCGACGATCTCGTCCCCGCGTGCCACCTCACACACCACGTCGAGATCGTCCTGGAGATTGAGCAGCGCCACCAAGGCGCCGCGAACCATGTTCATGTCCTCGGCGATCAGGATGCGTATCACCGAACTCCCCGGGAGACGTGCGCGTCGCTCGACTCGCCCGCGCTGTCGGACCGTTCGTGGCCTTTGATACAGAGCACGGCGGGATGGTCCTGGAGGTTCAGCATCACCGAACTCCCCTGTAGAGGCGGGCGTTGCTCAAGTCGTACAAGCTGTCGGACCGTTCGTGAGTCTCGATCATCTCCACGGCCTCCATCCTGCGGAGATCGTAAGTCAACCTCGTAAAAATTGTGCGGCATTCAAACCCCTGCTGACACACAACGGCGTAACTGGCCCACTTGCAATGAAGAGTTGATGCCGATCCGCCGTCCGCGGCGAATCCAAGGCCGGGACCGGGCTCCGGGGCCGGAGGCGCTGCGGCGCCCCCGTGCGCGCCGCTCGCGGTGCACAAGCGGCTCTTTAGAGGGCGCCCGCAGGATGCGTGCGAACCGTACGCGTCGGCATGGCGCCGGCAGTCTCGGAGAGGTCAGCGATGCGCGTTCTTTTCACCATCTTTCCGGCATCGGCACATCTTTATCCAGCCATTCCGCTGGCGTGGGCGCTGCAGAGCGCCGGCCACGAGGTCGTGGTGGCCAGCCCCGAAGGTGTGGTCGACCAGAAGGTGATCGAGAACATCACCTCGGCCGGCCTCACCGCGGTCTCGCTGGGCGGCAAGGAGGAACTCACCGCCTCGCTCGCGCCCCTCATCGCCGGCGCGGGCCCCGACCGGCCCACCCTGGCGCTCGACCCCGACGACCCGGACTCCTGGCGCACCGCCAGGGCCGTGCTCGGGGGCATGTTCAACGCGTACTACCCGCCGCCGGCCGTCGAGGGCGGACGCCGGCCGGTCCTGGACGCACTGGTCGAGTTCGCCAGGGACTGGCGTCCCGACCTCGTCCTGTGGGACCCGCTGGCGCCGACCGGCGCGGTGGCCGCCCGCGCCTGCGGCGCCGCGCACGCGCGCCTGCTGTTCGGCACCGACAACATCGGCCTGGTCCGGGCCAGGACGCGTCAGGAGCTGGCCGATCCGTCGTCCGGCCTGACCGAGGACCCGTGGATGCCGTGGCTGCGCCCGGTCCTGGAGCGCTACGGCCTCGACTTCACCGAGGAGACGCTGACCGGCCAGTGGACCATGGACCTGACCCAGTCCCGGATGCGCACCCCGGTGGACCTGACGTACGTCCCCGTCCGCCGCGTCCCCTACAGCGGCGGCACCACGCTTCCCGGCTGGCTGCACGCCCGCCCCGAACGCCCCCGGGCCGTGCTCACCCTGGGAGTCAGCCGCCGCCTGCTGGCCGGCCGGCACAGCGGCTTCCCGATGAAGGAGTTCTTCGAGTCCGTCGCCGGCCTGGACCTGGAACTGGTCGCGACGCTGAACAGCGAGCAGCTGGAAGCGGCCGGCACGCTCCCGGACAACGTCCGCGCCCTGGAGTACATCCCGCTCAGCCAGGTGCTGCCCACCAGCTCGGCGATCATCCACCACGGAGGCGGCGGGACGTTCGCCGCCGCCGTCGCGTTCAAGGTGCCGCAGCTCGTCGTGCCGCTGCCGATGTGGGACGAGATGGTCACCGCCCGGTACGTCGCCCGCCGGGGCGCCGGACTGGTCGCCGACCCCGCGGCGATCGACGTCGACAGCATCCAGAAGGACCTCGTCCGGCTGATCGAGGAGCCCTCCTTCCAGCTCGGCGCGCGCGCCCTGTACGAGGACATGCTGGCCGCCCCGGCACCCAAGGACGTCGTCCCGGTCCTGGAGCGGCTGACCGCGGAGCACCGCGGCTGAGCCGCGGGCGTCCGTCACCGCACGGCACCGAGGCCAGTCGATTTCAGCAGGAGGGGGCGAGCGTGCGCGTCGAGGAGACCGGTATCCCCGGCACTTTTCTGATCGAGCCGGACCACATACCCGACAGTCGGGGCGTGTTCTACGAGTCGCTGCGCACCGACGAACTGGAGCGTTCCGCGGGGATCGTCTTCCAGCCCCGCCAGATCAACTACTCGGTGTCCCGGCGCCACACCCTGCGCGGCATCCACAGCGTGACCATCCCGCCCGGACAGGCGAAGTTCGTCACCTGCGTCCGCGGCGCGCTGCGCGACATCGTCGTCGACCTGCGGGTCGGCTCGCCCACCTTCGGCGGGCACCGGGTCAACGAACTCGACGCCGCCTCCGGCCGGTCCGTGTACGTGCCGGAGGGCGTCGGCCACGGATTCCTGGCGCTCACCGACGACGCCTGCATCTGCTACGTCGTCTCCACCACGTACGTCCCCGGAACACAGATCGACATCAACCCGCTCGACCCCGACCTGGACCTTCCCTGGGAGTGCGCCGGGACACCGCTGGTCTCGGACAAGGACGCGAAGGCACCGACGCTCGCCGAGGCCCTGGCTGCGGGCACGCTGCCGGACTTCGCCGGCACCTGACCCGGCGATCGACCGCCACCCGGCGACCGGCCGGCACCTGACCCGGCGATCGACCGCCACCCGGCGATCGACCGCCACCCGGCGACCGGCCGTCGCCCGACCCGGCGATCGACCGCCACCCGGCGACCGGCCGTCGCCCGACCCGGCGATCGACCGCCACCCGGCGACCGGCCGTCGCCCGACCCGGCGACCGGCCGGCATCCGACCCGGTGTCGCCCCGGTGCCGCCGACCGCCCGCGCACCGGGGCGAGGAGGACGGGGTCGCGGGCCCTGTCTGCCGCGAACCGCGCACCGGACCGAAGAGGCATCAACACATGAAGCGAGAGGACCTCCCATGAAGGCTCTGGTGCTGGCCGGCGGATCGGGCACCCGCCTGCGGCCCTTCAGCTACTCCATGCCCAAACAGCTCATCCCCATCGCGAACAGGCCGGTCCTGGAATACGTCCTCGGCAACATCCTCGACCTCGGCGTGACCGAGGTCGGCGTCATCGTCGGCGACCGTGCCCAGGAGATCCAGCAGGCGCTCGGGGACGGCTCCCGGCTCGGGGCGCGGCTGACCTACATCCAGCAGGAGGCTCCGCTCGGCCTCGCCCACACCGTCGCCATCGCCCGCGACTTCCTCGGCGACGACGACTTCGTCATGTACCTCGGCGACAACATGCTGCCCGAGGGGATCGCCGCCATCGCGGAGGAGTTCGCCGCGCACCGCCCGGCCGCCCACGTCGTGGTCTACAAGGTGCCGGACCCGCGCGCCTTCGGCGTCGCCGAACTCGGCCCCGGCGGCGAGGTGCTGCGCCTGGTGGAGAAGCCCGAGCGGCCGCGCAGCGACCTGGCCCTGATGGGCGTGTACTTCTTCACCGCCGCCATCCACGACGCGGTCCGCTCCATCCGGCCCAGCGCCCGCGGCGAACTGGAGATCACCGACGCGATCCAGTGGCTGGTGTCGACGGGCGCGGACGTGCGGGCCGGCCAGTACCAGGGCTACTGGAAGGACACCGGCAACGTCGAGGACCTCCTCGACTGCAACCAGCACGTCCTGGAGAGCCTGCGGCCGGCCCTGCACGGGGAGATCGACGGGGCCAGCGTGCTCGCCGGGCCGGTCGTCGTCGAAGAGGGGGCGCGCATCCTGCGCTCCCGCATCGAGGGACCGGTGATCATCGGCGCCGGCACGGTCGTGGAGGACAGCCACATCGGCCCGCACACGTCCATCGGGCGCGCCTGCACGGTCACCGGAAGCCGGCTGGAGTACTCCATCGCACTGGACGGCGCGTCGGTCACCGGCGTCCAGGGCCTGCGCAGTTCCGTCATCGGCCGCTCCGCCTCGGTCGGCACCAGCGAGCAGAGCACGGACCGTTACCGCCTGGTCGTCGGCGACCACACCAGAGTGGAGGTGGCGGCATGAGGATCCTCGTCACCGGAGCGGCCGGCTTCATCGGCTCCAACTTCGTCCGCAACCTCCTCCGGAACGCCTACCCGGGCTGGGAGGACGCCCGGGTCACCGCGCTGGACAAGCTGACCTACGCGGGCAACCGCGACAACCTGCCCGCCGCGCACCCGCGCCTGGAGTTCGTCCGGGGCGACATCTGCGACCTGGACCTGCTGCGCGAACTGCTGCCCGGACACGACGCCGTGGTGCACTTCGCCGCGGAGTCCCACGTGGACCGCTCGCTGGAGGGCGCGGGCCCGTTCTTCCGCACCAACGTGCTGGGCACCCAGACCCTCCTCGACGCCGTGCTGGACAGCGGGGTCGAGCGGGTCGTGCACGTCTCCACCGACGAGGTGTACGGCTCCATCGAGCAGGGCTCCTGGACCGAGGACTGGCCGCTGCTGCCCAACACCCCCTACGCGGCCTCCAAGGCCTGCTCCGACCTGGTCGCCCGCACCTACTGGCGCACGCACGGGGTGAACCTCTCCATCACCCGCTGCTCCAACAACTACGGGCCCTACCAGCACCCCGAGAAGCTCATCCCGCTGTTCGTCACCAACCTGCTGGAAGGCCGGCCGGTGCCGCTGTACGGCGACGGACGCAACATCCGCGAATGGCTGCACGTGGACGACCACTGCCGCGGCATCCACCTGGTGCTCGACCGTGGCCGGGCCGGCGAGATCTACAACATCGGCGGCGGCAACGAGCGCACCAACCGCGCCATCACCGAGCGCCTGCTCGAACTGACCGGATCCGGTCCGGAGATGATCCGCCACGTCGCCGACCGCAAGGCGCACGACCTGCGGTACTCCATCGACGAGTCCAAGATCCGCGAGGAGCTCGGCTACGCGCCCGAGATCGGGTTCGAGGAGGGCCTGGCCGCCACGGTGGCCTGGTACCGCGACCACCCCGACTGGTGGAAGGCCGTCAAGTACGGGGCCGGCCGTGAACACGGCTGACCGCGGCGCGGCGGCCGGGCCGCGCGTGACGGTGCTGGGCGGCACCGGCTACCTGGGCCGCCGTATCGGCGAGGCGTTCCACGCCGACGGCGCCCGGGTGCACCTGGTGTCCCGTGCACCGGCCCAGGACGGGCCGGCGGACGTACGCCACGTGGCCATGGACCTGCTCGCCGCCGACGCACGGGACCTCGCCGCCCTCTTCGGCTCGCTGCGGCCCGACGTGGTGGTCAACGCCGCCGGCCGGGTCTGGCAGGGCGACGAGGCCGAGATGACCGCGGGCAACGCGGACCTGGTCGTCCGCCTCACCCGGGCGCTCGCCGGACTGCCGCACCCGCCGCGGCTGATCCAGCTCGGCACCGTCCACGAGTACGGCGCCGGAACACCGGGCGCCGGCACCCGCGAGGAGCAGCAGCCCGCACCCGTCACACCGTACGGGCGCAGCAAACTGCTCGGCACCCGGACCGTTCTGCGGGCCGCGGCCGACGACGGCCTGGACGGTGTGGTCCTCCGCCTCGCCAACGTGATCGGTGCCGGGGTGCCGGCCGGCAGCCTCTTCGGCCGGGTCGCCGCACACCTCGGCGCGGCCGCCGTCGCCCGGTCCCTGGGCGAGCACCCCGACGAGCTGCGGCTCCCGCCGCTGCGCGCCCGCCGCGACCTGGTCGACGCGCACGACGCCGTCGACGCCGTACGGGCCGCCGCCACCGCGCCGAAGGCCGACGTCGGCGGCCGGGTGATCAACGTCGGCCGCGGCGAGGCGGTACCGATGCGCGCGCTGGTCGACCGCATGGTCCGCCTCAGCGGCGTGGACGTCCCCGTCGTCGAGGCCGCCCCCGCCCCGTCCCCGCGCACCGACGTGGCGTGGCAGCAACTCGACGTCTCACGGGCGCTGCGGCTCCTGGGATGGCGGCCGCGCCGCACCCTCGACGACTCGCTGCGCGACCTGCTCGCAGCCGCTGTGCCGGCACCGGTCAACGGAAGGACATGACGATGAGCGACACCATCGACCACAAGGAACTGGTGCTGGACGAGGTCCGCAGGTACCACCGCGAGACCGCGCCCGACCGGGAGTTCGTGCCCGGCGTGACCGAGATCTGGCCGTCCGGCGCGGTCCTGGACGAGGCGGACCGGGTCGCCCTCGTCGAGGCGGCGCTGACCATGCGGATCGCCGCCGGACCCAGCTCGAAGAAGTTCGAGTCCGCGTTCGCCAAGCGGCTGAAGCGGCGCAAGGCCCACCTGACCAACTCGGGTTCGTCGGCGAACCTGCTGGCCGTCTCCGCCCTCACCCAGCACGAACTCGGGGACCGGGCGCTGAAGCCGGGCGACGAGGTGATCACGGTCGCCGCGGGCTTTCCCACCACCGTCAACCCGATCCTGCAGAACGGGCTCGTCCCGGTCTTCGTGGACGTGGAACTGGCCACGTACAACACCACGGCCGAGCGGGTGGCCCAGGCCATCGGCCCCAAGACCCGGGCGATCATCATCGCGCACGCGCTCGGCAACCCCTTCGAGGTCGCCGAGGTGGCCCAGCTCGCCGAGGAACACGGCCTCTACCTCATCGAGGACAACTGCGACGCGGTCGGCTCCACCTACGACGGCCGGCTCACCGGCACCTTCGGCCACATGACCACGGTCAGCTTCTACCCGGCGCACCACCTCACCATGGGCGAGGGCGGCTGCCTGCTCACCTCCGACCTGGGCCTGGCCCGCATCGTGGAGTCGCTGCGCGACTGGGGCCGCGACTGCTGGTGCGAACCCGGCATGAACAACACCTGCTTCAAGCGGTTCGAGTACCAGCTGGGCGACCTGCCGGCCGGGTACGACCACAAGTACATCTTCTCCCACGTCGGTTACAACCTGAAGGGCACCGACATCCAGGCCGCGCTGGGCCTCGCCCAGCTCGACAAGCTGGACGGCTTCATCGAGGCGCGGCGGCGCAACTGGCGCCGGCTGCGCGAGGGACTGGACGGCGTCCCCGGCCTGCTGCTGCCGGAGCCCACCCGGAAGTCCGACCCGAGCTGGTTCGGGTTCGTCATCACCGTCGACCCCGAGGCCCGCTTCACCCGCGCCGAACTCGTCGCCCACCTCGAAGAGCACAAGATCGGCACCCGGCGGCTGTTCGCCGGCAACCTCACCCGGCAGCCCGCCTACACCGGCAAGCCCTTCCGGGTCGTCGGCGACCTCACCAACAGCGACGTCGTCACCGAGCACACCTTCTGGATCGGCGTCTACCCGGGGCTCACCGACGAAATGCTCGACTACATGACCGCCACGATCAAGGAGTTCGTGGCCCAGCACGGCTGAGAGCCCGTCGGCGTACCCCTCCCCGGACGGGCCCCGGGCACCCCGGCCCGCGTCCCGGACACCTCTCCCCGGACGGGCCCCGAGCACGCCTGCCCGCGGACCGGGTCCGCCGACCGGCTCCCAGCCACCGGGCCGCCTCCCGACAGGAGACCGGGAAGACGATGGAGATAGTGGGAACCGGATTCCTGGCACGGAGTCTGCGTCCGCTGGCCGGCCGGCATCCGGGCACCGTGGCCCTCGCGGCTGGGGAGTCCAGGACGAGCGGCGCCACCGACGCGGACTACGCGCGGGAAGCCGCACTGCTGCGCGACGTCGCGAAGCGGTGCGCCGCGGGCGGACAACTGCTCCTGTTCTTCTCGACGGCCGCGACCGGAATGTACGGCCTCGCCGAGGGACCGGGCAGGGAGGACGCCCCGGTCCGCCCCGCCACCCCCTACGGCGCCCACAAACTCGCGCTCGAGGAGCAGTTACGCGACTCGGGGGCCGACCACCTCATCCTCCGGCTGGCACACCTGGTCGGACCGCACGGGCGCCACCACCAGCTCATCCCCACCCTGGTGCGGCAGGTCCGGTCGGGGTCGGTGTTCCTGCACCGGCGCGCGGTCCGCGACCTGATCGGCGTCGCCGACATGCTGACGATCACCGACCGGCTGCTCGCCGCGGGGCTGCGGGCCGACACGGTCAACGTGGCCTCCGGATTCGCGGTCCCGGTCGACGACATCGTCGACCACCTCGCCCGCGCGCTGCGGCTCACCCCGCGCAAGACGTACGTCGACGCGGGCGCCGAGTACGCCATCTCCACCGAGAAGCTGCGCGCCCTGGTACCGCAGGTCGCGGACCTGGGCTTCGGCCCCCACTACTACCGCAGGGTCCTCAACGACTTCCTCGCGGCCGACCGTGCCTGACCCGGCCGCGCTCTCCGCACCAGAAAGACAGGGAGTTACCCCGATGCCGTCGACCCACACCCTCCAGAGACGTGAGAACGCGACCCTGCCGGACCGCATCGCGCGCTCGGCGGCCACCACCGAAGGCGCCCACCTCGGCACCGGCGACTTCGCGGCCTGGCTGGCCGGGCGAGGCCGGGCCAACACCTTCCGCGTCGAGCGGATACCGTTCGCGGACCTGGACGGCTGGTCGTTCCAGGAGTCCACCGGCAACCTGGTGCACCGCAGCGGACGGTTCTTCTCCGTCGAGGGCCTGCACGTCGTCGAGCAGGGCGAACCGCACGGCGACGGCCCCTGCGCCGACTGGTACCAGCCCATCATCAAACAGCCCGAGGTGGGCATCCTGGGCATCGTCGTCAAGGAGTTCGACGGCGTGCTGCACTTCCTGATGCAGGCCAAGATGGAGCCCGGCAACCCCAATCTGCTCCAGCTCTCGCCCACCGTCCAGGCGACCCGCAGCAACTACACCAAGGCCCACAAGGGGGCGGACGTCAAATACATCGAGTACTTCGTCGGGCCGGACCGCGGCCGGATCGTCGCCGACGTGCTCCAGTCCGAACACGGCTCGTGGTTCCACCACAAGTCCAACCGCAACATGGTGGTCGAGGCGACCGGCGACGTCCCGCTCCTCGACGACTTCTGCTGGCTCACCCTCGGCCAGATCGCCGAACTGCTGCACCTGGACAACGTGGTCAACATGGACTCGCGCACGGTGCTGTCCTGCCTGCCGTTCGGCGACGCCTGGGGCGGCGCGCTGCTCACCGACACCGAGCTGCTGTCCTGGATCACCGGCGAGCGCACCCGGCACAGCGTGCGCGCCGAACGCGTCCCGCTGGACAACCTCCCCGGCTGGAAACGCCGCGAGAGCACCATCGAGCACGAGGCGGGCCGCTACTTCGACGTCGTCGCCGTGTCCGTGCAGGCGGGCAACCGCGAGGTGACCGGCTGGACCCAGCCCCTGTTCGAGCCGGTCGGCGCCGGCGTCACCGCCTTCCTCACCCGGCGGTTCGGCGGCGTCCCGCACGTCCTGGTGCACGCCCGGGTCGAGGCCGGCTTCCTCGACACCGTCGAACTCGGGCCGACCGTGCAGTACACGCCCGACAACTACGCCCACCTTCCCGCCGGTCAACGCCCGTTGTTCCTCGACACGGTGGAGAACGCCGGCCCCGACCGGGTCCGCTACGAGGCCGTGCACTCCGAGGAGGGCGGCCGCTTCCTCAACGCCGTGAGCCGCTACCTCATCGTCGACGCGGACGAGACCGACGCCCCGCAGGACCCGCCGCCCGGTTACGCCTGGGTCACCCCGGGGCAGCTCACCTCCCTGGTCCGGCACGGCCACTACCTCAACGTCCAGGCCCGCACCCTGCTCGCCTGCCTCAACGCGACGGCGGTGAGGTCCCGGTGACCGGCCCCCTGCGGATCGGGGTGATCGGCTGCGCGGGCATCGCCGTGCGCCGCATGCTCCCCGCCTTCGCCGCCGACCCCGGCATCGAGATCGCGGCGGTCGCCAGCCGGGACGCGGCCAAGGCGCGTGAGGTCGCCGACCGCTTCGGCGGCCGGCCCGTCCACGGATATGACGCACTGCTCGAACAGGACGACGTCCAGGCCGTCTACGTGCCGCTGCCCGCGGCGCTGCACGCCGAGTGGACCGAGGCGGCACTGCGCACGGGCCGGCACGTCCTCGCCGAGAAGCCGCTGTCCACCGACCGCCACAGCACCGCACGGCTGCTCCGACTGGCCGCCGCCCGCGGCCTGGTGCTCATGGAGAACGTGATGTTCGTCCATCACCGCTGGCACGAGGCCGTACGACGCCTGGTCGCCGACGGCGCGATCGGCGAACCGCGCTCCTTCCACGCCGCGTTCACCATCCCCCCGCTGCCCGACGGCGACATCCGCTACGACCCGCACCTCGGCGGCGGGGCGCTGGCCGACGTCGGGATCTACCCGCTGCGGGCCGCGCTGCACTTCCTGGGCGCCGCTCTCGACGTCACCGGCGCCCGCCTCGTCCGGGGCGCGGGGCGGCAGGTGGAGACCTCCGGCGCCGCGTTGCTGAGCACACCCGGCACCGTCACCGCCCAGATCACCTTCGGCATGGAGCACGCCTACCGCTCGTCGTACGAACTGTGGGGCAGCGAGGGCGGCATCACCGTCGACCGGGCGTTCACCCCGCCCGCCGACCACGTCCCGGTGATCGGCCTGCACCGCGACGGGAAGACCGAGGAGATCACGCTCGCGCCGCACGACCAGGTGGCGGCCACCGTCGCGGCCTTCGCCGCCGCCGTGCGCTCCGGAACCCTCCCGGACCCCCGCGACACCCTGCGGCAGGCGGAACTCCTCGACGAGGTACGCCGGTCGGCGGCACCCGGCGAACCGGACGGAACCCACGTCACCACGGCATCCACGTAACCCACGGCACTGACGCAACTGACGGAATCCGGACCAGCGGGAGGAGCCACCCGTGCGACGTCACATCGCTTTCTTCGACTTCCCGGCCGTAGGCCATGTCAACCCCACGGTCGGCGTGATCGAGGAGCTGGTGCGAAGGGGCCACCGCGTCACCTGCACCGTGACCGACCACTTCGCCCCCATCATGAAGGCCGCCGGCGCCGAACCGGTCCGCTACGACTCGGTCTTCGGCGACTTCTACCAGGCCCCCCTGACGCCCGAGGAGACCGCGGGCGAGGGGCTGCGCAGCCTGGACGAGGCCACCTCCCTCGTCGCCCAGGTCACCCCGTTCTACGAGGCGAACCGGCCGGACGTGATCGTCCACGACTTCATGGCGTGGGGAGCGCGCTTCTTCGCCGCCACGCACGGCATCCCGCTGATCCGGACGTATCCGGTGCTGGCCGCGAACGAACACTTCTCCATCCGGGAGAGGTTCCCGGTGGCCGCGCCGGACGACCCTCGGATCGTCGAAGCCGCGATGAAGCTGGCGGCGCTGCTGCCCCGGTTCGGACTGCCCGCCGATCCTATGGGCTTCCTCACGCACATCGAGAAGCTCGCCCTCGTCTTCCTCCCCCGCGAATTCCAGTACGCGGGCGAGACCTTCGACGAACGGTTCGTCTTCACCGGCCCCTGCATCGCCGAACGCCCCTACCAGGGCACCTGGCAGCCGGCCTCGCCGGACCGCCCCGTCCTGCTGGTCTCGCTCGGCACCTCGGCCAGGGGCTGGCCGGAGTTCTTCCGCATGGCCATCGAGGCGTTCGGCGACTCCGAGTGGGACGTCCTGATCACCGTCGGCGAGCACACCGACCCGGCCGCCCTCGGGCCGCTGCCCGCGAACGTCGACGTACGGCGGTACGCGCCCCAGCTCGACGTGCTGCGCCACGCACGGCTGTTCATCAGCCACGGCGGCATGAACAGCACCATGGAGTCGCTGGACAACGGCGTGCCCATGGTCCTGGTGCCCCAGACGAACGAGCAGCGGGCGAACGCCCTGCGCGTGCAGGAGCTGGGCCTCGGCCGCCTGCTGGCCAAGGAGGACGTCACCGTGCGGAGCCTGCGCGAGGCCGCCGAGCGGCTGACCGGCGACGCCGCGGTGACCGAGCGGGTGCGGGCCATGCGCGAGCGCATACGGTCCGCCGACGGCCCGGCCGTCGCGGCCGACGCCGTCGAGGCCTACCTGGCCGCCCTGGCCTGACCCCCCGCCCGCACCTGGCGGCCCGCGCCTGGCGGCCCGGCCCGGTCGCCCGTGTCCGGCGGTCCGGTCCGGTCGGCCGCGCCTGGCGGTCCGGCCTGGTCGCGCTTGGCGGTCCGGCCTGGTCGGCTGTGTCCGGCGGTCGGGCCCGGCTGCTCGTGTCCGGCGGCCCGGCCTGGTCGCCCGCGCCTGGCGGCTCGGCCTGGTCGGCCGTGTCCGGCGGTCGGGCCCGGCTGCTCGTGTCCGGCGGCCCGGCCTGGTCGCCCGCGTCTGGCGGTTCGGCCTGGTCGGCCGTGTCCGGCGGTCCGGCCCGGCTGCTCGTGTCCGGCGGCCCGGCCTGGTCGCCCGCGCCTGGCGGCTCGGCCCGGGCGGCCGTGTCCGGCGGTCCGATCGCCCGCACCCGGCGGTCCGGCCTCCCGCGTCCGGCGGCCCTGCCGCCCGCGCACAGGCGGCGCTGCCCGCGTACAAGCACCGCGCAAGCGGGCCCCGGAACACTGGGGGTGCAGAGCCGCTCCGGCGGGATCCGGCGGGCAGGGTCTCCAGGGTCTCCCTCGGCGCCCCCGCCGCCCCGACGGCGCCACCGGTGCGAACCGGTGGTTCCCGCGCTAGGAGACCGATGGACCATCTCGAAGAACTCAAGGAATTCGCCCGCCTGCACGCCCGGGGACAGGGCATGACGGCCGGGCACGCCACGCGCGTCCTCACCCGGATCACCAACGACACCGTCGGGGACCCCGGGTCGTGGGCCGCGGTGTGGACCGCCGAGGGCCGGGCCGCCGCCGACCGCGGCGACCTCCTCGACGCCTGCCGCCACTTCGCGCTCGCCCGGTTCCCGTACCACGGCGACGCCGACCGCGTCCACGCCCAGCGCCTGTGCGTCGAGACCTTCGACCGCTGGCGCCAGCACCAAGGGGGCATCGAGCGCCTGGAGTTCGAGCACTGCGACGGCACCGTCGTCTGCTGGGCCACCGGACTCGACCGCCCCCGCCCGCTGCTGATCGTCATGGGCGGCATCGTCAGCGTGAAGGAACAGTGGGCACCCCTGCTGCCGCTGCTGCGCAAACTCGGCTTCGCCGCCGTCGTCACCGAACTGCCGGGCGTCGGCGAGAACACCTTCACCTACGGCCCCGACTCCTGGCGCATCCTCGGCTTCCTGCTCGACGAACTCGCCGACCGCGCCCGGGTCTCCGACACCTCGATGCTCGCCCTCAGCTTCAGCGGCCACCTCGCCGTGCGCGCCGCCGCCGACGACTCCCGCATCCGCCGGGTCCTCACCGTGGGCGCGCCCGTCGCCGGCTTCTTCACCGACGACGCCTGGTGGCCCCGGGTGCCCGGCATCACGGCCGACACCCTGCGCCGCCTCACCGGAAGCGCGAGCCCGGCAGAACTCCATTACCTGCTGCAGCAGTTCGCGCTCACCCCGGAGCAGCTGCGGCAGGTGCGGATTCCCGTACGGTACGTCGCCAGCGGCCGCGACGAGATCATTCCGCCCGAGGACCAGGCGCTGCTGCGCCGCACGCTCGACGACGTGCGCTTCAAGACGTTCGACGACGTGCACGGCTCGCCCGCCCACCTCGGCGCGATGCGGCGCTGGCTCATCTCCCAGCTGCTGTGGCTGCGGTTCGCGCGCCGCGGCGACCGTCCGACGTCCCGCACCCTGTCCGGAGAGAGGTCCTCATGAACGAACCCGGGAACGACAAGGACGCCGCCTCCACCCCCGCGGCCGGTGTGCCGCCGTGGCAGACGCTCGCGTCCCTCGGCATCACCGAGAACGACCTGGCGGCCGCCCCCCACATGCCGGCCGCTCTCGTCCTGCGGCTGCCGGCGGGGCAGGGCGGCGCCGTGTAGGGAGCCGCGCCGGGTGGGGGAGCGGCGTCGCGGGCCGGTCAGCCGCCCACCCGCGCGGTGGACGAGGGGCTCGGCACGGGCACCTCGGCCAGCAGCCGGAACGTGCCGTCCCGCCAGGGCCCCGACTCCAGCCGTCCGCCCACCGCGGTCATCCGCGCGTGCAGATTGACCAGTCCGTTGCCGCCGTAGGGCGAGGGGTCGTGGTGGGCGGGGTCGACGCCGTCGTTCTCGACCACCAGCCGGACCAGACCGTCCAGCTGCACGGCCTCGATGCGGCAGCGTGAGGCGTTGCTGTGCCGCAGCAGATTGGTGACGGCCTCCCGCAGCGTGGTGGCGAGCGCGGTGTCCAGGTGCGAGGAGAGCGGCCCCAGGTCGACCTCCGTCCGTACGTCGATCCCGGCGGCGTCGAGCAGCGACCGCGCCGACCTGACCTCCTGCCGCAGGGACAGCTCGCGGAAGCCGCTCGCGACCTTGCGGACGTCGGTGAGGGACTGCTCGGCGATGGACAGCACCTCGTCGACCTCCTTCATCGCGCGTGTGGGCTGGGTGGGAATGAGCCGGTGGACCAGTTCGCTCTTCAGCGTGATCGCGGAGAGGCTGCAACCGAGCAGGTCGTGGAGGTCCCGGGC
Organism: Streptomyces sp. H51; assembly: GCF_035656535.1. Lineage (NCBI taxonomy): Bacteria > Bacillati > Actinomycetota > Actinomycetes > Kitasatosporales > Streptomycetaceae > Streptomyces > Streptomyces sp. H51. The sequence goes on from NZ_JAYMHD010000051.1 coordinate 15,278, forward strand.
GAAGCGCAGCCGTTCCCCGGTGACGGCCCGCCGGGCGAGTTCACCGCTCGCCGCGTGCAGCCGCGTGACCAGCTCCGCCAGCCGGGCCAGGCCGAACAGGGCGAACCCGGTCAGCAGCGTGGTCTGGCAGAGCAGGACGCCGTCGAGGACCGACCGGCCGTCGAACGCCGGCAGGATCAGCATGCCGAGCCCCACGACGCCGTACAGCGGCCAGGCCACCGGGGGCGGCAGGAGCAGCAGCAGCGACGCCGCCAGGCAGCCGGCCATCGTCGCCCAGTACGCGTGGAACAGCAGCAGCGGCAGACAGGTCAGCAGCGCCTGGAAGGCGAGGGTCAGGCACCTGCGGGGCAGGGGCGCCCGGTTGCCGCCCGGCGCGGAGTGCAGGAACTGCAGGCCGAGGTTCCCCAGGAGGAGCAGCACACAGGTCGCCTCGGCGGCCGGGGAGAGACCGGCCCGCAGGATGTCGACGGTGCTCAGCAGCGCGAAGCCCAGCAGCGCGGCGAGGGGCACGGTGCGCGCCGACCGGGGGGCGGGAAGCTCGTCATCGAACAAGGGCGGGGCGTCCGCCCAGCGTCTGTTGCCCCTCGACTCGTCCGCACTGTCGAAACGGTCGTGACCGCCCATCACCTTCACGGCCTCTCACAACTCTGTGCGTCTTCGCGTGGATGCTATGCAATACCTGTGTCCCGTGCAGCGATCAGCCGCCGTGAAAGTCACGTCGCACAGCCGACCGCTCTCGAGTGTCGTGTTTTGCACTATGGACTTGTGTGTGCGTGTCCACGCACGGATGCTGCCCGGGGAGACCGGTATTGATGCGGCCGATTCCTTACCGCTGAAGGGAGTTGGGACACACCGAAGGCCCCGCCGGGCCTCACGTGCCGGCGGTGGTCTCGTCGAGCGAGGCGAGTGCGACGGCGGCCTCGGCCTGTCGCGGGCTCCTCAGCGCGGTCAGGGCGTCGCGGGCGGCGAGCAGCGTCTGCCGGGCCTCCCGGTGGCCCGTGGCGGTGAGCACCTGGCCGAGGTCGAGCCGCGTAGCCTCCGCCCAGGCCGGCATCTGCGCCTCCTCGAAGGCGGCCAGGGCCTGCCGCAGCGGCGGTTCCGCCTCGTGCCAGCGTCCCAGGGCGGCCAGGTCGTTGCCGATCTGCTGCCGGGCGACCGCGTGGTACAGCGTGATCAGCTCCTCCGTCCGGCCCGGTATCCCCGCGCGGCAGATCCGCTCGCTGCGGCGGTGGATGTCCAGGGCTTCCGCCGGCCGGCCGGCCTGGCGCAGCAGGCTGCCCAGGGAGTTGAGCACCGTCAGCTCGGCCAGCCGGGACTGCGGGGTGTCCTGCTCGGCCAGGCGGCGGGCCGCCTCGTGCAGGCGCTGCTGCGCCTCCCGCGTCCGGCCCAGCCGGTGGAGCGCGCCGGCGCTGTAGCCGAGCGCCCAGCCCTCCTGGAGCCCGTCCCCGCACTCGCGGGCCGCCATCAGCGCGGCGTCGGCGCTCGTCAGGGCGGCACGGGGGTCGTGGACGCAGAGGTTGTGGGCCCAGGCGAGATAGTTCAGGTGGACCGCCTCCTCCCGCCTGCTGCCCAGGGCGCGGGCGGAGTCGGCGGAACGCCGGAACACCTCCACCCACTGCTCCCAGTGCTGGTTGCGGTCGGAGAACCAGTGCATCGCCTCCGCCGTGTCCAGGACCTGCCGGTGCCGGCCGGTGTCGTGCGCCCGGCGCAGTGCGGCCAGCCACTGCGCCTGCTCGGCCTCCAGCCAGGCCCGGGCCTCCTCCTTCCCGGCAGGCGCTCCCTCCGGGTCCGGGTCGCCGTACGGCGTGGTGCCGTCATGGTGGACGTCGAAGTGCAGCGCGGCGACGGTGGCCCGGCGCAGCATCCAGTGCGCGGTCCGGTCCAGGGCGGCGTCGCGGACCCCGGGTCCGTCCTCGGCCGTCACCTGCTCGGCCGCGTACAGCCTGAGCAGGTCGTGGAAGCGGTAGCGCTCGGTGGCGGGATCGCTCTGGAGCAGTCCGGCGTCGGTCAGTTCCTCCGCGCAGGCGACGGCCTCGTCGTAGGGCAGACCGGCCAGGAGCGCGCCGGTCTCGGGGCTGAAGTCCGGGCCGGCCGCCAGCGCGGCGCGGCGCAGGAAGGTCCGCGATTCCGGGCGCAGTTGCCGGTACGACAGCGCGAAGGCGGCGCGCACCCGCAGGCTTCCGGCCTGGAGGCCGTCCAGCCGCCGCCCCTCGGCGGTGAGGCGGGCGACGAGCTTGCCCAGCCGTTCGTGCGGCCGGCTGACGAGCCGCTGGCCGGCGATCCGGACGGCCAGCGGCAGGTGTCCGCACAGGTCGGACAGATCACGCGCGGCCTGTGCCTCCGCCGCCACCCGTTCCGGGCCGATGATGCGGCTCAGGAGTTCCACCGCCTCCTCGCGCCGCAGCAGAGCCAGATCGCAGCGGTGGACGGATTCCAGGCCCGCCAGGGACTGGCGGCTGGTGACGATGGTCAGGGACGGCCCGGTGCCGGGCAGCAGGGGGCTGATCTGGGCCTCGTCGGCGGCGTTGTCCAGCAGCAGGAGCAGTCGTCGCTGCCCGGCCAGGGACCGCCACAGGCCGGCCCGGTCCTCGGTGCCGGCCGGCACCGCCGCGTCGGGGATGCCCACCGCGCCCAGCAGCCGGGCCAGCGCGTCCCTGGGGGTGACCGGTTCGGGATCCATGCCGTGCAGGTCCAGGGCGAACCGCCCGTCCGGGAAGTGCGGGGCGAGACGGTGCGCGGCGTGCACCGCGAACGCGGTCTTGCCCAGGCCGGGCTGCCCGGTGACCAGGGTGACCATCGGCCCGCCCCGGTCGGCGTCCCGTGCCAGGTCCAGCAGCCGGGCGAGGGCCGGGCCGCGGGCGGTGAAGTCCGCGATGTCACGCGGCAGGGCCAGGGTGCCGGGTGCGGACGGGCCGCCGGCCGCACCCGGGCGCGGACGGCCCGCGGCGGCGGCCCTCTCCAGGTCCGCGGCCTCGTCGTCGTCCAGCCCCAGCGCCTCGGCCAGCGCCTGGACGGTACGGCGCTGCGGTCCCCGGGTGCGCCCGCGTTCCATGTCCGCCAGTGCCCGGACACTCACCCCGGCCGCATGGGAGAGCGCCTCCTGGCTGAGCCCGGCACGGGCCCGCAGGCCTCTTAACCGCTGCCCGAAGTCCTCCGTGGAAGGCGTGCCGTCCCGCACCGTCGATGTCCCCGATCGTCCGGCTCGTCCGGACGCGAGCCCCGGCAGAAGTATGGCCGACCGTACTTCTGCCGGGAGAACCGCCTGGGCGGCACCGGCCCGAAATGATCGACTGGAGGCAGACGCGGACGCCCCGGTCACACGCTTGCCGCCGGGGCACGGACCGCCCGCCGTCGAACGACAGCCGTACGCACACGGCGTACCACCCAACGGGGAGATCTCATGAACACCAGGCGTCACCGCTCCATGCTGCTCGCTGTCGCGGGCACGGCCCTCACCCTGTCCCTGACCGCCTGCCAGGGCGGCACGGACAGCGACGCGGAGTCCGCGGGCACCTCCTCGGCCGCCGCTTCGGCGACCGTGGCGGCGGGGGACGGCAAGAGCACCGGCACCTCGGATTCGGCGGGTGCGGCCGACTCGTCGGCTTCGGCGGGTTCCAGCGGCGCCGGCGGCTCCACGGGGACGGCCGGCTCGTCCGGCAAGCAGGCCTCCGCCTCCGACGCGGTCTGCACGGCAGGGGACATCACCGTCACCGCCGCCAGGCAGGACGGCCCGCCCTACACCCACCTCGTCCTCACGGCGAAGAACACCTCGCACCGCTCCTGCAAGCTGCCGGGTTTCCCGCACGTGCAGTTCCTGGAGAGCCACAAGCAGGACGTGCCGGCCGTGGCCAAGAGCAAGCCGGCCACGCCGGTCGTGCTCGAACCGGGGGCCCCGGCCTACGCCCTGGTGAAGTTCTCCGACGGCGGGACCGACGAGGACACGGAGCCGGTGTCGGCGTTCTCCCTCACGCTGGAGGGCGACTCCACGGTCATCGCCGTCACCGCGCCCGGCAGCGGCGGCATCGCCGTCGACCCGGCCAAGTCGCTCACCGGCTACTGGACCCCCGAACTGCGCAACGGCGCGGACGACTTCTGAGCCACCACACCATTCGACCAAGGAGCGTGCGCATGCGCGGATTCAGGAGAGCCCTCACGGCGGTCGCGGCCATCGCCGCCTTCGCGGGGGTGGGGGCCGCGGCGGCGCCGTCGCAGGCGGCCACCTCCTGCACGAACAAGGGCCGCAAGTACATCTGCGAGTACGGCATCTCGACCACGAAGTTCGCCAACGGGACCAAGCAGCAGTTCGTCGTCGGCACCGACCACGCGGTGTGGACGAACTGGACCTACCCCGACGGCTCCTGGAACGGCTGGCAGTCCATGGAGGGATGGGTCCAGAGCCGGATCCAGATCGACCATCTGGGGGGCAGCCTGACGAACTTCACCATCGCGGCCATCGGCCGGGACGGCAACTACTGGTTCCGGATGCGCTACGACAGCGGTGCGTGGACCGCCTGGCAGGTGAGCTGCACCGTCCAGGACGGCCCGCTGTGCCCGTGACCCCCGTGGACGGGTCGTAGCGGCCGGTGGGGCAGCGGCACACGCTGCCCCACCGGAAGTTCAGACGCGGGAGCCCGCCGCCAGCGCCGTGAACGCCGACCACGCGTCGCGGGACAGGGCCAGCGCCCGCCTGTCCGTGTCCTTGGAGTCCCGGACGAGAACGGCCTCGGCACGCACGGCGACCTCGACGCAGTTGCCGCCCCCACCGCCGCTGTAGCTGCTCTTGAACCAAGCAAGTTCGGTGGTGCTCATAACGCTCCTCGCATCTGCTCCAGCAGGCTCGCGGTGGCCTGGTGACTCAGAGCCTGTGAGCGCATCCTGCCATAGCGCTGAAGCATGGCGCTTGCGGCTTTCGGGTCGGTGACGAGCATGCTGCAGTCGTGCGCCTCGACGTAGCCCACCCAGCGATTCTCCGCCGTCTCGGCGAGGTAGAGAGGCCCCTCGAAACCGGAGTGATCCTCCTGGATCCGAGGCATGACCTGGATCTCCACGTTCCGGAGCCGGCCGACTTCGAGCAGGGTGCTGAGCAGCGTGTGGGTGACTCCGTCGCCCGCCAGGCGGCGATCCAGCAGGGCCTGCTCGACGATGAAGCCGAACGAGCTGTTCGGCCGCTCCGTCAGGAGACGCTGACGTTCGAGCCGAGCCGTGACCTGTTGCTCGAACTGCTCCTCCGACAGAGGCGGAAGACGCCGCTCGAAGAGCGCGCGAATGTACGGCTCCGGCTGGAGCAAGCCCGGAATCACAGCGCACTCGTACGCATACAACGAGATCGCTTCCTCCTCGATCCCCGCCCACTGCCGGAACCACGACGCCAGCCCCGCCTTCCGCGTCAGACTGCGGGCCGCCGCCCCCAGCACCCTCCCCGCGGCCGCCCCCAGCACCTCCTCCGACCGCTCCAGCAGATCCCGTGGCGGGAACCGCTTGCCCTGTTCGATCTTGGCGATGTAGGCGACCGAGTACCGCACCAGCGGCGCGAACTGCTCCTGCGTCAGGCGGGATTCCTCGCGCAGGGCCTTGAGGACCGCGCCGAATGTCTTCAGGCTGTCGGAGAGTTCCGGCTCGCAGCTTCCGTTGCCCCCGGCCTGCCCGGAACTCCCGCCCGCCCCCACGCCGTTGCCGGTCATCGTCGCAGCCGCCTTCCCCTGTGCCTCGTGCTGTCGGGTACCTCTCCGCTGCCGAACGTGCTGCGCCACGCTCGGCGGACCCATCGTCACGTACAGCGACCGACCCGGTCCAGCGCGTGAACCGGTACAACGGGATCTGTATCGGCGCCGGACCTGCCGACCGTGCGGAAGGAGCCTCCCGGCCCACCCTCCGGCATTGGTCTGTACCAAATTCAGACATGCTCACGAAGCGGGATCAATCATCCCGTACGTGACGCACTGTCGGGGACCCGTGGACGGATCCCGGGCTCTTTCCGGACCCCCGGCACCCCTTCCGGCCTGCGGATACGGCGGAGCGCTCCGCGGGGCCGGCCCCTGCGGGCCGGTGCCGCCGACGGTCCCGTACGGCGGGTGAGCGTGAACCGATAGCGGTCTTAACGGTGTGCTGCCACCGCCCTACCTTCATCAGGGACATGCCACGGCGGTGGAGCGGCTCGCCGTGGCGCCCCCCACATGCCGGCTCCGCGCGCCGGGCGGATCCGCCGGGCGCGCCGGCTGAGAAGGAGCCCCCTCACATGAGTCCGAGAAGACTGCTGACCTCCCTCCTGGCCTTCGCGGCCTTCGCGCTGGCCCTGCCCCTGGCGGCCGTCGTCACCACGGCGAGCCCCGCCAGTGCCCACGGCTGGATCACCTCCCCGCCCAGCCGCCAGGACCATTGCGCCACCGGGCGGGTCACCGGCTGCGACGGTCTGCAGTACGAGCCGCAGAGCGTCGAGGCACCCAAGGGCTCGCGCCTGTGCAGCGGCGGCAGCCGCTGGCGCGTACTGGACGACGAGACCAAGAACTGGCCGGTGACCCCGGTGTCCAGCACGGTCACCTTCCAGTGGCGGCTGACCGCCGCGCACAGCACCAGCACCTGGGACTACTACGTCGACGGCACCCTGTTCAAGCGGTTCGACCAGGGCAACACCCAACCGCCGTCCAACATCTCGCACACCCTGTCCGGCCTGCCCGGCGGCAAGCACAAGATCCTCGCGGTGTGGAACGTCGCCGACACCCCCAACGCCTTCTACAACTGCGTCGACGTCCAGGTCGGCGGCGGTGGCGGTCAGCCGCCCACCGTCCCGGCCGAGTGCTCCTCCGCCGCTCCCTGGGACGCGGCGAAGGCCTACACCGGCGGCCAGAGCGCACTCCACCGCGGCCACGCCTGGCGGGCCGCCTGGTGGACGCGCGGTGAGGAGCCGGGCACCTCCGGCGTCTGGAAGGACCTGGGCTCCTGCTGACCCGTCCGCACACCACACTGCACCGCACCTCCACGACACCCGCGGCACGGCGGCCACGGCACGGCCCCCGCGGGACCGACAGCCCTCGAAAGGAGCCGGGAATGGCGAGACGAACACGAGTTGCGCGGCGGGCGCTGGGCCTGCTGGGCGCGGCCCTGGCCCTGCTGGCCGCACCCCTGTCACCACCCGCCGCGGCGGCGGGCGAGGAGACCCTGGCCGACACCTGCCCGCTCAACGGGCGCCCCTCCGGCAAGGTGCTCCAGGGCTACTGGGAGAACTGGGACGGGGCCGCCAACGGCGTCCACCCGCCCTTCGGCTGGGTGCCGATCAACGACCCCCGCATCCGGCAGCACGGCTACAACGTCATCAACGCCGCCTTCCCCGTGATCCGTTCGGACGGCACCGTCCTGTGGGAGGACGGCATGGACGTCACCGTGAAGGTCTCCACCCCGGCCGAGATGTGCGACGCCAAGGCGAACGGCGCGACGCTGCTGCTGTCGATCGGCGGCGCGGCGGCCGGCATCGACCTCAGCTCCAGCACCGTCGCGGACCGGTTCGTCGAGACGGTGGTGCCGATCCTGAAGAAGTACAACTTCGACGGCATCGACATCGACATCGAGACCGGCCTGGTCGGCAGCGGGAACATCAACCAGCTCTCCACCTCCCAGGCCAACCTGGTCCGCATCATCGACGGCGTGCTGCAACGGATGCCGCCCGGCTTCGGCCTGACCATGGCGCCGGAGACGGCGTACGTGACCGGGGGCAGCGTGGCCTACGGCTCGATCTGGGGCGCGTACCTGCCGATCATCAAGAAGTACGCCGACAACGGCCGGCTGTGGTGGCTGAACATGCAGTACTACAACGGCAGCATGTACGGCTGCTCCGGCGACTCCTACTCCGCCGGCACGGTCGAGGGCTTCATCGCCCAGACCGACTGCCTCGACAAGGGCCTGGTCGTCCAGGGCACCACGATCCGGGTGCCGTACGACAAGCAGGCGCCGGGACTTCCGGCCCAGCCGGGCGCGGGCGGCGGCTACATGTCGCCCTCGCTGGTGGCCGGCGCCTGGAACACCTACCGCGGCGGCCTCAAGGGCCTGATGACCTGGTCGATCAACTGGGACGGATCGCGGGGGTGGACCTTCGGCGACAACGTCCGCTCCCTCCAGGGCCGCTGACCCCGAGGCCCCGCCGGTCGCGGGCGCTGCATCGGACAGCGCGTCCGCGGCCGGCGGGACCGGCCGCCGCCCCACCGCGTCGCGGGCCGGGGGCGGCGGTCCGGCGACGCGTCCCCGAGCCCCGGTGAACCGCTCCACTCCACGCGCCCTCTCCGGCATCCGCCGTACCGGTGGAACGGGTCTCCCCCTTCTTCTCTTCCTCCGGTTCGTCGAGCAGGCCAGGGAGGAAGGGGGATCGGCGTGGAGGGCGGTGGACGCTGCCGGTGGTGCTGGACGGCCTGCCTCATGACCGCCAGAACGCGTCGCACCGGCCCTGAGCGCTCCCCCCGGCTCCTGTGCTCTTCAGGAAGCCGTGGTCCGCAGGATCGACCGCACGACGTTGAGCAGGGCGCCGTTCGGGTCGTCGGCCCGCTCCGTGCTGCGCCAGCCGACGATGTGGTCGGGGCGGACCAGCACCGCGCCGCTCTCGCCGATCTCCGAGACAGCGGCCCAGTCGCCGTACCGGTCCTCGTAGTCGCACCCGCGACCGATGGAGACAACCTCGACCTCCACACCTGTCTGCGCCGTGACCTCGGCGGCGGCCTCGCGCCAGGCGTCACCGCGGATGCCGGTCAGGAGCGTGAACCGGCCACGGCCGCACAGGTCGATGACGGCGACCTTGCGCTGCCCGTCGAGCAGCCACGCGTGCGGCAGGTGCCGTCCGGGGTAGGTGGTGGGGAAGTAGTGGATCTCCTCGTCCCTGGGCGCGATGGGGGCCGGCGTGCCGTCGGTCACCAGAGCACCGGACCGGTAGTTCTGGTTGGTCTCCACACCATGGGTGTTGAAACAGAGCAGCGTGCCTTGCACCGCCGCGTCGAAGGCGGCGCGCCGCTCCGCGCCTTCGGCGGTGGGGGCCTGGAGAGTCTCGAGCGCGGCGGCCAGCGCGTCGGGCCCGGCGGCGGGCGGCAGACGCAGGGCCATGAACAGGGGCGGCATCAAGTGGTTGCTCGCCGTGGTCCGCTCGACGATCTGGCGGGCCACGGGCAGCCGCTCGTCGCTGTACGTCTCCAGCAGGCCGGGTCCCGCCTGGCCGCGCAGGACCAGCGCGAGCTTCCAGCACAGGTTGAACGAGTCCTGGATCGAGGTGTTGGAGCCCAGGCCGTTCATCGGCGAGTGGCGGTGCACGGCGTCACCGACGCAAAAGACGCGGCCGACCCGGTTCTCGGTGGCGTGGACGTGGTTGACCGCCCAGGTGGAGACGGACTCGATCTTCACCTGGACAGTGTCATCGCCGATGAGCTGGTGGACGATGCTCGTGCCGAACTCATCGGTGAGTTCCGGGGTGCCCTGTTCGATGTCGTACCCCCACACGGCGACCCATTTGTTCCAGGGCCGGACCATACGCAGCACACCGATGCCGTTGCCGTCGTGGCCGACGCCGGGCTGGATGAACCAGTACATGTCGCCCGGCCGGTGCTCGACCAGGTGGGTCAGGTCCGCCTCGAAGACGACGTTGATCGATCCGCCGAGTCCCATCTCCCCCTCGAGCGGAATACCCAGCTGCTCCACGACGCGCGATCTGCCGCCGTCGGCGCCGATCAGGTATCTCGACCGGATCTGGTACTCCTCACCGGTCACCCGGTCCAGAACGGTGGCGGTGACACCGTCGTCGTCCTGGGTGAAGGAGAGCAGTTCGGTGTTGACCCGCAGAATCGCGCCGCGCTTGGTGGCGGCCTGCAGCAGGATCGGCTCCATCAGGTCCTGGGGCAGGTCGCACACGGCGGTCGGGCTGGCCAGGTCGTGCTCGGCCTTGAACCGCGGATGGGTGTACCAGGTCCGCAGCCGTCCGAGCTCCGCACCGGTGAGGGCGGTGGCCCACACATGCTCGCCCATCAGGTGCTGGGGCGTCGCGGCCCGCTTGCCCTCGTCCTCGACCCCCAGGTCGCGCAGCACCTCCATGGTGCGCTGATTGGTGATGTGGGCGCGCGGTGTGTTCGCGACCGCGCCGTACTTGTTCAGCACGATCGTACGGACACCGTACGTCGCCAGCAGCGCACCGGCTGCGGCGCCCGCCGGGCCGGCGCCCACGACCAGGACGTCCGTCTCGGCAACACGCGTGGTGCTCATATTCAACTCCTCGGGAAAACAAGGCACTTACATGGAATGCAGGTCGCGTCTGCCGGATGCAGGTCGCGTCTGCCGGATGCGGGACACGTCTGCGGAAGCCGTGCACCGTACGCCCACGCCGCCGGGTCTCGTCGGCCGTCGCCGGGTCGACACAGACCCGGCGGCGCACAGGGGATCGGCGCGGGTGCGGCGCGGGGCGTGTCAGTGGTGGGTGACGAAGTCGATCACCTGGCGGTTGAACTCGTCGGCGTGCTCCAGCTGGGCCCAGTGGCCGCAGCGGTTGATGAGGTGGACGCGGGAGTCGGGAATGCCGGCGGCCAGGAAGAGGGTGGATTCGAAGGAGACCACGCGGTCGTCGCGGCCGTGTATCAGCAGCGCGGGCGCGGTGATGTCCGAGATCTTGTCCAGGTCGATCCAGATCGGGATCGGGGCCTTCGGAGCGGCCGAGGCGATGTTGCGCAGGTGCTCGGGACGCTTGAGCGCGGCCTGCGAGCGGAGCTTGCACAGTTCCGGTGTGGCGAAGCGGGCCTTGTCGTAGACCATGATCTCGACGAGGCGGCGCATGCCCTCGGGCGTCGCGTCGGTGAAAGTGTCGTACATGATCTTCAGGCCTTCGGTGGGGCCGCCGCCGGCGCCGAAGAGGATCGGCTTCATCCGCAGTGGCGCACCCATGGTTATGAGGTGGGAGACGCGCTCGGGGCGCTCGGCCGCGAGCCGGAGCGAGGTGTGGCCGCCCATCGAGTTGCCGACGAACGCCGCCTTCTCGATACCCAGGGCATCGAGCAGCTGGCAGGCAGCCTCGACGTGGTCCAGCGTGGCGAAGTCGACTGCGTCGGAGTCGCCCCAGCCCGGCATGTCCGGCGCGATCACGCGGAAGTGCTTCGAGAGCGCCTCGATGTTGGGGGAGTAGTTGCTCCACCCGGTCGCCCCGGGGCCGCCGCCGTGCAGGAGTACGACGGGGTGGCCTTCGCCGGCCTCGTTGTAGTGGATCTTGAAGTCCGTGGTCTGGACGTACCGGGAGATGTCGTTCTGCTGCAGGGCCATCAGTGGGCTCCTCCGGTGTTCTGGTTGGTGGACCGAGACTGGCCGAGCAGGTCGCGCACGACCTCCGGCGGGCGGTGGCCCCAGCTGTGGAGGCGGTCGAGTGTGCGGACCTGCCAGGTCTCGTCGTCGATGAGCAGGCCGCCCCAGCCGTACTCGACCGAGAAACCGGAGGGCGTGCGGACGTAGAAGCTGAACATGTGGTCGTTGGGGTGCATGCCCAGCGTCATCTCGAAGGGCTGCTTGGCGTCCATGCACCGGTCGTAGGCCAAGCCCACGTCACGGATGTCGGTGACCTCGAGCATGAAATGGTGGGTCTTCTTCGGGTGCGGCATGTCACCGAACGCGACGCTGTGATGGCGCGGGTTGCAGTGCAGGAAGATCAGGTCGGCGATGATGCCCGGCGCGAGCTCCTGGACGATCATGTCGCTGATCCTGAAGCCGAGCAGGCCCTCGTAAAAGGCCATGTACTCCTCGCGCGCGACGCCCTTGGAGAGCATCACCTGGTGGCCGGCACCACCGGCACCGGTGACGAACTCGCCGAGCAGGAGGCCGGAGGCGAACGGGGTGTCGGCGTCCGCGAGACCGGTGACCAGCTCGATGCGGTTGCCCATCGGGTCCGCGACCTGGACCAGGCGCTCGACGCGTCGCGCCGCGGCCAGGTCGGCCCCGCCCTCGGCGACCTCGACGCCGGCCTCGGTGAGCCTGGCGACGAGCTCGTCGAGGGACTCCGCCGACTCGACCTCGTAGCCGCTGACCACCAGGTCGTCGGCCGGTCCCTCGGTGATGATCCAGCGGTGTGCCTTCTCGTCGGTGCGCAGGGTGAAGCCGTTGTCATCCTTCTGCCCCAGCTGCATACCGAGCAGCGTCACGCCGAAACGCTCCCAGTCGGCGAGGTCGCTGACCTCGTACACGACGTACGCGAGCTCCTTGACACCGGTCATGGGTGTCTCCTTTCACTGACCGACCGGGCGCACGGGGGCCCGGCCGGGATGGAGATTGAGAGAGGTCGTTCAAGAGAGGTGGGGTCGAGGGCTTGGGCGGTGCGTGGCCCGGTCGGCGTCGCCCCTCGTCGGTGCAGCCGCCGGGACGCCATGCCTCTCGTCGGGCCGCACGGCCATCAGGTGCAGGGCGACCGTCCGGACGCGGCAGGAGTGCGCCGGCGTTTACACGAACGGCATGCCGGGAGGGCGAACCAGCGCTGCGGCCGATGGCGACTCGTCCCGCCCGGCTTTGCGCCCGAAGGTGAGCGGCACGGGCCGATCAGGGCCGAACCGAGGAGTGCCGGGCGTTGTTCATGAAGGCGGGCCCACGGCGCCGAAGACGTCGCCGCACACCCGCTGCGGCGACATCCGGCCGATGACGGCGGCCTCGCCCCGCTCAAGCTGGGGCATACCGATCTCCAGTGACCGTTCCAGAAGAATCGGATCGATCGAGGCATCCAACGGTGGTCACTGGCTGGACCATTATTGGACCGATCGATCCGTCTAATAATGGCTACGCTCACATGCGTACGGCCTCACGTCAAGAGCGTGTGCAGCGCGGTTTTCCGACGACGGTCGACCGGCGGACAGGCCCTAAAATCTGAGGAATGAAGAGGGGAACCACAGCCCAGAACGGCAACCGGCGCGGGCGGCGCTCCAGGGAAGAGATCCTTGACGCCGCGGCTCACGTCATGTCGCTGCGCGGGTACGCGGGCACCTCGATCTCATCGATCATCGCCGAGACCGGGCTGCCGAGAAGTGCGATCTACTACCACTTCCACTCCAAGGGCGGACTGCTCTCGGCGGTGATGGCGCGTGGTGCCCATGAGTTCTTCGCCGCCATGCGCGCGGCGCACGCGCACCCCCCGGAGGGGGGCACGCACCGCGAGCGGATGGCCTGGTACATGAACCGCACGGCCGAGGTCTTCACGGCCAGGCCCGAATTCCTGCGGCTGCACATCCTGCTCATCATGAGCGACGAGGCCACGGAGGCGGAGGTCGCCGAGATGAACCGGCAGGTGCGCGCCGAGGGCCGCGGCTACATGCGCGTGATGATCTCGGGGGCCTTCGCCGACGAAGGCCCCGAGATCGCCCAAGCGGTCGCCGAGGAGCTCGACCACTTCGCGATCGCGGGCTTCGACGGGTGCTTCGTCAACGCGCAGTGCGACCCTGCGTGCACCGTCGCCTCCCAGATGGCCCGCCTCACCGACGCCATGGTCGCCCTCGGCGAGGCGGCGGTCGCCCGCTACAAGGCGTAGCGCGAACCGGACCCGGCCGGGTGCTGGACTCCGGGCGGCGATGCGCCGCCGACAGCGGGCGCGCGAGCCCGAACGGGTCCGCACCCGACCACCGTCGCCGCCTCTCCGTGAAGCGGCGTTGAGTGTCAGTATCATGGATTCCGTCTGAAAAGTGAATCGCCCTGATGCCGGTAGCGGTCGGGCGGGTGTGGTCCGCGTCGGGAGGTGTCGGGTGAAACCGCGGTCGTTGGTGTTCGATCTGTTCGGCGACTATCTGCGCTATCGGGGCGGGGAGGTCAGGCTGCGTGCGCTGGTGGCCCTGATGGCCTGCTTCGACGTCCCGGAGGCCACCGTGCGGGTGGTGGCGGCCCGGATGCGCAAGGAGGGGTGGCTGGAGAGCAGGCGCGAGGGCCGGGAGACGGTGTACGTGCTCACCGACGCGTCCTGGGGGCTGCTGGACGAGGGGCGGGCACGCATCTTCGACCGGGTGCGGGGCCCCTGGGACCACCAGTGGCACATGGTGGTCTACTCGGTGCCCGAACCGGAACGGTCCCTGCGGGAGCGGTTGCGCAAGAAGCTCGCCTGGTTCGGTTTCGGCCCGCTGTCCTCGGCGGTCTGGCTGAGCCCGCACGACCGCACCGATCAGGTGCTGGCCGCGTTCGCGGACCAGCCGGCCGTCCGGCTCGACACCTTCCGGTCCAGGTCGGCCGGGCTGGCGGCCGACCTGGACATCGCCGCGCGGGCCTGGGACCTGGAGCGGTTGGACGAGGACTACGCCGCGCTGCTGGAGGTCTACCGTCCCCGGCTCCCCCGTTACCGCGCGGGCGTGCTCACCGGCCGCGAGGCCCTGGTGGAGCGCATGCGGCTGGTCCACGACTACCGCCTGATCCCCTTCCGCGACCCGGACCTGCCGCCGGAACTGCTGGCGACCGGGTGGCACGGCGGGCCCGCGCACGAGGTGTTCCTCGAAGCGCACGGCCTGCTCAGGGCTCCGGCCGAAGCGTACGTCGACGAACTGATCGCGGTCGGCTGAACCAGCGGCCGAACCCCACGGCACGGCGGACCGGATCCGGCCCGCGCCGGGCGGGGGCCGCACGGGCACCCCGTGCCTGGGCCCCCTCCGGGCACCGGGCCTGCTTTCGGGCGCCGTGCGCCCGGCCGCGGTCCGGCCTGCGTCAGGCGGGTACGGGTGCGCCGGCTCCGGAGGCGGTCGGACCAGGTGTCGATCGAAGATAGGTGTCACTCTCTAGACGGTCGTTGATGGCATGTTGTACGTTGCGCCGAGCGGTGTCACAGCTGGTGCCGCTCGAACCGACGGGGCTCCACCCGCCCCGCCCCCGCGTCTCACCAGGGGAAGTAATGCGCATAGCTGTAGCCGGCGGTGGCCCGGGAGGGCTGTTCTTCGCCACCCTCCTCCGCCGGATGGATCCCTCGATCGAGGTCACCGTCTTCGAACGCAACAAGGCCGACGACACCTTCGGCTTCGGAGTCGTCTTCTCCGATCGCACTCTGGCCGGTATCCACGAGGCGGATCCGGTACTGCGCGAGGCCCTGGACCGGCACGGCCGGCGCTGGGACGACATCGAGGTACGACTGAAGGGCGAGCGGATCCGCTGCGGCGGCAACGGCATGACCGCGGTGGTCCGGCGGACCCTGCTCACGCTCATGCAGTCCCGCGCCCAGGAGGTCGGGGCCGAACTGTGTTTCTCCACCGAGGTCGGACTCGACGATCTGGGCGGCTACGACCTGGTTGTCGCCGCGGACGGGACCGGCTCACGCATCCGCGAACAGCTGGCCGACGACCTCGGCGTGCAGGTGGAGTCAGCCACGGCCAAGTTCATCTGGTTCGGCACCGACTACCTCTTCGACGGGCTGACCTTCGTGCACGAGCGGGGCCCGCACGGCGTCTTCGCCGTGCACGGGTATCCGATCTCCGACACGATGTCCACGTTCATCGTCGAGACGGACGAGGCTTCCTGGCGCCGCGCCGGGCTGGACGGGTTCGACGCCACCCAGCCGGCCGGTGTGAGCGACGTCGTCTCCAAGGAGTACGTGGAGAAGCTGTTCGCCGAGCAGATCGACGGCGGGCGGCTGCTGACCAACAACTCCCGCTGGGGCAACTTCCATACGCGCCGCACCCGCCGCTGGCACACCCTGGCACCGCGGCCGGTGGTGTTCGTCGGAGACGCGGTGCACACCGCGCACTTCTCGGTCGGATCCGGTACGAAGATGGCGATGGAGGACGCGATGGCCCTGGCCCGCGCCCTCACCGACCATTCCGGCGACCTCCCGGCCGCACTCGAGGCCTATGAGGAGGCCGCGCAGCCGTCGGTCCGCAGGATCCAGGACTCGGCGCGGCCCAGCTTGTCGTGGTGGGAACACTTCGGTCGCTACCACGACGTCTTCGAGCCCTGGCAGTTCGCGTACCACTTCCTCACGCGCAGCATCAGTGACGCCCGGCTCGCCCGCCGCGCCCCGGACTTCATCGACGCCAGCCATCGTGCCTGGAGCGCCGAGTACACCACCGATCCGCTGGCGACACGGTTCGAGCGGGCCGGCTGGGCGGCCCCCGGCCGGTTCGTGGAAGTGGCGACGGACGCCGACGGCACGCCGACCGCGGTGCACGGCACCGAGGAACTGCCCCTCGCCGCATCCCCCCTGCCCGGGCGCTGGGGTGCGCTGCTGGCCGCCCCCGGCACCGAGGCCGGTCTGCCCGAGGCATGTGGCAGGCTCGCGCGGTTCGCGGCGCTCCCGGATCGCGACCGGCCCGTACTGGCTGCGGTGTACGGCGGTACGCCGCTGACCCGGACGCTGCTGTGCGAACAGGCCCGGATGGCGGAGAAGCTTCCGGCCCTGCTGATCGAGCCGGACGCCGACCGTGATCACGGCGTGACCACCGTCCTGTCCGGTCGCGCCGACCTCGTCGGAGTACAGGCATGACCGAGACCGTCTCCCCGCTCCCCGTGACCGGCCCCGCCTCCGCGGCCGCGCGGCCACCTGCTGCCGCCCGGACCTCCGCGTCCGCAAGCCCTTTGACGCCGTTGTTCGCACCGCGTGGCATCGCCGTCGTGGGTGCCTCCCGCAGGCCGGGCAAGCTCGGTGCCGCGCTGGCCCGCTCGCTGTCCGGTTTCGCTGCGGGGGGCGGCCGTCTGGCGCTGGTCAACGGCCGGGACGAGACCATGTACGGATCGATCCGCGCCGCTGCCGACGACGGCGGCCCGACCGACCTCGCCATGCTGTGTGTCCCCGCTCCCGCCTGCCCTGACGTCCTGGCCGCGGCCGCGGCCGCCGGGGTCCGTGCCGCCGTCGTCTGCGGCGGCGGATTCGCCGAGGCGGGCGGGCCCGGCATCGAGTACCAGAGGCGGCTCGCCGACATCGTCGCCGAAACAGGCATCCGGCTGCTCGGCCCCAACACCAGTGGTTTCATCTCCCCGCGCGCCGGGGTCACCGCCAGCTTCGTGCCGGGCGCGGCCGAGATCCCTGCGGGCCGTGTGGCGGTGGTCGCGGCCAGCGGCGGGGTCAATCACGCGCTGGCGTTCCTGCTCGCCGAGGCCGGACACGGCGTCAGTCTCGCTGTCGGCCTCGGCAACGCAGTGGACGTCACCGCCGCGGACGTCCTGGACCATCTCGCGGACGATCCGCACACCTCGGCCGTCGCGCTGCACATCGAGTCGGTCGCCGACGGCCCCCGGCTGGTGGCCAGCATACGCAGGCTCACGGCCCGTCGGCCGGTGGTGGCCCTGGTGGTCGGACGGCACGACGTCGGCGCGTTCGCCGCCTCCCACACCGGTGCCCTGGCCACTTCCTGGCGCACCACCCGGGCCGCGCTCGCTCAGGCCGGAGCGGTGGTCGTGGACGACGAGCGGGAACTGGTGGACGCGGTCTGCGCACTCGCGGTCACCCGTGCCCGCCTGTCCGCCGATCCGGGCGTGGGCGTGGTCACCGCCCAGGCCGGCCCCGGCCTGCTGCTCCTGGACGACTTGCGCGGCAGGCGGGCCAACGTCCCCGAACTGACCGCCGCGACACAGGAGACGCTGGCCGGGCTGCTGCCGCCGCTCACCTTCCAGCGCAACCCGGTGGACACCGGACGCCCCGGACCGGAGTTCGGACGTGTCCTGTCCGCCGTCAGCGCCGACCCGGGCATCGATGTGATTGCCGGATACGCCCTGCACGAGCCCGATGCCGTCGACCTGGTGGCGGCCGTGCAGAACGCGCGGCTGGGTGACGTCCCCGTGGTGCTCGGCGTCGGCGGCACGGGTGAGCAGGTCACACGCACCCGGCGAGCCCTGGTCGACGGCGGGTTCGCCGTGGCCGCCGACCCGCGCGGCGTCGCCGCGGCGACGGCCGCACTGCTCGCCGATGCCCGGGCTCGCGCAGCCCACGCACGGGCTCACGAGGCGAACGGCCGAGCCCCGGCGGCCGACGCTCCTGCCCTCCGCCCCGGACCCCGGGGCCACGGCACCGGCACCGGCGCCCAGGACCGCATCCGCACAGAACCACTCGCCGCCGCCCCGGCTTCCGTCGTCCTCGCTCCCTCCTACGACGAACACCAGGCGAAGCAGTTCCTCACCCAGCTCGGCATCTCCACACCGCCGCGCCGGGCCTGCGAGGACCGGGCCTCGGCCCACGCCGCCTTCGCGGAGCTGGGCGGCGACGCGGTGGCGGTCAAGCTGCTCGACAAGAACGTCCTGCACAAGACGGAGATCGGTGGCGTCCACCTCGGCATCACGACCCCGGACGGCCTCGACGCCGCGCTGGACGCCCTGGAGGCGATCGGCGCCCGTCGCTTTCTGGTCGAGGCGATGGCACCGTCCGGTGTCGACCTGATCGTCGGCGCCCGCCGCGACCCTGTCTTCGGTCCTGTCGTCCTGCTCGGGCTCGGCGGGACGACAGCGGAGGCCCTCGCCGATGTCGCGATCCGCACAGCCCCCCTCTTCTCCTCCGAGGCCGCCGGCATGCCGGACGAGCTGGCGGGCCGCGCCCTGTTCGCCGGGTGGCGCGGCGGCCCCGCGCTCGACGGTGAGGAACTGAGCCGGGTCCTCGTCGCCCTCGGCGACCTGCTCGTAGCCCATCCCACGATCGATGCCGTCGAGGTCAACCCGCTGCGGCTCACCGCCCACGGACTCGTCGCGCTGGACGCCGTGATCACGCGTAAGGAGGCCGACGATGCCAAGCCCTGTCTCTGACCACGTCATTCCCTGGCCGCAGGACGAGGCGGCGCGGTACGTCGCCGAGGGCTACTGGGCCGGGGCACCCCTCGGTCACCTGCTGCGGGCGGTAGCGGACCGCATCCCGGACGATCCCGCCCTCGTGGACGTGGTGGCCCACGCCGGCACCGGCGTGCGGCTGACCCACGCGGAACTCGCCGCACGGGCCGACGCGGCAGCGGTACGCCTCCTGGACCTCGGCATCCGCAAGGGCGACCGGATCATCGTTCAGCTGGGCAACGGCTGGGAGTTCGTCGTCCTGACCCTGGCCTGTCTGCGGGCGGGCATCATCCCCGTCATGGCGCTGCCCGCGCACCGGCGCAGCGAGCTGGGTCACCTGGCCGTTCACGCCGAGGCCGTCGCCATCGCGGTGCCCGACGTCATGCGGGACTTCGATCACCAGGCTCTCGCCCATGAACTGGCCGACGAGGTCCGGACGGTCACCGGAGCCGAGTGGCGGGTGCTCGTCGCGGGGAACGACGTCGCGCCGGACAGCATCGACCTGACCGCGCTGTGCGCGGCGCCGACGGACCCCGCGGCCGACCGGGCACACCGGGCGCGGCTGGACGCCGCCCCGCCCGGCAGCCGCGACGTGGCGCTGTTCCTGCTCTCCGGCGGTACGACCGGACTGCCCAAGCTCATCTCCCGCACCCACGACGACTACGCCTACAACGCCCGAGCCGTTGCGCGGTGCGCCCAGGTGGACGGGACCACCGCGTATCTCGTCAGCATTCCGGCGGGCCACAATTTCGCGCTGGCCTGCCCCGGCATTCTCGGTACGTTGCTCGCCGGCGGACGTGTCGTCACCCTGCCCTCGCCGGAACCGGTGCGGTCCTTCGCCACCATCGCCGCCGAGGGGGTCACCCACACGGCAGTCGTCCCGGCGGTAGCGGGCCGCTGGCTCGAGTACGCCGCCGAGCAGGGCGTGGAGCAGCTGGCGAGCCTGCGAGTGCTCCAGGTGGGCGGCGCGCGCCTGGCCGACGAACTCGCCCGCAAGATCCGGCCGGTGCTCGGTGTGGCGCTGCAGCAGGTCTTCGGCATGGCGGAGGGACTGATCAACGTCACCCGCCTCGACGATCCCGAGGACATCGTGTGCACCACGCAGGGCCGCCCGGTATGCCCCGCCGACGAGGTCCGGATCGTCGACGAACACGATCGCGACGTCCCCGACGGCGAACCCGGCCTTCTGCTCACCCGGGGCCCGTACACCCCGCGCGGCTACTACCGGGCCGCCGAGCAGAACGCCCGCGCTTTCACGGCCGACGGCTGGTACCGCTCCGGCGACATCTGCCGCCGCACGAGGGAGGGCAATCTGGTCGTCGAGGGCCGCGACAAGGACATGATCAACCGAGGTGGTGAGAAAATCTCAGCCGAGGAGGTCGAGAACCTCGTCTACAGGCTTCCGGCGGTCAGCCAGGTCGCGGCGGTCGCCATGCCGGATCCCGTCCTCGGCGAGCGAGTGTGCGTCTACGCGGTCCTGCGCCCGGGCACATCGCTCACGCTGGAGGAGGTCCGCACCGCGATGGAGGAGATCGGGGTGGCCAGGTTCAAGCTGCCCGAGCGTCTGGTGATCGTGGAGAAGCTGCTGTCCACCAAGGTCGGCAAGATCGACAAGAAGGCCTTGCGGACCGACATCGCGAGCCGCCTCGCCGCCGAACCGGACGGGTGGCCGCAAGAACGGTAGGAACCATCGGGAACATCGCTCCTCAAGGCACCTGATCCGCCCGGCCGCAGCCCCGAAGGGCAGCAGTGACAGGGCGAATCAGGAGGGCGTTCAGTGTGGTGGCGCACGAGGGCCTCTCGGCCGGTGTGGACGGCGCACTCCACACCCAACCCGCGAGGCCCTCACCGTGAACCGGCCGCCCGGCTGCGGGAGTCGACGGTGCGCGGTGCTCTGTTCGCAGCCCGGGTACGGCACCGGTGCGGGCCGCGACGAGCAGCGCTGTCCTCGGAGCGGGAGAGACACAGTGCCTCTGCCCCCGCGCACGAGGTCCGACCGAACGGACTGCCGGCACCGCGATCGACACCGTCCGCCCGGACCAGCGGCGCGGCCTGCCCGCCACCACCGCCGACAACCACCCCGAGCGATGCGGGCGAACATGGCGTAGCCCGCCGGGGCAGGGTCCCGGAAAGTCCCAGAGGTGCCGCCGCACCCCTCCCTGCCTTGCTGAACAGCGGGTCAGACGGGGTGCGGCGGCCTTCGCGCGTCAGATGTCCCGGAAGATCTCGATCTGCGCCCCGATGGTGTTCAGGCGCTCGGCGAGGTCCTCGTAACCGCGGTTGATGACGTACACGTTGCGCAGCACCGAGGTGCCCTCGGCCGCCATCATCGCCAGCAGGACCACCACGGCGGGCCGCAGCGCGGGCGGGCACATCATCTCCGCGGCGCGCCAGCGGGTCGGGCCCTCGACCAGGACCCGGTGCGGGTCGAGGAGTTGCAGGCGTCCGCCGAGCCGGTTGAGGTCGGTCAGGTAGATCGCGCGGTTGTCGTAGACCCAGTCGTGGATCAGCGTCTTGCCCTGCGCGGTGGCGGCGATGGCCGCGAAGAACGGGACGTTGTCGATGTTCAGGCCGGGGAACGGCATCGGGTGGATCTTGTCGATCGGCGCCTCCAGCTTGGAGGGCCGCACGGTGAGGTCGACCAGGCGGGTACGGCCGTTGTCCGCGCAGTACTCGGGCGTGCGGTCGTGGTCGAGCCCCATCTCCTCCAGGACCGCCAGCTCGATCTCCAGGAACTCGATGGGCACCCGGCGCACCGTCAGCTCCGACTCCGTCACCACCGCGGCCGCCAGCAGGCTCATCGCCTCGACCGGGTCCTCGGAGGGCGAGTAGTCGACGTCGACGTCGATCTCCGGCACGCCGTGCACGGTGAGGGTGGTGGTGCCGATGCCCTCGACCCGCACGCCGAGCGCCTCCAGGAAGAAGCACAGGTCCTGGACCATGTAGTTGGAGGAGGCGTTGCGGATGACGGTGACGCCGTCGTGCCGGGCGGCGGCCAGCAGCGCGTTCTCGGTCACCGTGTCGCCGCGCTCGGTCAGCACGATCGGACGGCCGGGCCGCACCGAGGTGTCGACCCGGGCGTGGTACTGCCCCTCGGTCGCGGCGATGTCGAGACCGAACCGGCGCAGCGCGATCATGTGCGGCTCGATGGTCCGCGTCCCCAGGTCGCAACCGCCCGCGTACGGCAGCCGGAAGCTGTCCATGCGGTGCAGCAGCGGGCCGAGGAACATGATGATGGACCGCGTGCGCACGGCCGCCTCGGCGTCGATGGCGTCGATGTCGAGCCGGGCGGGCGGCACGAGTTCGAGGTCGACCCCGTCGTTGATCCAACGGCTGCGTACGCCGATGGAGTTGAGCACCTCCAGGAGTCGGTACACCTCCTCGATGCGCGCCACCCGGCGCAGCACCGTGCGGCCCCTGTTGAGCAGCGAGGCGCACAGCAGTGCCACGCAGGCGTTCTTGCTCGTCTTGACGTCGATCGCCCCCGACAGCCGTCGGCCGCCCACCACCCGCAGATGCATCGGGCCCGCGTAGCCCAGCGAGACGATCTCGCTCTCCAGCGCCTCACCGATGCGGGCGATCATCTCAAGACTGATGTTCTGGCCGCCGCGCTCGATGCGGTTGACCGCGCTCTGGCTGGTGCCCAGAGCCTCCGCGAGCTGCGCCTGTGTCCAGCCCCGGTGCTGCCGGGCGTCACGGATGAGCTTGCCGATGCGTACGAGGTAGTCGTCTGCCATGAGGCTGAGGCTATCTCAGATATGAGATGGGGCATCTCAGGGGGGTCCGTTCGGGTGACGCGCTGTCAACGGCGCCTCGCGGAACGGGTGCGGCGCCACCCGAAAGGTCCCGGCAAATCCACCGATGTCGTACGACGTCCGGTACTGCTGTGCGTGTGCTTCGGGCCGTGCGCACCGCCGGTGGTGATGGACCAGGAATGCCGGTTGATGTTCAGGCGCACTCCCGGAAGGATCCGGAAACTCTTGCGGAACGTGAGGGCCATGCCGTGTCTCCTCCCGTGGTTCGGGGACGTACCGGTCCCCTGTCGGCTGCCCAGGCCCGGCGCGCTCAGTCCCCGGCGTCGACGGCGCGCGGAGGGGGACGTTGTCACCACGTCCCCCTCCGCGGAGTTCCACTGTCCGGGTGCTGTAACGGATCATCACCGGGTCTCCATCATGTCTCTGCTGGACCTGCGCGGCTCGCTAGGTTTGCCGCACATGCGGGCCGGTCTCCTACGCGGCGCCGCCCCGGGAAGAGAATCGGGAAGCAACGAGATGAGACGCGTTCAGAAGCTCGCGTGTGCGGCCGGTGTCGCGGCCGCCGTGATATGCGCGACCGTGCAGCCGGCCCAGGCGTACACGCCCACCGTCAAGGCGCACGCGGTGACGATGGCGGTGAGCGGCGACAGCACCTATTTCATCGGCGGTGACGGCAAAATCTACCTCACCGGCTGGGACGTGCAGGCGGGCTCCGGGACCCGCGCCACCCCGACCCCGCTGGCCGGGCTGCCGAGCGGGGTGCGGGCTCAGTCGATCGCCGCCGGGTACCACTTCGCCCTGGTCCTCGGGTCCAACGGCAAGGTCTACGGCACCGGCATGAACGACGGGGGCCAGCTCACCGACACCAGCGCCGATCACAGTCAGGGCTGGAAGAACACGCTGACCCCGCTGGCGGGGCTGCCCAGCGGGGTGTCCGCCAAGGCGGTGGCGGCCGGGCAAGCCTTCTCCCTGGTGCTGGGCTCCGACGGCAAGGTCTACGGCACCGGCTGGAACAGCAACAGCGAGCTGACCACGTCGATGCCGGTCGGCGCGAACTACAAACTGGCCCCGCTGGCCGGCCTGCCCTCCGGCGTGCGCGCCACCGCCATCGACGCCGGCCATTTCCAGACGGTCGTACTGGCATCGGACGGAAGCGTGTACGGCGCCGGCTACAGCGTGCGCGGCTCGCTGACGTCCAAGGCGACGGTCAAGCAGCTGACCGCCTTCACCGGCCTTCCGGCCGGTCTGAGCGTCAAGGCCGTCGCCGCCAGCTACGAGAACGTCGTCCTGCTCGGTTCGGACGGTCACGTGTGGGTCACCGGTGAGAACGAGTACGGGCAGCTCGGGCTCGGCACCGTCGACACGAACGACCATCCGCTGGCCCGGCGGATCCCCGGCATCGACCAGGCGGTCGCCATCGAGGCGGGCCACAGCAGCGTGCTCGCGGTGGACCAGTACGGCGTCGTCTACGGCACCGGTGCCAACTACGGCCAGCTCAGCGACATCGGCTCCCCGGTGACCGTCGCCGACGCCCTGCGGACGGCCCCCGGCCAGCCCAGCAAGGCCCGGATCGTGGAAGTGGCCGGCGCCGGGTCTGACACCCTGGTGCGGGACGCCGACGGCGTGGTGCTCGGTGTCGGTTACAACGGCTTTTACCAGCTGACCGGAACGGGGGACAGGAGCGAGCTGACCGCCCTGGCGGGGCAGCGGATCAGCGCCTACAAGGCCCCCACGGTCTCCGGGACCGCGAAGGTCGGCTCGATCCTCACCGCGAAGAACGGCTCCTGGTCCGTGAAGCCCACCGCCTGCACCTACCAGTGGTACCGCGGCAGCACGGCCATCTCCCACGCCACGGCCGCCACCTACAAGCTGACCAGTGCCGACAAGGGCCACAAGATCAAGGTCCGGGTCAAGGGCACCCGCACCTCCTTCACCAGCGGCACCGCCTACAGCGCCGCGACCGGCACGATCGGATAGGCCCGCCGACCGTCGCGCCGGCCCCGGCCCAGCCGCCCGCGACGGCCTCCGGCAGCGCGTCCAGCCCCGCATCACGCGTCCGCCCGCCGGGCCGGGCCGCCCCCACCCGGCTCGGTGAGACCCCGCGGACCGGACGGAACACCACGTCCGCCGAAGAATCTCAGTTGATCCGCAACCCGGCGTCCGAATACTTGCTGTCGGCTCAGTCGTTCCGGACTGATTCCGTCGTTCCGCACGGACACGTGGAAGGGCCTGCGAGATTGACCATGCACGATGACCAGATCGACGTGACCACCGACATCGCCGCGACCTTGATCCAAGAACAGTTCCCTCGATGGAGCGGCAAGGCGATCCGACCGCTGCCGTCGACCGGGACGGTCCACGCCGTCTTCCGCATCGGGGACGACCTCTCCGCGCGTTTCCCGCTGCGCCTGACGGATCCCGCGGAGACGTCGGCGGTTCTGGAACGGGAAGCCCGGGCGAGCGCGGAGCTGGCACAGGTGTCTCGGTTCCCCGTGCCGGAACCCGTCGCCCTGGGAAGGCCCGGAGCGGGTTACCCCATGCCGTGGTCGGTCCAGACATGGCTGCCGGGAACGGTCGCCTTCGATGCCGACCCGAGCGGATCGGACGCCTTCGCCGAGGACCTTGCGGCCTTCATCGCAGCCCTGCGGGACGCCGGGACGCGCGGGCGGCGTTTCAGCGGCGAGAACCGTGGCGGCGTTCTCGCTCACCACGACGACTGGATGGCGAAGTGCTTCGAGGAGAGCGAGGGGCTGCTCGACGTGCCCCGGCTGCGCCGACTGTGGAGCCACTTCCGTGAGCTGCCACGCACGGCCGCCGACGTGATGAGCCATGGTGACCTGATTCCCGGCAATGTACTGGTCGCCGGAGACCGGCTCAGCGGCGTCCTCGACACCGGCGGCTTCGGCCCGGCCGACCCCGCGCTGGATCTGGTCAGCGGCTGGCACCTGCTGCAACCGGGCCCACGGGAAGTGCTCCGGCGGACACTGGCCTGCGACGATCTGGAATGGGAGCGCGGCAAGGCATGGGCGTTCGAACAGGCGATGGGTCTTGTCTGGTTACTACGCCGAGAGCAATCCGACGATGAGCCGAACGGGACGCCGGACACTCGACCGCATTCTGGAGTCGACGAAGTGATGTCGCCGTCCTGCGGCCGAGCGGTCCCGGCGTCTGTCGATGCCTGCCTGCTCAGTACACCGTTCCGTCGGCGCGCCGACCCAGCGACTGCGCCAGCGAACTGATCGTGTTGTGCTTGACCCAGGCCCCGGACGCGGAGCCGTCGGGACTGCGGTTGGCGGACACGCCGTCGGTGTTCGACAGGCTCGAGGAGTAGCTCATCGACTGGACCGTCGCACCGGCCGAATCCCTGAGGATCACCTGATCACCACTGTTGGACAGGCTGAGGCCACCGGTGCTCGCAGCCACCGCCACGATGCCGCCGGGGATGGCGGAGGCTCCGCCGAACACTGTGATCGCCTTGCCGGGCTGCAACGTCGTCCCGGACGCGAAGGTGTGGCGTACTGCCGTCCCGTCACGGATGGTCCAGCCCCCGATGTCGATCGCGGTGCCGCCGATGTTCACGATCTCGACGCCCTCGCCCGCGGTGTCGCTGCCCGGCTCGTTGGCCAGCACTTCGTTGACGACCACGTTGGCCGGACCCCCTGCGCCGCCCGCCGTGACGGTGACGTTCTCGGTCGTGGTGTGCGTGGCGCCGCCGTTGTCCGTCACGGTCAGGGACACCGGGTAGGTGCCCGCCGACGCGTAGGTGACGCTCGGGTCGGTCGCGCTCGACCTCTGTCCGTCGCCGAAGTCCCAACTGCGGCTCACGATCGTGCCGTCGGCGTCGGTGCTGCCGTCCGTGAAGGCGCACGCGAGATCGGTGCAGGAGTGCGTGAACGACGCGGTGGGCGGCTGGTTCACCCCGCCCCCGCCGGTGACGAAGTCGTAGCGGGCCAGCACCGGGTAGTGATCGCTGGTCGTGGTGGCGTAGTTCGGAACGTACGCCTGGGGCTGGAAAGCGGTCGCCGAGCCCGGGACGTACTTCGCCTGGACCTCGTCGGTGTTGAGCTGGTGGTCGATGAAGTCCGGGTAGCCGGTCGTCGACGCCACCCCGGCCAGCGACAGTGCACGCGTCGGGAAGCCGTAGCGGGCCGTGTCGTTCACGAAGTCGGCGTAGGGCGATGCCTTCCCGGACACTATCGACGTGTCGACGTCGTCGTTCCAGTCGCCGATGACGAAGACGTTCTGCGTCGGGTAGGTGGTGTCGAGGTAGGACTTGAGAGCCTGCGACGCGGAGCTGCGGAGGTTCCACGCATCCGCGGTGGCCCCGGACTTCGCGTGCAGGACGATGAAGACGAGGTCCCGGGTCACGCCGTCGAAGGTTCCCCGCAACGTGAACTCCACCGGCGGGCGGCCCGCGAAGTTGCTGTTCTGGTCCGTCAGGATGACCTTCGCGCTCACCAGCGTGGCCATGCTGGTGCGCCAGACGAGCGCGACCTTCTGCTCGGTGTTGCCGAAGTCGGAGTAGTACTGCGCACCGTTCGTCACGACCGGGTCGTTCGCCACGACGCCGGTGTAGCCGGGCATGCCGGCGACGAGCGCGTCGAACGCCGAGGTGCTGACCACCTCGGACAGGCCCCAGACGTCCATGTCGGCCCCCGACATGACGTCGCGGACGTTCTCCTGTTGCAGCGCCTCGTCGGTCGGGCCGAAGTCCGGCGAACCGAACCACTCGACGTTCCAGTTGCCCACGTCGAGCTGCGTCGATGATCCCTGCGAGGGGATCGGGGTGGTGGCTGCGCCCACCGCCGGAACGGCACCGGCGGATGCCAGCGCCACGGCGGAGACCAGCGCACATATGAGTGCGCGGAGGCTGAGTCTCATCGGCAACGACCCTCTCGGTGTTGGTGTGTTGCTGAGCTCCCGCTGCTCCTGTTCATCGTGTGAAGCAGGTGCAGTGAGCATCCCCGTTCGGCCGATGGGCACACAACCGTCGTAGCGGAACGCGCAGTTACCTTTGCGTGCACAGCTGGGGCGCACGTGTGTCTTCGACAGGAATCCGAGCACCAGGGATCGCGGCTTCCCCGGCCGGTACCACGCGCCGACGACCGACGGCCGTGTCGGCCACGGGTCGTGGCTGGAGCGGGACCGGCTGGTCCTGCTGGACTTCGCCCCGGAAGAAGTCCGGGTCGCAGCGGCCACTCGACCCTCGCTGAGCGCTCACCGTGTCCGCCGCGTCGGATCCCATCTCAGAACACGATCGAGTGCCGCCCGGCCTGCGGGGCCCCAGTGCGGCTTGCCCCCGGGAAGGCCCCGGTCTCCGTTCTGTCCCATGAGCATCAGGAAGAGGCTCTTCACGACGGCCAGCCCGCGGGCGCGCCGGATCGCCGCCTCGTCCGCATGGGCGTACGTGCCGAAGAACCGTGCGGCCGTGCCCGCGGGCAGCAGCACCCATGCGGCGGCGAGGTCCCAGGCCGGGTCGCCGGCGAACAGGGCACCGAAGTCGACGATGCCCGAGAGCGTTCCGTCCGAGACGACGACGTTCGCGGGATGAAGGTCACCGTGCACCCATACCGGCGGGCCCTCCCACTCGGGGGCCGCGACGGCATCGTCCCAGACCGCCCGGACCTCGTCTGCCATGCCGGCGGGGACAACGGCGTCGAAGAAGCAGTCGAAGCCGTCCGTGCACTTCTTGGGGTGAGCGCCGAAGTCCGAGCTGATCGGCGCCTCGGCGGGCGCCTCCACGTGCAGGGCCCGGAGGAAGCCCGCCAGCGTGTCGGCCGCGTGGTCGCCGCGGCTGATCGAGCCGTGGTCCAGCGGCTCGCCGGAAACCCACGTCATCACGGTCCAGTACTTGGGGAAGCGCTCGGACGGTTCACCGAACCGCACCGGAGTCGGCACCGGGAGCGGCAGGCGCGGAGCCAGCACGGGTAGCCACCGCCGCTCCTTGAGCTGGACCTCCGGGGTGGGGTCCATGGACTGCATGCGCACGGCCAGCTCGTCCCCGAGACGCCACATCCGGTTGCCCCAGCCGCCCGCCACCTCGCGGATGGCCAGCCCCGCAAGGTCTGGATGCTGCTCTTCCAGCAGGTCGCGGACCAGGCCTGCGGTGATCTCGATCTCGGAGCCGGTCATGCGAAGACACATTATCGGGGCAGGCGCGGCGGCTCTCGCGCTCGCCGAGGAAGCCCGGAGCGAAGCCGCCGGGGACGGGATCCCCCCGAGGCCTCCGCAGGCAGCCGCTCGACCTTCGCCGGGACCACCCGGCGGTCACCGGTTCTCGCCGGCCACGCTCAACCTTCACCGCGAGGGATCAAGGACCCCGCATGACCATCCGGCCCCCATGTACTAGAGTTATCTCGACATCGAGATATCTGCCGAGGTGCACCGCAGTCGCCACCCCGCTGAGGCATGCCTTACCTGGTCGTGCCCCGGCGGACTGGTCCAGAGGCCGTGGCGGCACCACGCGGCGGTAGCCGCATATGGTTTGCGGTGTGGTGGTACGCGCACATCAATGAAGGAGACTGTCGTGTCGGCGAACAGCTTCGACGCCCGCAGCACGCTGCAGGTGGGCGACGAGTCGTACGAGATCTTCCGCCTGGACAAGGTGGAGGGCTCGGCCCGGCTCCCCTACAGCCTGAAGGTCCTGCTGGAGAACCTGCTCCGCACCGAGGACGGCGCGAACATCACCGCCGACCACATCCGTGCCCTCGGCAGCTGGGACTCGCAGGCCCAGCCCTCGCAGGAGATCCAGTTCACGCCGGCCCGCGTGATCATGCAGGACTTCACCGGCGTGCCCTGCGTCGTCGACCTCGCCACCATGCGCGAGGCCGTCAAGGAGCTCGGCGGCGACCCGGCGAAGATCAACCCGCTGGCCCCGGCCGAACTGGTCATCGACCACTCCGTCATCGCCGACAAGTTCGGCACCAACGACGCCTTCAAGCAGAACGTCGAGCTGGAGTACGGCCGCAACAAGGAGCGCTACCAGTTCCTGCGCTGGGGCCAGACCGCGTTCGACGAGTTCAAGGTCGTCCCGCCGGGCACCGGCATCGTCCACCAGGTGAACATCGAGCACCTGGCCCGCACGGTCATGGTCCGGAACGGGCAGGCCTACCCCGACACCCTCGTCGGCACCGACTCGCACACCACCATGGTCAACGGCCTCGGCGTGCTCGGCTGGGGCGTCGGCGGCATCGAGGCCGAGGCCGCCATGCTCGGCCAGCCGGTCTCCATGCTCATCCCGCGCGTCGTCGGCTTCAAGCTCACCGGCGAGCTGCCCACCGGCACCACCGCCACCGACCTCGTGCTCACCATCACCGAGATGCTCCGCAAGCACGGCGTCGTCGGCAAGTTCGTCGAGTTCTACGGCGAGGGCGTGGCGGCCACCAGCCTCGCCAACCGCGCCACCATCGGCAACATGTCCCCGGAGTTCGGCTCCACCGCCGCGATCTTCCCGATCGACGACGAGACCCTCAACTACCTGCGTCTGACCGGCCGCAGCGACCAGCAGGTCGCGCTCGTCGAGGCGTACGCCAAGGAGCAGGGCCTCTGGCTGGACCCGAAGGCCGAGCCCGACTTCTCCGAGAAGCTCGAGCTGGACCTGTCGACGGTCGTCCCGTCCATCGCCGGCCCCAAGCGCCCGCAGGACCGGATCGTCCTCGCGAACGCAGCCGAGCAGTTCAAGCAGGACGTACGCAACTACGTGGACGTCGTGGACGAGGCGGGCCAGGAGTCCTTCCCGGCCTCCGACGCCCCCGCCGTCGCCCCCAACGGCGCGCCCAGCAACCCGGTCCAGGTCACCGCCCCCGACGGGACGACCTACGAGCTCGACCACGGCGCCGTCACCGTGGCCGCCATCACCTCCTGCACCAACACCTCCAACCCGTACGTGATGGTCGCCGCCGCGCTCGTCGCGAAGAAGGCCGTGGAGAAGGGCCTGACCCGCAAGCCCTGGGTCAAGACCACCCTCGCCCCGGGTTCCAAGGTCGTCACCGACTACTTCGACAAGGCGGGCCTGACCCCCTACCTCGACAAGGTCGGCTTCAACCTCGTCGGCTACGGCTGCACCACCTGCATCGGCAACTCCGGCCCGCTGCCGGAGGAGGTCTCCAAGGCCGTCAACGACCACGACCTCGCGGTCACCTCGGTCCTCTCCGGCAACCGGAACTTCGAGGGCCGCATCAACCCCGACGTCAAGATGAACTACCTGGCCTCCCCGCCGCTGGTCGTCGCGTACGCCATCGCGGGCTCCATGAAGGTGGACATCACGCGCGACGCCCTGGGCACCGACCAGGACGGCAACCCGGTCTTCCTCAAGGACATCTGGCCCACCGAGGCCGAGGTCAACGACGTCGTGGCGAACGCCATCGGCGAGGACATGTTCAACAAGTCCTACTCCGACGTCTTCGCCGGCGACGCCCAGTGGCAGGCGCTGCCCATCCCGACCGGCAACACCTTCGAGTGGGACGCCGAGTCGACGTACGTGCGCAAGCCCCCGTACTTCGAGGGCATGGGCATGGAGCCGGAGCCGGTCTCCGACATCTCCGGCGCCCGGGTGCTCGCCAAGCTGGGCGACTCGGTCACCACCGACCACATCTCCCCGGCCGGCGCCATCAAGGCCGACACCCCGGCCGGCCAGTACCTCACCGAGCACGGTGTGGAGCGTCGTGACTTCAACTCCTACGGCTCCCGCCGAGGCAACCACGAGGTCATGATCCGCGGCACGTTCGCCAACATCCGCCTGCGCAACCAGATCGCGCCGGGCACCGAGGGCGGCTACACCCGCGACTTCACGCAGGAGGGCGGTCCGGTCTCCTTCATCTACGACGCCTCGCAGAACTACCAGGCCGCCGGCGTCCCGCTGGTCGTCCTGGCCGGCAAGGAGTACGGCTCCGGCTCCTCCCGCGACTGGGCGGCCAAGGGCACGGCCCTGCTCGGCGTCAAGGCCGTCATCGCCGAGTCCTACGAGCGCATCCACCGCTCGAACCTCATCGGCATGGGCGTCCTGCCGCTGCAGTTCCCGGAGGGCGCCTCCGCCGAGTCCCTCGGCCTGACCGGCGAGGAGACCTTCTCCATCACCGGCGTCACCGAGCTGAACGAGGGCACCACGCCGCGCACGGTCAAGGTCACCACCGACACCGGTGTCGAGTTCGACGCCGTCGTCCGCATCGACACCCCCGGTGAGGCCGACTACTACCGCAACGGCGGCATCATGCAGTACGTGCTGCGCAACCTGATCCGCAAGTAGGCGGCGGCACAAGGCAGTTCAGGGCCGCATCCCCGGTGACGGGGGTGCGGCCCTCGGCCGTGTCCGCATCCGGCGGCCCCGGGCGTCCCTCCGCGTACGTTGCGTACGTCCTCCGTGTCACAGGCGTTTACAACACGGCCACTCGACGCTAGCTTCGCCAGTGGTGGGGTGGGAGCGCTCCCATGACGGTGGACCGGAACCCGCCGCCAAGGGGCGCTCCCACCTCGCACGCTCGGACCATCGACGCACGCCCGTAACCCACACACGGCCGCAGCTGAAGGAATCCGAATGTCATGATCCCGCCAATAGAGACGACCGCGCGCCGAACGGCGCCCTCCACCCGGACCAAGGCCCTCTTCCTGGTCCTGGTCTCCCTGCTCGCCACCGTCCCGGCCCTGGCCCTGGTGCTGACGGCCGGCATGCCGGCCCAGGCCCACGGCACTCCGATGAAGCCCGGCAGCCGTACCTTCCTGTGCTGGCAGGACGCCCTCACCGACACCGGTGAGATCAAGCCGGTCAACCCGGCCTGCAAGGCCGCCCAGCAGATCAGCGGCACCACGCCGTTCTACAACTGGTTCTCGGTGCTGCGCTCGGACGGCGCCGGCCGCACCCGCGGCTTCGTGCCGGACGGCGAACTGTGCAGCGGCGGCAACCCGAACTTCACCGGCTTCGACCTGCCGCGCGACGACTGGCCGCTGACCCACCTCACGTCGGGCGCGACGGTCGACTTCTCGTACAACGCCTGGGCCGCGCACCCGGGCTGGTTCCACGTCTACGTCACCAAGGACGGCTACGACCCGACCAAGACGCTGACCTGGAACGACATCGAGGACACCCCCTTCCTCGACGTCGACCACCCGCCGCTCAACGGCACGCCGGGCACGGTCGAGGCCAACTACTCCTGGACCGGCAAGCTCCCCGAGGGCAAGTCGGGCCGGCACATCATCTACATGGTGTGGCAGCGCTCGGACAGCACGGAGACCTTCTACTCCTGCTCCGACGTCGTCTTCGACGGCGGAAACGGCGAGGTCACCGGCATCCACGACCCGGGCGACCCGACGGATCCGGTCCCCGGCACCTGCTCGGCCACCCGCAAGACCACGGGCACCTGGAGCGGTGGTTACCAGTCCGAGGTGACCGTCACCAACACCGGTGACGTGCCGATGCTGGGATGGATGGTCGACTGGACGCTGCCGGCCGGCCAGAAGGTCGACAGCCTGTGGAACGGCAACGCCACCTACACCGGCCAGGAGGTGATGGTCCACAACGCCGACTGGAACGGCTCGCTGAGTCCAGGGGCGAGCACCACCTTCGGCTACGTCGTCACCGGCGACGGCGGCGACACGGCGACCACCCTGCCCTGCCGGGTCGGTTAGGCCCCGCCAGGGAGTGCCGACGTGCCCCCGGCCCACGTGACGTGCGTGGGCCGGGGGCACGCCGGCATCGGCGCCCGGACGCGGCGCTCAGGCCGGCGGTTCGACCTCCGAGACGTCCGCCTCGCCGTCGAGGACAGGCGGTACTTCGCGTACGCGCCCGGCGACGCGACCGTGAACGGGCGGGTCTGCCGGTCCCAGGCGAAGGACTCGCCGGACCGTCTGTCGAGCGTCTTCCAGCGGGTGCCGTCGGCGGAGCCCCGAAGGGTCCCCCGTGCCGGACCCTCCTTCCCGCCCGTGCGGGTGCACGCGCCGCAGCCCGGACACCCACGCACGCACGCCAGGACGTACCCGTGCGCAGTCGGCCACAAGCGGTTCACCACCCCCGGTCGGCCGCCGCGGCCTTCGCCGGCGGCGCGGTCGCCGCCCCCTGGGATCCGGCGAAGAAAGCGAAAGCGGCCGTCAAGGCGACCGCCGGACCCCGTCTGTGCCGAGCACTGTAGCGCATGCGACAGCACCCTCCCTGCATGTCGGACAACGTTGTCACCTCTGTCGCGCGGAGAGCAGCAGTGGCCAAGTCGGCAGTGATGTCCAGGGTGTTGGCTGCGGCATTCGGGGCCTGTGTCGCGGATTTTTCCGGCAGCGTGCCCGGCGGGGCCGCACGTTTCCCCGAGGTCTCAACTCGGATAAGACCATCGGTGAACCTTGCATTCGATCTTGCTCCGTCGGCGGGAAGTGGACTATACCTGTCGGCGATTCACCGATCCGCACTTCCTGCATGACCCTGCTTGACCGACCGCGGTGCCGGGGAGGATCCGGTTCACCGCCTGAGTCCTGGAGAAGGCGAGGACTTGAGCATGGGATCCACTTCCGCCGAGAACAACGGCACCGGCGGCACCGGCACATCGGGTGTGGGGCGCCGCGATCTGATCAGGCGGTCCGCGGCGCTCGGACTGATCTCCGTACCCGCGATGAGCCTCCTGTCCGCGTGCGCGAGCGGCGGCGGGGGTGACGACGAGGGCGACTCCGGCCAGGGCAAGACCTCGAAGTCGAACCCCTTCGGAGTGCAGAAGGGCAGCAAGCTCGACGTCGTCATCTTCAAGGGCGGTTACGGCGACAACTACGCCAAGGCGTGGGAGGCGAGCTACAAGCAGAAGCTCGGCATCACCTCCACCCACACCGGCACGCAGGAGATCACCGGCAAGCTCCAGCCCCGCTTCAACGCGGGCAACCCGCCGGACATCGTGGACGACTCCGGCGCCCAGCAGATCAAGGTCGACGTCCTGTACAAGAACGGACAGTTGCTGGACCTCGCCCCGGTGCTCGACGCACCCTCGGTCGACGACCCGTCCAAGAAGGTCCGGGACATGATCATCCCCGGCACCCTGGACGCGGGCATGCAGGAGGGCAAGATCGTCGCCCTCAACTACATCTACACCGTGTGGGGCCTGTGGTACTCCGGCAAGCTCTTCAAGGACAAGGGCTGGGAGCCGCCGAAGACCTGGGACGACTTCATCGCCGTCTGCCAGGACGCCAAGAAGCAGGGCATCGGCGGCCTGGCCCACCAGGGCAAGTACCCGTACTACATCAACGTCGCCATCATGGACATGATCGCCAAGAAGGGCGGTCTGGACGCCATGAAGGCGATCGACAACCTCGACCCCAAGGCGTTCGTGGGCTCCGAGGCGGCGCAGGCGGGCGTCGAGGCGATCTACGAGGTCGTCGAGAAGGGCCTGTTGATGCCCGGCACCAACGGCCTGACCCACACCGAGTCGCAGACCCGCTGGAACCAGTACAAGGCCGCCTTCATCACCTGCGGCTCGTGGCTGGAGAACGAGCAGCTGAAGCAGACGCCGGCCGACTTCGACATGAAGTTCCTGCCGATGCCGCTGCTGCCGGACAGCAAGCTGCCGTTCGAGGCGATCCGGGCCGGCTCCGGCGAGCCCTTCATCATCCCGGCGAAGGCGAAGAACCTCGCCGGAGCCAAGGAGTTCATGCGGCGCATGCTCTCCAAGGAGTGGTCGACGCTGTTCGCCAAGGAGGCCAACTCGCTGACCATCCTCAAGGACGGGGTCGACCCGACCGTCGAGCTGCGCCCCGGCACCCAGTCCACGGTCGAGGCGTCCAAGGCGGCCGGTGACGGCACCTTCCGCTACCTGTACACCGAGTGGTACAGCGAGATGGGCGCCGCCATCGAGGCCGCGTCCAACGAGCTGATGGCCAAGCGCATCCAGCCGAAGGAATGGCTGAAGCGCTGTCAGGCGGCGGTCGACAAGCAGGCCAAGGACCCGTCCTCCAAGAAGAACCACCGGGACTGACCGCGACGCCGTGTCCCGGGCCGGAGCGATCCGGCCCGGGGCGGGACACCAGGGGCAGGAAACGCCAATGCGCACAGGGCAGTACAGGTTCGTCACGGGATTCCTCTTCGTTCCCGTGGCGCTTTATCTGATCTTCGTGATCTGGCCGTACATCCAGACGTTCGGCTATTCGCTGACCGACTGGAAGGGGCAGTCGCAGACCTTCAGGTTCGTCGGACTGGACAACTACCGGACGCTGCTGAAGGACGACGTCTTCCTGCAGGCCATCTGGCACAACATCCTGTTCCTGATCTTCATCCCGGTGATCACCATACTGCTCGCCCTGTTCTTCGCGTTCATGGTGAACGCGGGCGGGCGCGGCAGGGCCGGCGGAGTTCAGGGCGTCGCCGGATCCCGGTTCTACAAGGTCGTCTACTTCTTTCCGCAGGTGCTGTCGCTGGCGATCGTCGCGGTGCTGTTCAACGCGGTGTACAGAAGTGACGGCGGCGGCCTGCTCAACGGTTTCCTGATCAAAACCGGGCTGGTCGACGCGAACAACCCGGTGGAATGGCTCAATGAGCCCGACATGGTGCTGTGGGCGCTGATCGTCGCGGTGGTGTGGCACGGCGTCGGCTTCTACCTGGTGCTGTTCTCGGCCGCCATGCAGTCCATCCCGAAGGACGTCTACGAGGCCGCCCTCATCGACGGCGCCGGCCGCGGCCAGTCCTTCTTCCGCATCACCCTGCCGCTGCTGTGGGACACCGTGCAGACCGCCTGGGTCTACCTGGGCATCGTCGCGATGGACATGTTCGTCCTGGTGTCCTCCATGACCCAGAACATGGGCGCCTACGGCGGCGGCCCCGACCATCACAGCGACGTGATGTCGACGGTGATGATGCGCAACTTCCAGTACTTCGGCAAGAGCGGATACGCCTGTGCCATGGGCGTCGTCATGCTGCTGCTCACCCTGGTCCTGTCCGTGGTCATGCTGCGCGCCACCCGCCGCGACCGCGTCGAGTTCTGAGCGGGAGATACGACGATGAGCGCACCCCTCAAGGAGACCGCCCCCCAGGGCGGCACCGCCGAGCCGCGGCCGGACGTGGCCGAGGCCCCCGTACGGCCCGACCGCGGCGGCGAAGGCGTCGTCCTGAACGTCTTCTCGCACGGCTTCCTGGCGCTGTGGGCCCTGCTGATCGTGCTGCCGCTGCTGTGGCTGGTGCTCAGCTCCTTCAAGACCGACGCCCAGATCGGCGGCTCGGCCTTCGGCTGGCCCGAGAACTGGACCTTCGACGTGTTCCGGCGCGCCTGGGACAAGGGCATCGGCGACTACTTCCTCAACACCGTCATCGTGCTGGTCTTCTCCGTGCCGCTGACGATGCTGTTCGGCTCCATGGCCGCGTACGTGCTGGCCCGCTACCGGTTCTGGGGCAACCGGCTGCTGTACTACTTCTTCGTCGCCGGCGCCATGTTCCCCGTCTTCCTGGCCCTCGTCCCGCTGTTCTTCATGGTCAAGCGGCTGGACATGCTCAACACCTACCAGGGCCTGGTCCTGGTCTACATCGCC
Organism: Streptomyces sp. H51; assembly: GCF_035656535.1. Lineage (NCBI taxonomy): Bacteria > Bacillati > Actinomycetota > Actinomycetes > Kitasatosporales > Streptomycetaceae > Streptomyces > Streptomyces sp. H51. The sequence continues at coordinate 52,204 of NZ_JAYMHD010000051.1, forward strand.
TACTCGATGCCGTTCACGGTGTTCTTCATGCACGCCTTCTTCCGGACCCTGCCGACGGCGGTGTTCGAGGCGGCGATCCTGGACGGGGCCTCGCACACCCGGAGTTTCTTCCAGGTCATGCTGCCGATGGCGAAGCCGGGTCTGATCAGCGTCGGGATCTTCAACACGCTCGGCCAGTGGAACCAGTTCATCCTGCCGACGGTCCTGATGCAGCCGCAAAGCGGCGACGACCCCGAGCGCTACGTCCTCACCCAGGGTCTCATCCAGCTGCAACAGCAGCAGGGCTACGCCTCCGACCTGCCCGTGCTCTTCGCGGGTGTGACCATCGCGATGGTTCCTATGCTGGTGGTGTACCTGTCCTTCCAGCGCCAGGTGCAGGCGGGCCTGACGTCGGCGACGCTGAAGTAGCGCTGCGCAGCCGTCCGACCGCGCGCCGTTCCCGGACCGGGGCGGGGCGCGCGGTTATGTCTGGATGCACCCCGAAACGGTTCAACCTCTTGACGGGAGGCGACCCGAACGGCTCAGCTTAGAGTTCACTAGTTGGACAAAGACGGGGCCTCATCGAAGCGGCCCCGTGCGCAGGAGGTCGTCGTGGAGACTCCAGGGTCGCAGTCGTCGCTGCACCGAGCCAACCTGGAGCGGGTCGTACGTGCCGTCCGGCTGGCCGGGTCGCTCACGCAGGCGGAGATCGCGAGGACCACGGGACTGTCCGCGGCGACGGTCTCCAACATCGTCCGCGAACTCAAGGACGGCGGGACGGTCGAGGTCACGCCCACCTCGGCGGGTGGCCGCCGGGCCCGCAGCGTCTCGCTGAGCGGGGACGCCGGCATCGTCATAGGCGTGGATTTCGGGCATACGCACCTGCGGGTCGCGGTCGGGAACCTCGCTCATCAGGTGCTGGCCGAGGAATCCGAGCCGCTGGACGTCGACGCGTCCTCGGACCAGGGCTTCGACCGGGCGGAGGAGCTGGTCGACCGCCTGATCGCCGCGACCGGGGTCGACCGGTCGAAGATCGCCGGGGTGGGTCTGGGCGTGCCCGGCCCGATCGACGTCGAGTCCGGCACGCTGGGCTCCACCGCGATCCTGCCCGGCTGGGGCGGCACCAGGCCCGCCGAGGAACTGCGGGGGCGGCTCGGCGTGCCCGTGCACGTGGACAACGACGCCAACCTCGGCGCCCTCGGCGAGCTGGTCTGGGGCGCCGGGCGGGGGGTGCGCGACCTGGCGTACATCAAGGTCGCCAGCGGTGTCGGCGCGGGGCTGGTGATCAACGGGAAGATCTACCGCGGCCCGGGGGGCACGGCCGGAGAAATAGGACATATCACTCTTGACGAGTCCGGCCCGGTCTGCCGCTGCGGTAACCGGGGCTGCCTGGAGACCTTCACGGCCGCACGCTACGTGCTGCCCCTGCTCCAGCCCAGTCACGGCACCGACCTGACGATGGAGGGTGTCGTGCGGCTGGCCCGGGAAGGGGATCCGGGCTGCCGTCGGGTGATCGCCGACGTCGGCCGCCACATCGGCAGCGGAGTCGCCAACCTGTGCAACCTTCTGAACCCGAGCCGGGTGGTCCTGGGTGGTGATCTGGCCGAGGCCGGCGAGCTGCTGCTCGGGCCGATAAGGGAGTCCGTCGGGCGGTACGCGATCCCCAGTGCGGCGCGTCAACTGTCCGTACTTCCAGGGGCACTTGGCGGCCGTGCGGAGGTGCTCGGAGCGCTCGCCCTCGCGCTCAGCGAGATGGGTGATTCGACCCTTTTGGACGGAACGCTCAACGCGGCCGCGCCTGCCTTCACTTAGATAACGGATGGCACCGTTGCCAACCCGTTAAGGATTTACTTCTTGACGTCGCACGTATGGCCGAGTTGACTTCCAGCCACCTCGGCCGCAACGACGCGGCCTCGTCAGGGAGGTTTCTGAAGTGAACACGCGTATGCGTCGTGCCGCCGTTGCCGTCGCCGCCGGTGCGATGGCCGTATCCCTCGCCGCCTGTGGCAGCGCGAAGGAGTCCGGCGACAAGGCGGACTCCTCGAAGTCCGCCGCGAAGGGCGACAACATCAAGGTCGGTCTGCTCCTGCCGGAGAACAAGACCGCCCGGTACGAGAAGTTCGACCGCCCGCTGATCGAGAAGAAGATCAAGGAGCTGACGAACAACAAGGCGACGATCCAGTACAACAACGCCCGCCAGGACGCCAGCCTCCAGGCCCAGCAGGTCGACACGATGATCACCAACAAGGTGGACGTGCTGATCCTGGACGCCGTGGACGCCAAGGCCATCAAGAACTCCGTCCAGAAGGCCAAGGACGCCGGCATCGAGGTCGTCGCCTACGACCGCCTGGCCGAGGGCCCGATCAGCGCCTACACCTCGTTCGACAACGAGGAGGTCGGCCGGACCCAGGGCGAGGCCCTGCTCAAGGCGCTGGGCGGCAAGGCGACCAAGTCCTCCAAGATCGTCATGGTCAACGGCTCGGTCACCGACCCGAACGCCGCCCAGTTCAAGAAGGGCGCGCACTCCGTCCTCGACGGCAAGGTCACCATCGCCAAGGAGTACGACACCAAGGAGTGGTCGCCGGACAACGCCAACTCCGAGATGGAGGCCGCGATCTCGGCGGTCGGCGCCAAGAACATCGCGGGCGTCTACTCCGCGAACGACGGCATGGCCGGCGGTATCATCACCGCCCTGAAGGCGGCCGGCCTCTCCGTGCCGGTCACCGGCCAGGACGCGGAACTCGCGGGCGTGCAGCGCATCGTCGCCGGTGAGCAGTACATGAGCGTTTACAAGCCGTACGCTCCGGAGGCCGACGCGGCCGCCGAGATGGCCGTCGCGCTCGCCAAGGGCGAGTCCCTGGACTCCGTCGCCAAGGACAAGGTCTCCAGCGGCAGCGCCACCGACGTCCCGTCGGTCCTGGTCCCGGTCACCTCGCTGACCAAGGACAACATCAACGACACCGTCGTCAAGGACGGCGTCTACAGCGTGTCCGAGATCTGCACCGGCAAGTACGCCGCGGCCTGCAAGAAGATCGGCCTTCAGTAAGCAGTCGCACGTCCCTTCCCAGGTACGGGAATTCGTCCTCGAATTCCCGCTCGGGACGTGACGCTCCAGGCTCCTCCGGCGCCCCGCGTCCACCAGCCCCGCAGCTCGTGCGGGGCGCCGGACGGAACAAGCCTCCCCCACTTTCTGCACAACCTTCCGCCGGGTCAGGCGGCGAAGGAGATGGTTCACGTGTCCGCTACGCCCGTGCTGGCGTTGCGCGGGGTCTCCAAGCGGTTCGGTGCCGTTCAGGCGCTCACCGACGTAGAGCTTGAGGTCCACGCCGGTGAAGTGGTCGCCCTGGTGGGCGACAACGGCGCCGGAAAGTCCACGCTGGTCAAGACGATCGCCGGCGTGCACCCCATCGATGAGGGCGTCATCGAATGGGACGGCAAGGCCGTCCAGATCAACCGGCCGCACGACGCCCAGGCCCTGGGCATCGCGACCGTCTACCAGGACCTCGCGCTGTGCGACAACATCGACGTCGTCGGCAACCTCTTCCTCGGCCGTGAGCTGCGGAAGTGGGGCGTCCTCGACGAGGTCGAGATGGAGCGCCGCTCCCAGGAACTGCTGCGGACGCTGTCCATCCGCATTCCGAGCGTGCGCATCCCGATCGCCTCGCTGTCCGGCGGTCAGCGCCAGACGGTCGCCATCGCCCGCTCCATGCTCGGCGAGCCGAAGCTGGTCATCCTCGACGAGCCCACCGCGGCGCTCGGCGTCGAGCAGACCGCCCAGGTCCTCGACCTGGTCGAGCGGCTGCGCGAGCGCGGCCACGCCGTCATCCTCATCAGCCACAACATGGCCGACGTCAAGGCCGTGGCGGACAAGGTCGCCGTGCTGCGTCTGGGCCGCAACAACGGCGTCTTCGAGGTCAAGACGACCTCCCAGGAGGAGATCATCTCCGCCATCACCGGCGCCACCGACAACGCCGTGACCCGGCGTGCGGCCCGCGCCACCAGCACGAACGGGGAGGCTTCCCAGTGAGCGCCGACAAGACCTCCGCGACCGCGAAGGGCGCACCCGTCGTCGAGAACCCCGAGGCCGCCGCGGCCGCGGTGACCGCGGTCGACCCGCGGCTGCTCGTGCGCGAGCAGGGACTGACGGGCTACATCGGCGAGTTCAAGCGCAAGATGAAGAGCGGCGAGCTGGGCTCCATCCCGGTCGTCATCGGCCTGATCGCCATCTGCGTCATCTTCCAGAGCCTGAACTCCCAGTTCCTGTCCGCGCAGAACCTCAGCGACATCACCGTCACGATGGTCGGCACGGGCATGATCTCCGTCGGCATCGTCTTCGTGCTGCTGCTCGGCGAGATCGACCTGTCTGTCGGCTCGGTCAGCGGCGCGGCCAGCGCCATCGCCGCCGTCCTCGCCGTCAACCAGGGCTGGCCCGAGTGGGCCGCCGTGCTCGTCGCCGTCGCGGCCGGCGCGGCCATCGGCGCGCTGCACGGGTTCTTCTTCGCGGTGCTCGGCGCCCCCGCCTTCGCCGTGACCCTGGCCGGCCTGCTGTTCTGGCTCGGGTTCATGCTCAAGATCCTGGGCGAGAACGGCACCATCAACCTCGACAGCGACGGCCTGGTCGGCAAGCTGACCACGTACTTCTTCTCCGACGTGGCCGCCGCCTACGGGCTGGCCGTCGCCGTGGTCGCGGTGTTCTTCGTCACCTCCTTCCTGGGCAACCGGCGCCGGGAGGCCGCGGGCGTCCCGTCCCGGCCGCTCAGCGACACGATCCTGCGCACGGTGCTGCTGGCCGTGGTCTCCTTCGCCGCGGCCGCGATGTACAACCAGTACAAGGGCCTGCCGCTGGCCACGGTGATCTTCCTGGTGTTCCTGATCGGCACCGACTTCGTGCTGCGCCGCACCGCCTACGGCCGCAAGATCTTCGCGCTCGGCGGCAGCGTCGAGGCGTCGCGGCGTGCGGGCATCAACGTCACCGCGATCCGGATCTCGGTCTTCGCGATCTCCGGCGGCTTCGCGGCCGTCGGCGGCCTGTTCCTGGCCTCGAAGATCGCGTCGGCCAACCAGAGCGCCGGCGCCGGCGACCTGCTGATGAACGCGATCGCCGCCGCGGTCATCGGCGGCACCTCGCTGTTCGGCGGCCGCGGCCGCACCTGGAACGCCCTGCTGGGTGTCCTGGTGATCGTCTCCATCCAGTACGGCCTCCAGCTCGAGTCCATCGCCGAGCCGGTGAAGTACATGATCACCGCGGCGGTCCTGCTCACCACGGTCGTGATCGACTCGGTCACCCGCAAGACGCAGAAGACGGCCGGGCGGGCGTAACGCCCCCCGACCCCTGTGCCCGGCACCGACGGAGGTGCCGGGCACAGCCGTGTCGTAGGACATGCCGTAGGACGGGTCGTAGGACGGTCCGATCATGGGTACAGCCGAACGCGTGACCTACGACGCACCGCCCGGAGCCCGACCGCAACGGCGGAACACTAGACTCGACACGCCCGGCAACAGCTCGATCAGCTCTACCGCAAGGAGGAACGGGTGCCGCTGCTGACCCGCATCAGGGGACCGCGCGATCTGGACCGGCTCAGCCTGGAGCAGCTGGACCAGCTGGCAGAGGAGATCCGGACCTTCCTCGTCGACGCCGTCTCCAAGACCGGCGGCCACCTCGGCCCCAACCTCGGTGTGGTCGAGCTGACCATCGCCCTGCACCGCGTCTTCGACTCCCCGAAGGACAAGGTGCTGTGGGACACGGGCCACCAGTCCTACGTGCACAAGCTGCTGACCGGCCGGCAGGACTTCTCACGGCTGAAGATGAAGGGCGGCCTGTCCGGCTACCCCTCGCAGGCCGAGTCGGAGCACGACGTCATCGAGAACAGCCACGCCTCCACCGTCCTGGGCTGGGCCGACGGCCTGGCGAAGGCCAACCAGATCCTCGGCCGCGACGACCACGTCGTCGCCGTGATCGGCGACGGCGCGCTGACCGGCGGCATGGCCTGGGAGGCGCTGAACAACATCGCCGAGGCCAAGGACCGCCCGCTGGTCATCGTCGTCAACGACAACGAGCGCTCCTACGCGCCGACCATCGGCGGTCTCGCCAACCACCTGGCCACGCTGCGGACGACCGACGGCTACGAGCGCTTCCTCACCCGGACCAAGGAGATCCTCGACCGCACCCCGGTCGTCGGCAAACCGCTGTACGAGACCCTGCACGGCGCCAAGAAGGGCCTGAAGGACTTCATCGCCCCGCAGGGCATGTTCGAGGACCTCGGCCTGAAGTACGTCGGCCCGATCGACGGCCACGACATCGAGGCCCTGGAGTCCGCGCTGGCGCGCGCCAAACGCTTCGGCGGGCCCGTCATCGTCCACTGCCTCACCGAGAAGGGCCGCGGCTACCAGCCCGCCCTCCAGGACGAGGCGGACCGCTTCCACGCCGTCGGCAAGATCCACCCCGACACCGGCCTGCCCATCGCGACCTCCGGCGCCGACTGGACGTCCGTCTTCGGCGAGGAGATGGTCGCGCTCGGCAAGGAGCGCGAGGACATCGTCGCCATCACCGCCGCGATGCTCCAGCCGGTCGGCCTCGACAAGTTCGCCAAGGCCTTCCCCGACCGGGTCTTCGACGTCGGCATCGCCGAGCAGCACGGCGCCGTGTCCGCCGCGGGCCTGGCGCACGGCGGGCTGCACCCCGTCTTCGCCGTCTACGCCACCTTCCTCAACCGCGCCTTCGACCAGGTCCTGATGGACGTCGCCCTGCACAAGTGCGGGGTGACCTTCGTCCTGGACCGGGCCGGCGTCACCGGCACCGACGGCGCCTCCCACAACGGCATGTGGGACATGTCGATCCTTCAGGTCGTGCCGGGCCTCCGGCTCGCCGCCCCGCGCGACGCCGACCAGGTCCGCGCCCAGCTGCGCGAGGCCGTCGAGGTCGACGACGCGCCCACCGTCGTCCGCTTCTCCAAGGGCGCCGTCGGCCCCGCCGTGCCCGCCGTGGGCCGCGTGGGCGGCATGGACGTGCTGCGCGAACCCGGCACCCGGACCCCGGACGTGCTGCTGGTCTCCGTGGGCGCCCTCGCGCCGATGTGCCTGGAGATCGCCGCGCTCCTCGACAAGCAGGGCATCTCCACCACCGTCGTCGACCCGCGCTGGGTCAAGCCGGTCGACGAGGCCATGGCCCCGCTCGCGGAGCGCCACCGCGTCGTCGTCACCGTCGAGGACAACTCCCGCGCCGCCGGTGTCGGCTCGGCGATCGCCCAGGCCCTGCGCGACGCGGGCGTGGACGTGCCGCTGCGCGACTTCGGCATCCCGCCGCGCTTCCTCGACCACGCCTCCCGCGCCGAGGTCATGGCCGAGATCGGGCTCACCGCGCCGGACATCGCCCGCCAGGTCACCGGCCTGGTCTCCAAACTGGACGGCCGGTTCGACCGTACGGGCGACCGGGTCGACTCCGTGGAGCCCGCGCGCGACTGACGCAACCGCCCACGTCCGTACGGGCCGATGTGACCACCGGGAAGGTGGTGACATCGGCCCGTACGCGTGAAAACCGGCCGCGCCGGGGCACACGTACCACGCCCCCTCTCGATCATGTCGAGGACGACGAGCGTGGGAGGTACGCCCGTGAGCAGCAACCTCTTCCGGACGAAGAAGGTCGAGCAGTCCATCCGGGACACGGAGGAACCGGAGCACGCGCTCAGGAAATCCCTGTCCGCCCTCGACCTGACGGTCTTCGGCGTCGGCGTCATCATCGGCACGGGCATCTTCGTGCTCACCGGCACGGTCGCCAAGAACAACGCGGGACCCGCGGTGTCCCTGTCGTTCGTGGTGGCCGGCGTCGTCTGCGGGCTGGCCGCGCTGTGCTACGCGGAGTTCGCCTCCACCGTGCCGGTGGCCGGATCCGCGTACACCTTCTCCTACGCCTCCCTCGGCGAACTGCCCGCCTGGACCATCGGCTGGGACCTGGTCCTGGAGTTCGCGCTCGGCACGGCGGTGGTGGCCGTCGGCTGGTCCGGCTACGTCCGCTCGCTGCTGGACAACGCCGGCTGGCACCTCCCCGAGTACCTCTCCGGCCGGGACGGCGCCCACGGCTTCGGCTTCGACATCCTCGCCGCCGCGCTCGTCCTGGTGCTCACGGCCATCCTGGTGCTCGGCATGAAGCTGTCCGCGCGGGTCACCACGGTCGTCGTCGCGATCAAGGTGACGGTCGTCCTCCTCGTCATCATCGCGGGCGCCTTCTTCATCGACAGCGGCAACTACGACCCGTTCATCCCGAAGGCGCAGCCGGGCGAGGCGGGCGGCAACCTCAAGGCGCCGCTGATCCAGCTGATGTTCGGCTGGACCCCCTCCAACTACGGCGTGATGGGCATTTTCACCGCCGCCTCCGTCGTCTTCTTCGCCTTCATCGGCTTCGACATCGTGGCCACGGCCGCCGAGGAGACCCGGCACCCGCAGCGCGACATGCCCCGCGGCATCCTCGGCTCGCTGTTCATCTGCACCGCCCTGTACGTCGCGGTGTCGATCGTCGTCACCGGCATGCAGAAGTACAGCAAGCTGTCCGTGGACGCCCCGCTCGCCGACGCCTTCAAGGCCATCGGGCACCCGTGGTACGCGGGCGTGATCAGCTTCGGCGCCGCGGTCGGCCTCACCACCGTCTGCATGATCCTGCTGCTCGGCCAGACCCGGGTGTTCTTCGCGATGAGCCGCGACGGACTGCTGCCGCGGTTCTTCTCCCACGTCCACCCGCGCTTCCGCACCCCGCACCGGCCGACCATCCTGCTCGGCGTCCTCATCGCGGTCGTCGCGGGCTTCACCAGCCTGAGTGAACTGGCCGAGCTGGTGAACATCGGCACGCTGTTCGCCTTCATCGTGGTCGCGGTCAGCGTCATCATCCTGCGCAGGACCCGGCCGGACCTGCACCGGTCCTTCCGCACCCCGTGGGTCCCGTTCCTGCCGATCCTGTCGGTGTGCGCCTCGCTGTGGCTGATGCTCAACCTGCCCGCCGAGACCTGGCTGCGGTTCGCGATCTGGATGGTGATCGGCTTCTTCGTGTACTTCCTCTACGGCCGCACCCACAGCCGCCTCGCCCGCCAACAGGCGGCGGAGGCCGACGGGCAGCTCTCCGGCAACGGGGGGTGAGCCACTCGTCGCCGGGCGCGACGCCAGTGCCTGCGGCGGCCTGTGGCGGTTCGGTGGGGGTGCGCGTAGCGCGTGCGGTGGGGGGTGGGTCGGGGCCGGGACGAGGGTGTCCGTCCTCGGAACGGCGCGGAATCGGGGGTTCGAGAGGTGCTGGGGTTGACGCGCCAACCGCTGCGGGCGGACACCCCCGCCCCGTCCCCTTCCCGCCGTGCGCGGCCGCGGGTCACGCCATCGCCCGACGCGCTTCACCGCCGTACGCGGCCGCGGGTCGCGCTTGGGCTGGTCAAACGGGTCATCCGGACCACTTCGGTGCCCTGCGGCATGTGCCGGTCCACGGGCAGGATCCAGTGCCGACGATCGCTCATCGTGGGCTCACTTGTCATCGCGGTCGGCCGACAGCGGTGCTGCGAGTAGACCGTCGGCGTGCGGCCAGATGTTCAAAGCCAGTGAGCCGAGGTAGGAACCACGTGCGCGGATCCGGTGCTCGTCCCAGGTGGCGGTCCAGTCGCTGATGTCAGCGTTCGGTGGTGCGCTGAGCAGGGTGCCGTGGGTGAGACGCAGCAGGCTGTGCTGGCTGAGCCATTGCCGCTTGTCCTCCCATGCCATGTTTCCCAAGGTGGGGTTCAGGCGAGCGGTGACCAGGGTCAGGTTGCCGAGAGTGTGGACCAGTTCGTCGCGGTCGGAGCCTTCGGACGGATCGTTCTCAAGGGGCGGCCAGTTGTCGCGCCAGCTCTGCGGCATGACGTGCTCGATGGTCAACTTCGAGCCCGCCTGGTCGCCGAGGGGGACGACGAGCTGTTCGGTGTGGTCGGTGCGCAGTTCGTCCTCCAGCGCTTCCAGGAGGATGCGTACGCCGCGGCGGTACAGGCGGGTGTAGATGGGGTCCTGTTCCAACGAGGCACGGAACTCATGGTCGCTCGGCCAGTGACGGTGGGCTCCCTGCATGGCCGAGAGGGCCTTGATGACGTCTTCGTCCGCGCGGTCGGGCTGCCGGACCGCGGCTGCGACCAGGTCACGGAAGACGTTGTTGTGGTCGCGGTTGCTGAGATTGAGCAGCGCCCGGCGAACGAGGTAGCTGTCGATGGCGCGGATCGCCCGTCGACGACGCTCCAGCGGCAGCACGGTCTCGTCCAGGCCGAAGAGGAGGAGAAGCAGCGGCATCGGGGTGGAGGTCTGAAGGACCTTCATCCGGTACAGGAAACGGCCCTCGACGCCGTGCTGCGGGTAATCGTCGATCAGGTCATAGATGTCGGCGTACCGTGCCAGTTCGGCGAAGACGTCCTCCGTGGGAACGGCGGCCGACAGCAACCAGCGCTCGAACTCCTTGAACAGGGTGGAGGAGGTGAACTCCCGCTGGGTTCGCATCGTGAGCCAGTACGTCAGGAAGACGTCGAGGCGGCTTCGCGTGATGCGGCCGGTCGTCTGTTCCGTGCGCCATTCGTCCTGGTCGAAGGGCGCCCAGTACGTCTTGTAGAGCCGGTCGATGTCCGCACCGGCACGTTCCGCGTCACGGAACAAGAGGTTCTTGATCAGATCCGCGTGCTCCAGCGGTGTGCCGCGGCTGTTCAGCGTCTCGAAGACGACCTGCGCGTCGTCGTGCTCTTCCAGGTCGATGATGACCAGACGTAACTGTTCCCGCAGGGCCTGCACCAGCGTCCCCAGCCGTTCCTCCGGCTCGGCGGCTTCCGCCAGCCAAGCGTCGATCTCTTGCTGGAAGTAGGTGACGGCTCCGGCGAGTCGTCCTGCCCCGCCCTGGCCGAGCATGACGGAGCGGAACTCGTCACGATCCGCGTTGGTCGGCCACACCTTGTACAGGTGATCGGGATGCTGGGTACGGTCGAACAGGTCCTCGTCGTTCTCCAGGAACTTGCTCAGCAGCCGCACGGACCGCTCGTGGCTGAGAGCCGCCGCCGACAGGCGGGCCGCGAACAGGAACAACTGCAGAGTCGTCAGACGCTGCTGGCCGTCGATGACCTGTCGCGTCTCCAGACTTGACGAAGGGTACGGGGTCTCGTCGAAGACGACCGCGCCGAGAAAGTGCGGAGCCACCGTCTCGCCGGTCAGGGCCGCCTGCTCGGCCCGTTCGACGGTGCGGCGGATGTCCTCCCACAGAGCCGACCAGTTGTCGTCCCGGTTCCACACGTACGGCCTCTGGAACAGCGGCACCGTGTAACGGATGTCCCTGCCGAAGATCCGACGCAGGTCGACTGTGTCTGCTCTCATGGATGGAGGTCCCCTCTTCGCTCTGCGGTTATCACCGTAGCGATCACCACCACGGTCGGCCGGCCTGATCCAGGAAATTCGGCGGCAGGACAGGGCAGCAAGGGCTCAAGCGGACGACGGGGTGCTGTCGAGCCTCCCGCGGATGTCTTGGTGACGTAAGCGGTTCAGGGCGGACCCCGGCCTTGCATACACTGATCCCGGTCCGGCTCGGCTCTCGTCCGCGGCGGCGCGTACAGGCCACCAGGGGGAGGCACAGCACTGTGGAGCCACTGAGGGACGAGGACCCGAAGGAGATCGGGGGCTTCGCCCTCGTCTGCCGGATCGGGGTCGGCGGCATGGGACAGGTGTTCCTCGGCGAGTCCGCGGCCGGTCACCAGGCCGCCGTGAAGGTCATCAAGCCCTCCGTCCTCGACGAGGACACCCGCGCGCGTTTCATGTCCGAAGTGGAGAGTCTGCGCACGGTGTACGGGCCGTTCGTCGCGGCCTTCGTCGGAGCCGACGCGGACGCCGATCGGCCCTGGCTCGCCGTGGAGTACGTCCCCGGACCGGATCTGCGCACCTTCGTCACCGAGCACGGCCCGCTCCCTCTCGCCGAGACCGCCAGCCTCGGGGCGCTGCTGGCGGAGGGCCTCGGCACCGTGCACGACGCGGGGCTGCTCCACCGTGACCTCAAGCCGCAGAACATCCTGTTGTCCCGGTACGGCCCCAAGGTGATCGACTTCGGTCTCGCCGTGCTCGCCGAGCGGCGCACCACCCTGACGGCGACCGGCTTCGTCGTCGGCAGCGTGCTGTGCATGCCGCCGGAGCAGGCCCGCGGCGAGCACCGGCTGGAGCGGTCGGCGGACGTCTACGGGCTGGGCGCGGTGCTGCTGTTCGCCGCGACCGGACACTACCCGTACGAGGGGCCCTCCTGGCAGGCCGTCGCCCTGAAGATCGAGGACCCGGCGACCCCTCCCGACCTGACCGGCCTCCCTCCTGAGCTCGGGCCCCTGATCACCGACATGCTCGCGCCGGATCCCGGAGCCCGGCCGGCTCTGCCCGAGGTCATCGAGCGGCTCGTACGGGTCATCCACGGCCGGGGCCTGACCGCCCTCCAGGCCAAACGCCGCCTCACCGACCTGACGCCCGAGATGGCCGTGCCCCAGCTCCCCGCGCCGGCCCTGGAGCCCGCGCCCGACGCCCCCGCCTACACGCCCTCCGCCGTCGACCCGGCGGCGGTGGAGGACGACGAGCGGACGGACGCGGCGGTACCGGCCGGGGCGGGGCGGCACGCTGCCGAAGACGAACCGGGCGGGGAAGCCGGGAGCGCCGGCCCCTCCGCTCCGCGGGAGACCGCCCTCGGGCAGGACGGGAACTCGCCCCGAAACGGCAAGGCCACGACCACCGGTGTCCGCCCCACGGCGCCCCTGCGGATCGCCGAGCGGATCCGCGCCGCGTACGCCCGCGAGGCACGCTTCTGAGCTGCCCGGCTTCGCTCGCCGAAGCCCGCACGGCCCCCTCCACAGCCATGACAGACTTGCGGTCGCAGGACCGCACGACGAACGGGAAGACCGAAGGGGCCGCAGGTGACCGACCAGGGGGCGACTGAGGACGGGACCCGGTTCCCGCCGGGGGCGCAGATCCTCGTCCGGGACGAGGAGTGGCTGGTCCGCAACACCACCACGACCGACCACGACGGGGAGCGGATCGAAGCCGTCGGCGTCTCGGAGTTCGTCCGGGACGAGGAAGCCGTCTTCTTCTCCGGGATCGACAAGGTGGAGCTGCTCGACCCGGAGAAGACCCGCCTGGTCCCCGACACCTCCTCGTACTTCCGGCGCAGCCGCCTGTTCCTGGAAGCCGTCCTGCGCAAGACGCCGCTGCCCCAGTCGGAGCGGGGTCTCGCCCTCGCCGACCGCTTCCTGCTGGACCCGCTCGTCTACCAGCAGCGCCCCGCCGAGCTGGCCCTGTCCATGCGCAACCTGCGCCCGCGGGTGCTGATCGCAGACGTCGTCGGTCTCGGCAAGACCCTGGAGATCGGCCTGACCCTCGCCGAGCTCATCCGCCGCGGCCGGGGCGAGCGCATCCTGGTCGTGACCCCCCAGAGCATCCTGGAGCAGTTCCAGCACGAGCTGTGGACCCGCTTCTCGATCCCCCTGGTGCGGCTCGACTCCCTCGGCATCCAGCGCATCCAGCGGGAGATCCCGGCGGGCCGGAACCCGTTCACGCACTACAAGCGCGTGATCATCTCCGTGGATACGCTCAAGAACATCGGCCAGTACCGGCACCACCTGGAGCGCATCCGCTGGGACGCCGTCGTCATCGACGAGTCGCACAACCTGATCAACCCCGGCAGCCAGCGCCGCGCCCTCGCCGAGATCCTCGCCCCGCGCACCGACGCCCTGCTGCTCGCCAGCGCCACCCCGCACAACGGCGACAAGAGGTCCTTCGCCGACCTGATCTCGCTGCTCGACCCGGCCGCCATCGCCGACCGCGATCACTACGACCCGGCCGAGGACCTCGGCCACCTCTACATCCGCCGGACCAAGATCAGCCCCGAGGTGCGCGAGGAGATGGGCACCGAGTGGCCCGATCGCGGCCCCACCGTCTCCCTGCACTGCGCCGCCACCGAGGCGGAGGAACGGATCTTCGCCGAGCTGGCCGAGCACTGGCTCCCCGCCCCGCCGACGAGCACGGAGTTCGGCACGGCCGGCCACGACCGTACGTCGGTCGCCACCGAGCAGCTCTTCGCCTACCAACTGCTCAAGACGTTCCTCTCCTCCCACGTCGCCCTCGGCGAGACGGTCGGCAAGCGCCTCGTCACCCTCGACGAGCGGGTCCGCAAGGCCGAGGAGAAGGGACTGCGGCCCGACCCGGCCATCGCCACCGAGCAGGCCGCCCTCGCCCGGCTGCGGGACATCGTCGCCGGCATGGGCGACGGCACCGCTCCCGGTGACTCGGCCAAACTCGACGCGCTCGTCGAGCAGTTGCAGGAGATCGGCGTCCGCCCCGGGTCCACCACCCGGGCCGTGGTCTTCTCCGAACGCGTCCGTACGCTCACCTGGCTGGCCGCGACCGTCCCGGCCCGGCTGGGCTTCCCGGTCGCGGCCGACGGCACGGCGAAGGCCGTCACCGTCATGCACGGCGGCCTCAGCGACGACGAACAGGCCAAGGTCCTGGAGGCGTTCGGCCTGGCCGACAACCCGGTCCGGCTGCTGTTCACCGGCGACGTCGCCTCCGAGGGCGTCAACCTGCACCGCCAGTGCCACCACCTGATCCACTACGACATCCCGTGGTCGCTGATCCGCATCGAGCAGCGCAACGGCCGTATCGACCGGTACGGGCAGAAGTACGAGCCCCAGTTCCGGGCGCTGATCCTGACCTCGGCCGTCCCCGGCGCCAAGGACGACCGCGCGGTCGCGGAGAAGCTGCTGCGCCGCGAGGAGGAGGCGCACAAGCTGGACGGCACGGCCGAGGCCGTGTCCGGCTTCTACCGGGCCGAGGAGGAGGAGCGCCGGCTCATCAAGGAACTGGTCCAGGGCGGCACGGTCGAGGACTTCCTCCAGTCCGACCCGGCCGACGACACCGCCCTCGCCGACCTGTTCGGCCAGGTGGACGCGATCACCGAACAGGAGCTGCCCGCCCGCGCGGAGCTGATCTCCCTCTTCGAGGGCGACACGGCCGCCTTCGTCTCCACCGCCCTCGACGAGGTCTACGAGGAGCGCGCCGCCGACCTGATCGGCCTGTCGTCCGGCACCGACGCCAAGGGCGGCGCCTGGTTCTCGCTCTCCCCGGCCAAGGCCCCCGACCTGCTCCACCGCCTCAAGGCCCTGCCGCCGTCCTACCTGAAGGAACAGCGCGTCGCCGAGCGTATGCTGGTCACCTTCGACCGCACCCTCGCGCAGCGCAAGCTCACCGAGGCCAGGGACAGCAGCACCACCATGTGGCCGGAGGTCTCCTTCCTGACCGACATCCACCCGGTGGTGGAGTGGCTGACGGACAAGGTCCTCGTCGAGTTCGGCCGGCAGGAGGCCCCGGTCATCACCACCCCCCACGTCGACGGGCCGGTGTTCCTCGTCCAGGGCATCCACTCCAACGCCCTCGGCCGCCCCACCGTGGTGCGCTGGATGGCGGTGACCGGGCTCGGCGCCGACGGCTCCGGGACGCCCGAGGTCCGCCCCATGGCGGACGCGCTGCGCGACGCGAAGGTCGGTCCGAGGCTGGCCCGCACCGGCGGGCCGGGCGACCTGGACCGGCTCCAGGCCCTCGTACCGGCCGCCGTCGCCGCCGCCCGCGCCCACCTGGACGCGGGCAGGGCCGCCTGGGAGGAGCAGATCAGCGAGCCCCTGGCCACCTACCGCGAGCACGTGGCCCGGTGGCGTACCGACTCCCTGCTGCCCGGCATCTCCGGCCGCCGTGAACGCCTGGTCGAGGAGACCGCCGACGAACTGGCCCGGCTGCTGGACCAGTTGCACACCACCGGCCGTCCGCTACTGCGGGTCCTGGCCGTCCTCGACCGCCCCGGCGACCCGGACACGCCCGGCGCGGAGGACGACGACGACTCATCGGGCGGGACCTTCGCATCCGACGCCCACCCGTCCGACGCCCAGGCGGAGAACTGACGTGACGTACGACTCGCTGGTCAACCACGGCGACTACCTCTCGGCCCACTACCTCGCCGAAATCCTCCCCAAGGACCTCAAGGCCAAGGACGGCCTCCTCGCCCGCTGGGCCGCCTTCGAGGAGCAGGAGCGCCGCCGCCACGCCGACGCCGTCGCCGAGGCCAGGCGCCAGGGCCTCGGCCCCGACTCCGTCCCTCCGCGCGCCCGCACCCCCCGCGAGGGACTGCGCGCCCTGCACGGCCCCTGGTTCGCGGGCCGCGCCGCCCTCGCGGCGGACGCGGAAGCGCTCGCCGAACCCAGCGCGCCCGAACCCGAGGGCTGGCGCAAGCGGGTCACCGAGAGCCACCTGGACACCCTGCACGCCCTCGGCTACACCGCCGCCCACGAGCAGGCCGTCACCGTCCACCGCGCCGACCACGCCCACACCCTCCAGGTCCTCCACGCCGAACCCGGCCTGTACGCCGTCTCCTGCGGCTGGACCACCGAGCCGGACGCCGCACTCGACCCGGACGGCGCCGGCCGCCTGCTCCACCCCGTGGACCTGGAGGCGTCGGCGACCCTGGAGGACGCCAAGGCCCTCACCGACTTCCTCTTCGCCTGCGACGCACCCCCGCGCTACGTCCTGCTGCTCGTCGGCGGGGTGATCGTCCTCGCCGACCGCCTGGCCTGGCCCGAGGGCCGCTACCTGGCCGCCGACCTGGACGCGGCCCTCAACCGGCGCGACGACCGCCACGGCGGCGAACTCGACACGCTGGCCGCCCTGTTCGGCGCCGACTCGCTCCGCGTCCCCGCCGAGGGCGGCACCGCGCCGCTCGCCGGCTTCCTCGACAGGTCCGGCAAGCACGCCGTCGGCGTCTCCACCGAGCTCCGCGAGGGCCTGCGCCTGAGCGTCGAGTGGATCGCCAACGCGGTCCTGAAGCGCCTGCGCGACCCGGAGAACGGCGTCACCCCGGCCGACCTCGACGACCCGGCCCGCCTGGCCAAGGAGCTCAGCCGCGAGGCGCTGCGCTACCTGTACCGGATCCTGTTCCTCCTCTACGCCGAGGCCAGCCCCGCCCTCGGTATCCTGCCCTCCGACTACCCCGAGTACGAGCAGGGCTACGGCCTTCAGCGCCTCGGCGACCTCGTCCTGCGCGACCTCGTCGGCGAGCGTTCCCGGAGCGGCTTCCATCTGTACGAGTCGCTGGAGCTGCTCTTCGACAAGGTCGAGCACGGCCACCGCCGCTACGGCACCGAGCCCGAGGACCTGGCCGCCGAGGCCGCGGCCCGCGAGGCCGCCGAGGCCGAGCGGGAGGCCGACGAACTGCTCGCCGCTGGCGCGATCACCCGCGCCGAACACACCGAGCGCGTCCGTGAGGCCGACCGCGCCCGCCGCGCCGCCGCCCGCAGCACCAGCGCGGGCCTGCGCTTCGAGGCCCTGCGCTCGGAGCTGTTCACCAAGGAGGCGGTCCGCCTCATCTCCGACGACCAGATCGAGAACCCGGCCTACCGGGGCGGCGAGGGCGAGAAGCGCCGCCCGTTCCTGGACACCCGGCTGCGCAACGAGACCCTGCACAAGGTGCTGCGCCGCCTGATGCTCACCCAGGGCCGGGGCCGGGAGCGCGGCGGGTTCATCTCCTACGCCCAGCTCGGCATCAACCAGCTCGGCGCGGTGTACGAGGGCCTGATGTCCTACACCGGCTCCATCGCCCAGGAGGACCTGTACGAGGTCGCCAAGGGCGGCGACCCCTCGGGCGGAAGCTGGACGATCCCCGCCTCACGTGTCCAGGACTACGAGGACGGCGTCTTCGTCACCCGGACCGACGAGGAGACCGGCCGCCGGGAGCGGGTGGTCCACCCCAAGGGCACGTTCGTCTACCGCCTGGCCGGCCGCGACCGCCAGACCTCCGCCTCCTACTACACCCCGAAGTCACTCACCGAGGTCACCGTCGAACTGGCCCTCAAGCACCGGCTGGACCAGGACGGCACCACCACTCCGGCCAGGGAACTCCTGGAGTGGAAGATCTGCGAACCGGCCCTCGGCTCGGGCGCGTTCCTCAACGAGGCCATCGACCAGGTCGCCGCCGAATACCTGCGGCGGCGTGAACGCGAGCTGGGCCGCCGGGTGGACCCCGAGCTGCGCCAGATCGAGCTCCAGAAGACCAAGGCCTACATCGCCCTGCACAACGCCTATGGCGTCGACCTCAACGCCACGGCGGTGGAGCTGGCCGAGGTCTCCCTCTGGCTCAACTCCATGCACCCGGGCATGCGGGCCCCCTGGTTCGGCCTGCACCTGCGGCGCGGCAACTCCCTCATCGGCGCGGGCCGCAAGGTCTACAAGGCCGACGTCCTGACGGACGGTGGATGGCTGGCCAAGAAGAACACCCTCCCGCCGACCGACCTGCCCTTCCGCGACGGCCCGCTGCCCGAGGGCGCGGTGCACCAGTTCCTGCTGCCCGCAATCGGCTGGGGGGCGGTCGCGGGGGAGCCAGAGGCGAAGAAACTCGCGGAGGACGAGGCGAAGGCGCTGGGGAAGTGGCGCAAGGGCGTGCAGAGGACGCCGAAGGGGCCGAAGCCGTTCCAGGAGCGCGGCGAGGAAACCGCCGAGGCCCGGCAGAGGCGCTACGACCGCTGGCTCAGGGCGGCGGAGAAGACCGAGCTGGGCCGGCTCCAGGGCGTCGCCCGCCGCGCCGAGTTCCTGTGGTCGCTGGTAGCCACCCGCCTCGAACTCTCCGAGCGGGCGGTGTCGCGCCGCGTCGACGTGTGGGGCGCTGACTGGCTGGAGCAGTCCTCCGAGGCGGAGGACAAGCAGAAGGTCCTCGACGACCTGACCCGCCAGGGCACGCCGTACTGGCGGCTGAAGACCGTGATGGACGCGTGGTGTGCGCTGTGGTTCTGGCCGCTGGACAAGGTCGGCGAACTCGACGGCACGGACCCGGTGTACGGGACAGGGGGCGCGCTCGTCGACGAGTCGTCGGTGGCGGGGCTGCTGGGCGGGGTGCGTGCGGTGGCCACGGACCCGCTGTCTGCGGTGGAGCCTGTCGGTCCCGCTCCAGGCGACCAGATGTGGAGCGCGGCCGGACTGTTCGACGACCCGGACGGCGAGCAGGAGGAGCTGGGCGCGGGTGCCGAGTCCGGGGCCAGGCCCCGCCCCGCGCGGAGCCCTTCGCGCCGCACGGCCGGTGGCGGGCAGCCAGAGCGGAAGACGATCCCGCTCCAGAGCCTCGGCGACTGGCTGGACTTCCTGGAGAGCGTCCTCGGCAAGGTCGACATGCCCGAGAACTCGCTGCTCTCCGGCATCGAGAACCTCAGCCCAGACGAGGCGCTGGAGCTGCTGACCGACGTCGAGGACCGCCTGGAGGGCTTCCTCGGCATGCAACCGGCCCGCCTGCTGCCGTTCCGCTACCCGTGGCTGAACACGGTCGAGGACATCGCGGGCACGACGGAGAAGGACATAAAGGCGGAGGACGGCCACGGCTTCTTCCACTGGGAACTGCACTTCGCGCATGTGTTCCGGAGTGCGGTGGGTGGGTTCGATCTTCAGGTGGGTAATCCGCCTTGGGCGCGGCCAGATTGGGACGAAGGCAGGGTTTTGGCCGAGTTCGATCCTTGGTTCAAGCTGAGTGAGAAGCCGTCGGCTGACCGTTGGCGCGAACACAAAAATGCTGTGCTGGTGAATTCCGAACACTACAGGTCCTATTTCGGTGAACTCGCCGCGACTGTAGGTATGGCCGAGTTCCTCAGTAACCCGACCACATTCACTCTGATTTCAGGTACAAGGCCAGACCTCTATCGGGCCTTTATGTGTCAAGTGTGGCGCCACTTTGGCGTTGGCGGGACGGCCGGGCTGGTCCACCCGGATACGCACTTCGGTGGCGTTAAAGAAGGGCGACTGCGTGAAGCGGCCTATCGTCACCTCCGGGTACACGGGCACTTCTCGAATCGGCGAGGCGTATTTTCGGAGATTCATGCGAACACGGAGTTTGGTGTCCATATCTACGGCGAGTCCGGGCCGGTCAACTTCATGCATCTTAGCTGGCTTTTCGATGCGTCAACTTTGCGAGACTCATTTGTGCACGATGGCCGCGGGGAGTTGCCGGGCATTAAGTCAGCCGGTCAATGGGAGCTACGCCCGCACCGGGCGCGTCTGATTGAGGTCAACGCAGGCTTGCTCGCGCAGTGGCACCGACTCTCAGGTGATGCAACGATCCCAGCTAGCCAGGCAGCGCTGCTCTATCCGGTAACGACGGATGAGCAGGGGGCTATCACGGCGCTAGCTGATGTTGAAGATCGCTTGGGTGCGCACGAGCCCAGGATTACCATCGGCATGTTCGAGAACTTGGCCACTAAGAAACTTGGTCTTTACAGATGGGATACTACGACACCGGAGTCGCTTGACGAGGTAATCTTGCAAGGGCCGCATCTTGGTGTGGCTACGGCAATCTTTAATAAACAGCCGAACAGAATCTGCAAGACGAATCGCGATTGGTCTAGCTGGAATCTGTCGACGCTGCCTGAAAACATAATTCCGCGCACCAATTACGTGCGGAATTGTGGACGTCAAGAGTTCAGGGGCGTTCAAGATCGATGGTTGGATCATGAGCGCCTAAGGGTGCATTGGAGTCCTTCTAGCGAAGACTGGGATACTCGCTCTAGTGTTCTAGGTGAAGCTGAGTTGGGGCTTCCGGAAGTCGAGCAGAAGGAGCTGTTGCGGCGCCGACTTTGGCTATTCCGCCCATACACGGAGTTCTATCGGCTGGCGTGGCGAGTCATGATTCCATTTGATACTGAGAGGAGTCTGTTCGCGGCACTGATCCCGCCCGGCCCTGCACACGTTCACACGGTTGAGTCGATGGCGTTGTCTGATAACCGAGCCACGGTGCTCAACTCCGGGATTTGGGCATCGCTGCCGCTCGACTATCTACTCCGCATCACGGGGCGCTCACACTTGCAAGTATCCGAGGCACGTAAAATGCCTTATGCTGATGCCGATCACCCGCTTGCCGGGCAGATGTTGCTTCGCACCCTCCGACTGAATTGCCTCACGCAGGCATATTCTCCGCTTTGGCGTGAGCTATTTGATCCGTCATGGCCCAGCACTCTGGAGTGGGCCCTGCCCTGGCCGGGGATGCATTCACTTGCGGGGCACCTTAAACCGGCATGGAAGTACACTTCCCCGCTCCGGAGTGAGTATGAGCGTCGAGCGGCGCTCGTCGAGTTGGATGCACTTGCGGCTGTCTGGCTTGGACTGACAGCTGATCAATTGATCGCGCTTTATAGAGCGCGGTACCCAATCCTTGCGGACTATGAGACTGATACGTGGTTTGACGCCTCTGGTCGTAAGATCGCAAAAAATCACAACGCATACGGCCACGGTCAGAGTAAAGAGCATTACAATGACTTTATCGCCTACCTAAACGAGGAGAGAGCCGCTCCTCCTGATGGTTACGAGGCGCCTTTCTATAAGGCCGACCGAGAGAGAGAAATGCGCACGGCTCACGACTATTTCGTGCGTCAACTCTACGGGGGATGAAGTGCGCCCAGTGGGGGCAACGCATGAAAGCTGCTGCCCCGCACCGTTTTGTAGATGCGGGGTAACTGGCTTACCTTTTCACTTTTTCATGCTCGAAACGTTGAGATGGCGAAGATGAGCGCTCCTATGGCGGCGGCTACCATGAGGGGTTGAATTAACCACTCTTTGGTGTGGGCAATGTAGCCGGCGGTTCCAGCACCTATTAATATCAATGCGACTGTCTGGCTGTTCAAAATTAGACCTCCAGAAGGAGAGGGCGTCTCGCAGCTCGGGTGCAACGTTTCTTTAGGGGTTTCGCAGAGCTTGTAGCGGTGTGCCGTCTTCGGTGCGCCAGGCGGACCAGCCGTTGATGGCGATTCCGGAGATCGCTCCGCAGGCTCCTGAAGGGCTCTTGTGCGTGGTTCCGTCCTCCAGACGCAGGCGGCCGTCTGCAGTTACAACGGCAAGATGAGTCTTGTTGTAGTTGCGGCGGTGCCATACCAATCGTTGACCCACTGACAGTCGACCGGAAGTGACCAAAGTGGCGAGAGGTGAGTGCTGGTTAGGCTTTGTCGTTGCGGTGTCGCGATCAAGCCCGAGTAGGCGGCGCAGGACAGAGTTTGGGGTGTCGACCAGGGGGGTTGCCGCCTGCTCCAAGTGTGCGTACACCTCGTCGTCAACATCAATCTTGCGCAACGTCATTGGACCTCCCGGTGGTTGGGATCTGTCACCAGCGTAGCGAACTTCGAGGTTCGAGGCTAGCTCGAGGCTAGTCGGGAGTCGAGCGCAGAGAGGTTGCCTTCGGGAATGTAGAACGACGACGCCCCACGTCGGGGACGGAGTCCGACGTGGGGCGCTGGCCTTGCAGGTGGAGATCAGCCCTGCGCGGCGTAGGTAACGAAGTCGCTCCATGCGGTGGGGGAGAGGGCGAGTTCGGGGCTCTGCTGGTCCTTGGAGTCCCGGACGTGCACCGCCTGCGTGCCCTTCGCCACCTCGACGCAGTCGTCGCCTTGCGAGCCGCTGTAGCTGCTCTTGAACCAGGCCAGTTCGGACGTGCTCATAGCGCTCCTCGCAATCGCTTCAGCAGGCCGAGGGAGTCCTCGGGGGTCATGGCCTGCGAGCGCAGTTTCGCATACCGCTGCTGAAGCAGGCTGATCTCTTTCGGATCGGAGATCAACCGTCCGTTCTGCTGCCCCTCGGAGTAGGCGAACCACTGGTTGTCCGGTGTCTCGGCAAGTCGCACCGGACCATCCAATCCCGCATGTGACGGCCTCCGCAGCGGCATCACCTGAAACTCCACGTTCCAGTTCCGCTCGATCAACTCCAGCAAGTGGTCGAAGAGTTCCCGGGTCACCTCCTCCCCGCCCGTCCACCGCTCCAGCACCGCCTGCTCCGCGATGAAGCTGAACGCCGTCGGCGGTTTCCGCGTCACCGCCAGCAGTTCCTGTCGAGCCAGCCGCGCCGCGATCCGCTGCTCCAGCTCCTCAGGGTCTGGCAGCGGCGGCACGTCCAGAGACACCGCCCGCGCGTACGCCTCGGTCTGCAACAGGCCCGGCACGACCCGGCATTCGTACGTGTACAGGCTGATCGCCGTGGCCTCCAACCGCGCCCACTGCCGAAACCAGCTCGCCAGCCCCGCCTGCCGGGTCAGCGTCGGCGCGGCCCTCCGCAGTGCTCCCGTGTTGCCGAGCGCCGCCTCCGCGCGCTCCACGAAGTCCCGGTCCGGCATTCTGCGGCCCTGTTCCACGGAGGCGACCGTGTGCTTCGAGAAGCGGACCAAGGCGGCGAACTCCTCTCGGCTCAGGCCCGCGTGTTCCCGCAGGGCCTGGAGGACCGCGCCGAAAGTGCGTAGACTGTCCGACACCCCCGGTTCCGCGCTCCCCGCTCCCGTGCCGCTGTCCGTGCTCCCGTCGGCCACCTCCCGTGCCACCCACCGCCGTACCGCTTCCGGCTACGGCCATCGTCACGCACGGTGAGGCGTACCGTCCACCGAATGTGTGCGTACGCTGACTCAGCGTACGCAATGCGGCGCTGGCGAACCGGCCTGTTTCGGCATCACAGTGGGCATATGACACCACCGTCCACGCCGGCGACCCGTCAAGACCTCGTCACCGTACGTGTGTTCACTCAGCGGTTCAGCTCCACCCCGCGCGGCGCCCGCCTCGCCCGCCGGCTCGCGCTGCACCAACTCGACACCTGGGGGGTGCCGCACGGCGGCGAGGCGTCCGACACCGCCGCCCTGCTCGTCGCCGAGCTGGCGGCCAACGCCGTCACGCACGGCCGCGTCCCCGGCCGGGACTTCGAGGTCACCGTCAGGCTCCTCGGCCGGACCCTGCGCATCGAAGTCTCCGATACCCGGGGCGAGCTGCGGCCCCCGGCCCCCGGCGCGCCCCGACCCGCGCCCGGGCCGCCCGCGGAGACCGGCCGGGGCCTGCTCCTGGTGGAAGCGCTCGCCGACCGGTGGGAGGTACTCGACCGCGTCCCCGTCGGCAAGACGGTCGTCGCCGAGCTGGACCTGCCCGGCTGACGGCCCGGACGCCGGGCCGACAACCCACGGCGCCGGGGTGAGGTGTCGGGCGACTGGTCAGCGGTTCGGGCTGTCGCGCGCGATCGCTCCGGCCGACCGAGAGCACCTCGACGGTCACGGTTTTGTCCTGGACCCCGTACAGAACGCGGTCGTGACCGAGCAGGAGTCTGTGCATGTCACTGCCGCCGAGGCGTGAGGCGTGAGGCGTGAGCGTGAGGCGTTGGCCGGGCGTTGATTGTCCGCCAGGTCGTGAACGCCCGCCGTGATGAGCATGGCCGCGTCCGGGTGCCGTTCGGTCGGGGCGGCGAGCTGGTCGATCGCGGCATCGGACCAGACGATCTCGTATGTTCCCTCTGGGCGGTCCCGTCGGGATTCAGGCCGAAGCGGGCCGCCACCTCGGCGTGGGACACCCGGCGCGTGGTTCGAGCCTTGCTCTCCTCGGCGGCGGCGAGGTCGCGGGTGTCCTCCGAGGGACTGGAAGCAGTCCAGCAGCTCAATGGGGATCACGGCGGCGACGGGCGTGCCGTGATCGGTGATGACACCGGTTCTCCCGCCGTGGCGCACCTCGTTCACGACCTTGCCGGAATTGTTGCGAGCGTCCGTGAGGGTGTAAGTGGCGTCCATGCGGCAAATCCTGGATTTGCAGGCCGTATTCGTCCATCTGCCTCGCTGACGGCCCCGGACGGTCGCGCTGACATGCCGGAAGGTCCGTCTATAGGCTGGGCCGGGAACGGCGGCGGGCGGCGGCGGAGGGCAGCGGGGACCATGACGGACCTGGAGGGCGGCGCCGACGGCCGGGGCGCCGGACGGAACCGGCCGGCGGGGCACCGGGATTACGCCGTACCGGAGGACGTCGACGGCGGACAGGACGCGCTCTTCCTGCCGATGGGGCCGGCCTTGGAGATCGGGTCCGACGGCCGGCCGACCGGCGTCGAGCTGGAGCTCCCCTCCGACGACGAGGACGAGTCCTACCGCGACGCGGACGGCATCTCCGCGCCGTTCCGTCCCGACAGCATCAGGATCCACACGGAGACCACCACCGTGGACCTGCTGCTGTCCCGGCTGCGGGAGGGCATGATCGACCTCGCGCCGGACTTCCAGCGCCGGGCCGGGATCTGGAGCGACCGGGCGCAGAGCCGTCTGATCGAGTCGCTGCTGCTGCGCATCCCGATCTCCAACTTCCACATGGCCCAGGACGACGAGGACAAGTGGGCCGTGGTGGACGGCGTCCAGCGGCTCACCGCGATCGCCCGCTTCATGGAGCCCAGGCTCACCGGCCTCGGCCCCCTGACCCTCCGGGGCCTGGACTACCTCTCGGACTTCGACGGCAGTACGTACCAGGACCTGACCGGGCGGCTGAAGATCCGGCTGCGCGAGACCCAGCTCACCGTCCACATCATGCAGCAGGGCACCCCGGAGGCCGTCAAGCACAACGTGTTCTCCCGGATCAACACCACCGGCATGCCGCTGACGCAGCAGGAGCTGCGGCACGCGCTGGTGCGGGGGCCGGTCCGGGAGTTCCTCGCGGACCTCGCCGAGGACCCGTCGTTCGGCGAGGCCACCCGGTGGAGCGTGTCCAACGAGCGGATGGCCGACCGGGAGATGGTGCTGCGCTTCCTCGCCTTCCGCCTGAGCAATCCGGCCGAGCACACCGAGAAGGACTTCGACGGCTTCCTGACCGCCGCGATGTACCGGGTCAACAACCTCACCGAGGAGCGGCGGGAGCAGCTGACCCGGGAGTTCCGGGTGGCCATGCGGTGCGCGGAGGAGCTGTTCGGCGAGCACGCCTTCCGCAAGTGGCGTGGTGGGAAACGCAGTTCCCCGGTCATCAACAAGGCCCTCTTCGAGACGATCTCCGTCCATCTCGCACTGCTCGACGATCACGAGAGGGCCAGGCTGGTAGCGTCTCCGGCCAGGGTGCACGACGGGTTCTTCGCGCTCATGGACGACTGGGACTTCGACCGGTCGATCTCCATCGGCACCGGGACGCCGGCGAAGATCCGCACGAGATTCCAGTACATGGCACGGCTGTTCCGAGGGGTGGCTGAACAGTGATTGACCGTCTGACACTGCACAACTTCAAGGCGTTCCAGCACCTGGAGTTACCGCTCGGTGCCCTCACCCTGCTCACCGGCCTCAATTCGTCCGGCAAGAGCAGCATCCTGCAATCGATCGCCCTGCTGCGGCAGTCGTACACGGCGGGCAGCCTCGCGGTCTCCGAGTACCTGCCCGAGGCTCGACGGTCCGGACTCCGTCTCGGCGTCGCCAACCAGGGCTTCCTGCTCAACGGCGAACTCGTCGGCCTCGGCACCGGAGAAGACGTCCTGCACGAGGACTTCCCGGGAGGTGACGAACCCCTGATCGGCATCGGCGTCGACGAGGGGCCGTATCACTACACCTGGCTCGTCGAGTACGAGGCCGAACAGAACCTGCTGCCGCTTTCTCACGTGGATCTGCCGGCCACCTCGGAGGGGGCTGCCGCCCCCGCCGGGCCCGAGGCCGTCAAACCGTCGTTCCTCACCGCTCCCTTCCAGTACCTGCACGCCGAACGGATCTCGCCCAGCGAGTTCTACCCGCGTGACCATCACGCCGTCATCGGCCGCGGCTTCCTCGGCGTACGGGGTGAACACACCGTCAACTTCCTCCGTCATCACGCGGGGAATCCGGTCCCCGCCGGGCGGCTGCGGCATCCGGGTGCCGAGTCCGATCTGCTGCGCGACCAGGTTGCCGCCTGGATGGGCGATCTGTGCCCCGGCGTGCACATCCAGACAGACCTCTTCGAGGGGGCCGACGCGGTACGCCTCTCGTACGAATTCGAGGGCCTGCTCGGCCGCACCAAGCGCCGTCGCCCCGGCAACGTCGGCTTCGGCCTCACCTACGTCCTGCCGGTCGTGGTCGCCTGCCTCAGCGCCCGCCCCGGCTCCCTGGTCCTCCTGGAGAACCCGGAGGCGCATCTCCACCCCCACGGGCAGACCCGGATGGCGGAACTCGCCGCCGCGGCCGCCGCACAGGGCGCGCAGGTGATCATGGAGACGCACAGCGACCACGTCGTCAACGGCATACGGCTCGCCGTCAAACAGGGACGCATCGCCCCCGAACAGACGGTGTTCCACTACTTCCGCGGCGACGGCACCGGGGCGGAGGTCATCAGTCCGCGGGTCAACCCGGGCGGCAAGCTCGACCAGTGGCCCGCCGGATTCTTCGACGAGTTCGAGAACACGCTCGACCAGCTCATCGGCTGACACCGCCCGGGGAGGGCAGAGCGCACACCGTCACGGAGGGGGAGACGTGCCGCACCTGTTCCTGAACGAGAAATCCTGTGAGACGGAGGCCGATCCGGACCGCGTCAACCAGGCCATGACCAAGATGGTCGAGGCCGTCCTCGCCATCGCCAAGGAGGACCGGCAGGGCACCGCGCTCGTCACCCACGCGACCTCCCTGATGGCGTTACAGCTCGCTCAGGGGCACCCCATCGGCAAGTGGATGGCGACCCCGGGGATCGAGGAACTGCGGGTGCTGCTGAAGAGGCTCGAGGACAGGTCGCCCTACGACGCCGTCTTCCCCGACGGCGAGACCTACTCCGACATCGCGTTCCATCACGACGGCGAACCGGTGCGAGGACTGGGCTACGCCTACCTGCTGGGCGGGATCGGCGTCTCCCTGCCCCTGGAACCCCGCTGGAACGCGGACCGGATCACCCTGGTCCAGGAACAGTTGATGGACGACGAGGAATCCGGCTCCGTACTCACCGAGGTCGAGGTCAGACACGCCGCCGGCACCGACCACGTCGCCCCCCATCTGCGCTGGATCCGCGAGGAGGCCAAAGCCGCCGTGCGCGACGGCCTGGAGGCCATCCGCACCGGCGCAGAGCTGTGGGAACGGTGTGCCGGCCTCTTCCCCCACCTCAGGTTCCTGCCCCACGTGGAAGCGCAGGTGCGGGAGCTGAAGCAGTCCTGGGTCCGCCCCGTCCGCAAGCGGCTCGCCGAAATGGACCACGCGGTCCGGGTCTGGGACTCCGTGACCCAGCCCGACGGGCCCCAGTGGGGGTCGGTGGTGACGCCGGAGCGCCAGGGCCGCAAGCGCGACCACTGCCTCTTCACCGACCTGGACGGAACGCCGCAGTACTTCGACACCCACCTCCGCTTCACCCCCGACGAGGGACGGGTGCACTTCCTGTTCGTGAAAGAGACCCGGCTGGTCCACATCGCCCACATCGGGCGGAAGCTCGGCATCTGAGCCGCACGGAAGCCCGCCGGGCCACCCCCGATACCGTAGGGGCCGGTGAACGGGCGCCCCGGCCCCGTCCGGTTCACACCAGCCCCAGGGCGACACAGCCCCACCAGCACCACAAGTACAAAGGAGGACCACGCGTGCGTCCCACCCTCGCCGCCGACCAGGTACGGGCCAGCCTGAGCCAGTACCTCGCGACGACGTACGCGCTGGCCGACGAGAGCACCCGCCGCGCCCTGGAGAACTTCCTCGGCGACGCCGAGGACGGCATCTTCCGCGGCCCCTACCTCCGTATCCGCACCCCGTTCCGCAGCGCCGAGGGCGAGGACTGGCAGCGGCACCTGACCTGGTGGCCCCGCGATCCCGGCTTCACCCCGTACCGGCATCAGGAGCAGGCGTGGGAACGGCTGTCCACGCTGCACGGTCCGGCGCGGCCCACCCTCGTCACCACCGGCACCGGGTCCGGGAAGACCGAGTCGTTCCTGGTCCCGATCCTCGACCACTGCCTGCGGGAACGCGAGGCGGGCCGGGACGGCGTCAAGGCGGTCCTGCTCTACCCCATGAACGCGCTCGCCACCGACCAGGCCCAGCGGATCGGCCGGCGGCTCGACGACGCCAAGGACACCCGGCTGCGCGACGCCGGCGTCCGCGTGGCGCTCTACATCGGCGACACGCCCTCCCAGGAGTTCAAGCGGGCCAACCCCGCCATCGCCGTCGACCGGGACGAGATCCGGCGCACCCGGCCGGACATCCTGATCACCAACTACAAGATGCTCGACCTGCTCCTCCAGCGGCCCGAGGACCAGCGGCTGTGGCAGGACTCCGCGCTCGCGTACGTCGTCCTCGACGAGTTCCACACCTACGACGGCGCCCAGGGCACGGACGTCGCCATGCTGCTGCGCCGGCTCGGATCGGTCACCGGGCTCGCGCGGCCCGGTCGGCCGCTGGGGCCGGTCTGCCCCGTCGCCACGTCGGCCACCCTCGGCGAGAACGGCCCCGGCGAGAACGGTCCCGGCGCGGACGGGCGGAGCGCGGCCGGACGGCCGGGTGGCCGGCCCGGCATGCTGGAGGTCGCCGAGCAGGTCTTCGGCGTGCCCTTCCCGCCCGAGGCGGTCGTCGGCGAGGACCGGTGCTCCACCAAGGACTTCACCGGCGAGAGCGACTTCTCCCTGCCGTTCCCGCCGCCGCAGGAGGTCGTCGGCCTCGGCGACCCCACCCGCGACCCGGGCGCCATGGACGACCTCGTCACCGCGTTCACCGGGCTGAGCGGGCCGAGCCCCGAGGAACTCGGGGCCGTCCTGCGCCGCCACCGGCTCACCGCCGCCGTCCTGGAGATCCTCGACGGCGCTCCCAAGACCCTCGCCGAGATCACCGAGGTGCTGCCCCGCTACGCCTACCACTGGGGCATGGCCGTGCAGCTCCGGCCGCGCCTCGCGGCCCAGGCCCTCGCCCGCTACGTCGCCCTCCTGTCGTACGCCCGCGACCCGGAACACCCCGGGCGGCCGCTGCTGTCCGTTGAGGTCCACCACTGGGTGCGCTCGGTCGCCCGCGTGCTGCGGGGCATCAGCGCGGCCCGCGCCGAGTTCCGCTGGGACGACGAACGGGTGGCCCCCGGCGGCGTACTCGCCCGCAAGGACCAGGGCCCGGCCGCCCGGCCGTCCCCGTACGACGGGGAGGGCCCCGCCGTACCGCTCGGCGCCGCCGAGCAGGCCGCCGTACCGGCCGGCGACAGCGCCCCGCCGCCCGCCGAGATCTTCCTGCCCGCCGTGTTCTGCCGCGAGTGCGGACGCTCCGGCTGGGCCGCCTACTCACCCGAGGTCGACCCGGCCGAACTCGACCTGACCGCCACGAAGATCCGCCGTGCCTCCATGAGCCGCGACAAGCGCCGGGTGCGCAACATGATCGCCGCGACCCCGCAGGAAGTGCACGAGGCCGCCTTCGCGGCCGGGGAGGAACGCCGGCGCGGCGGGCCCGCCGTCATGGTCCTGGAAGGCACCGGCGGACGGCTGCGCCCCCTGTCGCCCGAGACCGACTTCACCCCCGCGACGGGCGAGGGAAGCCCGCGCCGCCCCAGGCCCCGGCACAACGCCGCGTTCGTCCACGTCGACCTCGACGGCGACCGGGCCGCCGAACGCGACCAGTGCCCCGCCTGCCGCACCTTCAACGCCATCCGCTACCTCGGCACCGGCCTCGCCGCACTCGCCGCCGCCTCCATCACCCAGCTCTTCACCGGCGGCGAACTCGACAAGAACCTCGGCGAGAACAAGACCCTCCTCTTCAACGACTCCGTCCAGGACGCCGCCCACCGTGCCGGATACGTCGCCAGCCGCTCGTACACGTTCTCGCTTCGCGCCCTGCTCGCCAGCCGCATCGACGAGGACGAACCCATCACCCTCAACGACCTGGCCGCCGACCTGATCGCAGACGTCGTCGACAGCAAGGCGGTACAGGCCGCCGTCATCCCGCCGGACCTGCACCTGATCCGCGGCGTGGACACCCTGCTCTCCGGCCGCAGCCGCGGCTCGAAGGCCACCTGGGAACTGATCGCGCAACGCCTGGCGTTCGCCACCGTCATGGAGTTCGGCCTGCGCTCCCGGCAGGGCCGCACCCTGGAGTTCACCCGTACCGTCGCCGCCGACGTGCCCCTCCCGGATCCCGACGCCGTGGCGGACCTCGTCCGGGAATTGCTGCTCACCACCCCGGGGGAGATCGCCCTGCCCGACGGGTCCGCGCCCGGACCCGACCGGTACCTCGGCTTCGTCAAGGGCCTGCTGGAACGGCTGCGCATCCGGGGCGCCGTCCGGCACGCCTGGCTGGACCCCTGGCTCGACCAGGCCGGGGTGCGCCGGTGGGCGATCTGGGGCGGGCGCGAGACCGGCATGCCGGCCTTTCCCCCCGGCGTCTCCGCGCCCGCCTTCCTGCTCGGCGGCCCCAAGCAGGGCAGCGACGACTTCGACGTGCTCACCGGCCGGCTCGGCTGGTACCAGGACTGGGTCGTACGCGCCCTCGGCCTGCGCCGGGAGGCCGCCGCTCACTTCCTGGCCCGGCTGCTGCCCGCACTCGCCGACACCGGAATCCTCTCCGTGCGCACCGCGCTCGACGGCGCAACCCGCGTCTACGGACTCCAGCCCGGCCACATCCAGGTCCGCAGACTCGCCGACGACGTCCTGCCCGACGCCACCGCGCACTGCCCGCGCTGCTTCTGGGAACAGACCATCCACCCCGACCACGCCGACCAGTGGCACGGACAGCCCTGCCCCCGCTACCGGTGCGGAGGAACCCTGGGGACCGGCCGCGACCTGGACAGCGGCCTGCGGCAACGGGACTTCACCGACGACTTCTACCGGCGCATGTACCGCGAGGCTGGCGTCTTCACCATCAACACCGCCGAACACACCGGCACCCTCAGCCGCGCCAGACGCGAAGCCGTCGAGAAGGCATTCCGCGAGGGCACCGACGTCCACTACGCCAACCCGCAGGTACTGTCCTGCACCCCCACCCTCGAACTCGGCATCGACGTCGGCGACCTGTCGGCCGTCGTCCTCGCCTCGCTGCCCAAGGGACCGGCCAACTACATCCAGCGCGTGGGCCGGGCGGGCCGCTCCACCGGCAACGCCTACCTGCTCACCATGGTCGACCGCGGTCCGCGCGACCGCTACTACCTCGAAGAACCCCGCCTCATGATCGCCGGGGACGTCCTGCCGCCCGGCTGCTACCTGTCGGCGGTGGAGATCCTGCGCCGCCAGTACCTGGCCCACCTCCTCGACCTCGCGGGCGCCGGCCGGCTGGCCGCCCCCGACGGGACGCCCCTGCGGCCGCTGCCCGGGCGCGCCACCGAACTGTTCGGAGCCTCCGCCTGGCAGGCCGAGTTCGCCGAGGCCGCGCTCGCCGACGGCGGGCGGCTCGTGGCGGACTTCCTGGACCTGTTCCCGCCGTACGACGAAAGCCGCGGCACCGGCGTCAGCCCGCAGGCCCGTGCCGCCCTCGTCACCTACGCGACCGACCCCGGCAAGGACGGCCTCAAAGGCGCCCTGGACGCGGCGTGCCGGCGCTGGGAGGAACGCCGCGCCGACCTCCAGCGCCGTACCGAGGCCATCGACCGGGCCCACGGACTGCTCGTCGCCGGCGACCCCGACCACGAACGGCAGGGGCGCGAACTGCGCGCCGAGCGGCGCGACGTGGGACGCGTCGCCCGCGAGATGGCCCGCACCACCGCGCACGGCGCACTCGTCGACCTCGGCCTGCTGCCCAACTACAGCCTCATCGACTCGGCCACCGAACTGGAGGCCACCCTCACCTGGGCGGAGAAGAGCGACGACGGCACCCGCGAGCACCACAGCAAGACCCTCCGCCACAGCCGTCCCGCCCGCCTCGCCCTGACCGAGTTCGCCCCCGGCAACCACTACTACGCCCAGGGCTACAAGCACCGGATCACCGGACTGGACATCGGCAGCCCCGGCCGCCCGGCCTGGACATGGTGGCGCGTCTGCCCCGACTGCGGACACGTCCGCACCCACCGCGCCGAGGACGACTCCTCGCCCTGCCCCCGCTGCCGGTCCGCGGCCATCGGAGACGTCGGCTGCCTGCACAAGGTCCTCGTGCCACGCCGCGTCACGTCCCGGGACGAACGCGACGACGTCCGCGTGCGCGACGACCGCGACGACCGGGACGAGCGGCACTACACCGTCGTCCCGGCCGTGGACATCGACGCGGGCGACGTCGAACAGGCGTGGAAACACGAACACGCCACCTTCGGCTGGGAGTTCACCCGCCAGGCGCACATCCGCCACATCAACGCCGGAGCCGTCCGGGTGGACGGCGGGACGGACACGGCCTTCGCCGGACAGGAGGTCCGCCTCAACCCCTTCTGGGTCTGCGACGCGTGCGGCTTCGCCGACCCCGACGGCGGGCCCGCCGCGCACGACTCCGGCGACCCGGCCGCGTACGGCAAGTACCACCGGCCCTGGTGCCGCAGGCGGCGCGCCGCAGCCGACACCGCACGACGCGGCGAACGGGTGCTGCTCGCCCACGAGCTGCGCACCGACGCACTGCGCATCCTCATCCCCGCCGTCACCGCGCACACCCGGGAACGGCTCGCCTCCTTCAAGGCGCTGCTGCTGGCCGGCATCGCCCGCGCCTACGGCGGCGACCCCGACCACCTCGAGGTCGTCACCGACTCCATGCCCGAGGAACGCGGCGAGAGCGCGCACCGCCGCCACTTCCTCGTGCTGTACGACACGCTGCCCGGCGGTACCGGCTACCTGCACCGCCTCGCCGGCCGGGACGGCCTCAAGGGCGTCCTGGAGGAGGCGCGCCGGGTGATCGAGACCTGCGTGTGCGTCGGACAGGGCCGGCCCGCCTGCCACCGCTGCCTGCTGCGGCACGTCACCGACAACGAGTACGGACTCGTCTCCCGCGAGCACGCCCTCGACATGCTCGGCGACCTGTTCGGCCGCACCCCAGACCGGTGGAGCGTCGTACCGGTCGCCACCACCCGCGACATCACCCTGGTGCACCAGGTGGAGAGCGAACTGGAGGCGCTCTTCCGGCGCGGGCTGCTCGAATGGGCCGAGCGGACGGACGAGGTCAGCGTCCGCACCGCGCTCACCGCCGACGGCACCAGGGACACGACCCTGCGTTTCACCGCGCCCGACGGAACCGTCCGCGGCTGGCAGATGGAGACCCAGACCCCGCTCGGCTTCACCCGGCCGGACGTGGTCTTCCGCAGCACCGACGACGATCGCCGCATCGCCGTCTACCTCGACGGCTACCGCTACCACGCGAGCACCGAGCACGTCGTCGCCGAGACGGACGCGGCCAAGCGCACCCGGCTGCGCGCGGAGGGCTGGCAGGTGTTCCAGCTCACCTGGGACGACGTGCAGACCTGGGCGGGACAGACCAGGCCGCATGCCGACCCCGTGTGGAAGCCGTACCCGAACACCGCGCAGAAGATGGCCATGGACGTTCACCGGCGCGTGCACGCCGGGGACACCCGTGACCTGCCGCGCCTGGTGTGGGCCAACCCGGTCGAGACACTGATCGGCTACCTCACCGATCCGGACCCCGACGCGTGGCGGCGCCGCACCCAGAGCGCCCTCGCGGGCTTCGCCGCCGTGTCGGCGACCAGCAGGGCCTTGGCCGACGGCGCGGAGATCGGACTGAGGATCGGCGAGGCGCTGCACGGGCGGCGACTGGCCAAGGGACAGGGCGCCGTGCAGGTCATGGCGACCCGGGACGCCTCCGGGTGCCCGCTCACCATCGCGCTCGACCTGCGCAGGGGACAGACCCTGGCGGTCTGGACGGCTCTGACCGTCCTCGACGACAGCGCGGACACGGTCACCGCCGACGAAGCCGCCCACCGCAGGCGCTGGCAGGCATGGCTCTACTGGAGCAATCTGCTCCAGTTCCTCGACGCGGGCGAGGGGGACGGGGTCCAGCTCACCACCGCCATGCTGCCCGGATTCGACCCGGCCGAGTTGGCGGTCACCGGCGGAACCGGATGGCTCACCTCCCAGCGGCGGGCGCACGAACCCACGGCGGACGGACAGGAGCCGGCGGCGGACCGGCGACCCGCCGAGGAGACCCCCGCGGCCGTGCGCGACCCCGCCTGGGACGAGGTCATCGAGTTCCTCGTCGACGATCCCGGCCTGCCCGCTCTCGCCCGGACCCTCGCCGACCGCGGCCTGCCCGCCCCGGAGGCCGGCTACGAACTGGGAACGGCCGCCTGGCCCGCCGAACTGGCCTGGCCCGCCCGGCGTGTCGGCGTCGTCCTCGCGCACCGTCCGGACCCGGGAAGCAAACGCGACATCGACGCCGAACAACGGGACCAGGCCTACCGGGAGGCGGGCTGGCGGGTCCGCACCGCGGCGGAATGGGACGCCGACGAACTCGCCGGGCTGGTGAGCGGTGACACGGACGCCGACGCCGACCGGGCGACGGACGAGAACGAGGAGAACGAGCGATGACGGTCACCGGCGCGCCGAGAACGGGCGTGACCCTGCGCCTGCTCGACAAGGCCGACAAGGAAATCGTCAGACTGGACCGTGCGGTCCTCGGGGCCTTCTACAAGTTCCAGCACGACTTCCGCCGCAACCCGGACGCCGGCGGGTTCGACCTCAAGCAACTGGAAGGCCACGACCGGCTCTGGTCGGCACGCGTCAACCGCGAGTGGCGAGCCCTGATGATCCGCCTGGGCGGTGACGACTGGCTCCTCGTCTCGGTCAAGCACCGCAGCCACGTCCACAAGAACCTCGACCGGTTCAACTACGGCATCAACCACATCACGGGCGCCATCGAGTACGTCGACCTCCAGGTCGTCGAGGAGAGCGTGCTCCGCCGCGAACTCACGCCGCCCGCCGCTCCCGCCCCGGCCCCGACGCCCGCCACCGCCCCCGTCCCCGCTGTGGAACCGGTCCGGCCGGGGCAGCCGGGGCAGCCCCTCTTCGCCGCGTACAGCGACGAGCAGCTCGCGGACCTCGGCGTCGCCCAGCCGCTCATCCCGATCGTCCGGAAGCTCACCACGGACGACGAACTGCTCGGCCTCGCCGAGTACGCGCCCCGGCACACCGGGGAGGTACTCCTCCGGCTGCGCGACGGCGTTCCGTACGACGCGGTCATGGAACAGGTCACCGCGCCCGTCGCCGTGATTGAGCCGGACGAGAACCTGGACACCGACGACTGGCAGGCGGCCGTCGACCGCTCCCAGACCGTGGTGATCACCGACGACGAATCCCTGCAGAGCATCCTGGAGGAAGGCGACTTCGGGCGCTGGAAGATCTTCCTCCACCCCACTCAGGAGAAGCTGGTCCACCGGCGCTACTCGGGCCCGGCCCGGGTCGGCGGCGGGCCGGGGACGGGCAAGACGATCGTCGCCCTCCACCGCGTGTGCCATCTGGTGCGCCATCTGCCTCCCGGCCGCAACAAGCCCGTCCTGTTCACCACTTTCAACCGGAACCTCGCCGCCGACCTGCGGGCCCGACTCCTCTCGCTCGGCGGCCCGGAGGTACTGGCCCGGGTCGACATCGCCCACGTCGACCAGCTCG
Organism: Streptomyces sp. H51; assembly: GCF_035656535.1. Taxonomy (NCBI): domain Bacteria; kingdom Bacillati; phylum Actinomycetota; class Actinomycetes; order Kitasatosporales; family Streptomycetaceae; genus Streptomyces; species Streptomyces sp. H51. The sequence goes on from NZ_JAYMHD010000051.1 coordinate 88,417, forward strand.
CCACCCGGATCGTCAGCGAAGCCGACCCGGGCAACGCCAAACGGCGCATCGACGACGCGGCGGCACTCCGCGAGTGGCGGGAGCTGCTGGTGGAGGCGGGGGAGAACCGCTGGAGCGCCGAGTTCCTCAGCGACGAGTGGAACCAGGTCATCCTCGGCCAGGCCGTGACCTCCAGGAGCGACTACTTCACCGCCCGCCGCGCCGGCCGGGGACGCAGCGTCACCCGCGCCGAGCGCGCCGGCATCTGGCAGCTCGCCGAACGCTTCACCCAGCGGCTCGAGACCAAGGGACTGGAGACCCACCGCCAGGTCGCGGAGCGGGCCGCGCGGCTGGAGATGGCCCGCAAGGCCAGGATCGACAGGATCTCGGAGGAACGCGAGGAGCGGGGCGGCCTGGACAACCTCCACGTGGAGGCCGGCTCCGGCGCCTGGCTGCGCTACCGGTACCGGCACATCGTGGTCGACGAGGCCCAGGACCTCAGCGCCGCCCACTGGAAGATGCTGCGCGCCATGGCGCCGACCGCACCCGACGACATCTTCCTCGTCGGCGACACGCACCAACGGATCTACGACAACCAGGTCACCCTCGGCAGCCTCGGCGTCCACATCCGCGGCCGCTCCTCCCGGCTGACACTCAGCTACCGCACGACCAGGGAGATCCTCCGCGACGCGATCCGCGTACTGGGCGACGCCGACTACGACGACCTCGACGGCGGCGCCGACACCCTCGCCGGGTACCGCTCGGTCCTCCACGGCCTGACCCCGTCGCTGCGCGGTGCGCGGAGCTGGGACGAGGAGATGGACCTCGTCGTGGAGCAACTGCGGGCCTGGCACGACGTGCCCCGTGAGTCCACCGCCATCTGTGTCCCGACCAACGACATGGTCACCCAGCTCGCCGACCGCCTCGCCCGACGCGGCATCACGCCGACGGAGATCACGGCGGAGGGGCCGCGCGGCGACCAGGGCGTCCACATCGGCACCATGTACCGCTTCAAGGGACTGGAGTACCGCTGTCTGATCATCGCCGGGGTGGCCGAGGGGCTCGTCCCCCGCGCCTCCGTGGACGCCTGGGAACACACGGACCCGAGCCGGTATGAACGAGAACTGCACCGAGCGCGCTCGCTCCTCTTCGTCGCAGCGACCCGCGCCCGTGACGCACTCGCGATCACCTGGCACGGTGAGCCGAGCCGCTTCCTGGCGCCGTTGCTGCCGCCCCGGTGAGAAGAAGCGGCCCTTGCGTCAACGCCGCAAGTGCCACCGTGGCCGCAAAGCCCAGAAAGCTCACTCGTGTCAAAGGGGCTGCTGCGTCCGGCGGGAGGCCCGTGCGCCGGCGCTCCCGCAGGCCGCGGTCGCCTCACCGCTCACGGCCCGCCCCGTATGACCTCCGGCACTCGGCGCTGTCGACCTGCCTCAACTCTCCGGGGTGGGTGGACCCGAAGGAGGTCGCCGAGGGTGCGGGCAACAGCGTGGCAGTTCTGCTGAGCCGCGAGGCCAAGTTCATCGACGGACGGCAGGAGATCGTCTACCGCAAGATCGGAGTTGTCGCGCGAGTAAGAGTGATCGCGCGCGGTGCTCTTGGCTCCAAGCCTTCGGACTCCTTCGGCGGCTTTCGCCGTTGAGGGCTTACAGGAACTGGTGGCCATGTTCTGCTTGCCCACGGGCAACGAGCGGATGGCTTGGGGTGTTTTGGTTGGGGTTGGTTCCTGTGGGTCGTCGTCGAGACGGAGACGGCCCTCTGCGACCTTTGGGAGATGCCATGAGCTTGCTCGCGGTCCTCGATGAAGCGGTGGCCGCTCTCAGAGCTCCTCTGGGCGAGGACGACCGGACGCAGGGCTGGACCGATGATCTCCGAAGAGAGGTGCAGGAGGAGATCTCGATCAATTGCTCGGTGCTGCGTCGCCACGGAATGGGCATGGTGCGGCACCTGCGTCCGCGTTTCGACGAGTGGATGGAACACGAGGGCGTGCGGACCGGACGTCTCCGGGACCTGGCGGCAGACGTGCAGCGGTCGCTCGTGGAAGCTCAGGCCATGATGTGAAGTGTTCCCTCCGGCCTGGGCGGGCAGGGCCGGCCACTACTAGGCCGGGCGGACCGAGCGGGGGCCGGTGACTTCGGCGCCCAGTTCGGTGACCCTGCGGCGCAGTTCGCGGTCTGCCGTGACGACCAGGACCGGGCGGTCGGCGGCCCGGGCGGTCAGGGCGACGATGTGGTCGTCGCCGCTGCCCGGCGCGGACTCGACCCGCACGCCCGGTACGGCCTGTACGCCCCGTGCCGCGCCCTCGACCACGAGGACCAGTTCCAGCGGGCCGGAGCGGCCCGGCAGGCCGTCCGACGCCAGCCGGTCCCGCAGACGTTCCGCGGCTCCCCGCCGGTCCCGCCACCAGCCGTCGGGCACCGACCCGACCACGTTCGCGCCGTCGACGATCACGAGCAGGGGGAGTTCCGCGTCCATGCGGCAAGGGTGACACGGACCTCCTCAGTCCCCGTCGAAGCTGGCGAAGTACGCCGCCATCATGTCCTCGTCGCCGTGGCCCTGCGCTGCGGCGCGCTCCAGGCGTTCGGCGCCGGCGGCGGCCACGTCCAGCCGTACGCCGTTCTGCCGCCCCGCCTCGACGATCAGCCGCGCGTCCTTGGCCGCGGTGACCACCGCGAACTGGGCGGGGGTCAGCTGGTCGTTCAGCACCAGGTTGGTCTTGGCGCGCAGGTAGCCCATGTCGAGGGGGCCGTCGGCGATCAGGTCGAAGAACTGCTGCGGGTCGACGTCGAGGGCCTGCGCCAGCGCCAGCACCTCGCCGGCCGCCGTGGTGGCCGCGAGCACCCAGCTGTTGGCGACCAGCTTCAGCCGGGAGGCGCTGCCGTCCGCGCCGTCCTCGCCGGTCCACACCGTGCGGGCGCCCACCGCGTCGAACACCGGTTGCACCGCCGCCCGCCCGTCGGCGGGCCCGGCCGCCAGCACGGTCAACTGGCCTGCCTCCGCGGGCTGGCGGGTGCCGAGCACCGGGGCGTCGTAGAAGGCCAGGCCGTACTCGCGGGCGAACGCGGCCAGTTCGCCGGTCGCCTCGATCCCGGCGGTGGTCGACTGGACCCAGGCGGTGCCGGGCCGCAGCGCCTCGGCGGCGGCGCGCATCACGTCCAGGGCGGCCGGACCGTCGTGCAGGATCGTCAGCACCACGTCTGCGCCCCGCACCGCCTCGGCGGGGCTGTCGGCGACCTGCGCGCCGTCGGCGGCGAGCGGTTCGGCCTTGGCGTGGGTGCGGTTCCAGACCCGGACGGTATGGCCGGCCCGGACGAGGTTGCGGGCCATCGCGGCCCCCATGATGCCCGTGCCGAGGACGCTCACGGTCAGCTTGTCGGTCATTTCGTGGTTTCCCTTTCCGGGGTGGCGTGCGGCCCGTGTTGGTGCCGGGGTCCAGCCTGCCGGTTCGAACGCCCGGCCCCCACCGCAACCGCGCGGCAGGCCGCACGCTTAGAGTGAACCGGTGAACGGCGACTGGCTCCTGCGCGGCCGTGACGGCCGGCTCAGTGTCTACCTGTCCGTGGGCGACGCGGTCCTGTGCCGGGCGGAACGGGCGCCCGGCGGCCCCTGGTCGCCCGCCCGCAGAGTCGGCGGCGAGCAGGAACTGCTCGGCTCGTGCGCCGTCGGCCAGGGCCCCGACCGGTACGCCCACCTGGTCTCGTGGCGGCCCACCGGGTCCGGCGAGGCGGGCCTCGTCCACTCCACCCACTTCCGGCCGCGGCTGGCCGCCCTCGACTGGGCCCCGGTCGGCCACCCCAACAAGAAGGGCGCCGTCACCGGCACGCCCGCCGTGGCGGTCGACGCGCAGGGCCGGGGCCACCTCTTCGTCCGCAACCGGGGAGGCGGGGTGAGCATGGTCGCCCAGAAGGAGAAGGGCGGCTGGGACCCCTGGCGGGACCTCAAGGGCGCTGATGTGCGGGACGGGTTGGCGGCGGTGACGGGGGAGTCGGGGCGGGTGGAGCTGTACGCGGCCGTGCCCGGCGGCATCCTGCACTGGCGGCAGGAGGAGCCGGGCGCGCAGCCGGTCCTCCAGGAGGCGCTGGAGGCGCTGGTCCGCCCGGGCACCCTGTACGCGCTGGCGACCTCCGCCGAGCACACGACCCTCTTCTACACCGACGAGTCGGGCGACCTGTGCGCCTGGCGCCTCGGCTCCAAGCCGGCCGCCCTGCTGCCCTCCGCGGGCCCCGGCCCGGTCCGGGCCGTCCGCTGCGAACTCGACGGGTACGACTGCACGTTGCTCGCCCAGCGTTCGGCGAGCGGCCGGGTGGCTTTCGCCGCGTACCCGACCGAGCAGGAGTCGGCCGGCGCCTGGTGGGCGGAGTCCGGGCCGCTGCTCCCCGAGGACGCCGGGGTGTCGCCCGCCGTGGACGAGGACGGCCGGGTGGTGGCGGCTACGTCGTCCCCGTCCACCGGGAGTCTGCTGCTCACCCGCCGCAAGGACGAGCCGGGCCTCGCGCTGGAGGCGTGGCGGGAGGCCTGAGGAGACGAAGGAGGGCCTCCGCCGTGCGGCGGAGGCCCTCCTCGGTGCGTGCGGCGGTTACGCGGGGACCGACGCCACGCCCGGGGCCAGGAACTTCTTGCCGTTGACGCGCTCGGAGACGCCCTCGCGGTCCAGGTACGGCGTGATGCCGCCCAGGTGGAAGGGCCAGCCGGCGCCGGTGATCAGGCACAGGTCGATGTCCTGGGCCTCGGCGACGACGCCCTCGTCGAGCATCAGGCCGATCTCCTGGGCCACCGCGTCCAGGACGCGGTCGCGGACCTGCTCCTCGGTCAGCACCGTGTCGCCCTGCTTCAGCAGCGCGGCGACCTCCGGGTCCAGCTCCGGCTTGCCGCTGTCGTAGACGTAGAAGCCGCGCTTGCCCGCCTTGACGACGGCGGCGAGGTTCTCGGAGACCGTGAAGCGGTCCGGGAACGCCCGGTGGAGCGTCTCGGAGACGTGCAGGCCGATCGCCGGGCCGACCAGTTCGAGGAGGACGAGCGGAGACATCGGCAGGCCCAGCGGCTCGACCGCCTTCTCGGCGACCTCGACCGGGGTGCCCTCGTCGATGACGTTCTGGATCTCGCCCATGAAGCGGGTCAGGATGCGGTTGACGACGAACGCCGGGGCGTCCTTGACCAGGACCGCGGTCTTCTTCAGCTTCTTGGCCACCGCGAACGCGGTCGCCAGGGAGGCGTCGTCCGTCTTCTCGCCCCGGACGATCTCCAGGAGGGGGAGCACCGCGACCGGGTTGAAGAAGTGGAAGCCGACGACCCGCTCGGGGTTCTTCAGCTTCGACGCCATCTCCGTGACGGAGAGGGAGGAGGTGTTGGTGGCGAAGATCGCGTGCGCCGGGGCGACCGCCTCGACCTCCGCGAACACCTGCTGCTTGACGCCGATCTCCTCGAACACGGCCTCGATGACGAAGTCCGCGTCGGCGAAGCCCCCCGCCTTGTCCAGCACGCCGGTGACCAGGGCCTTCAGGCGGTTGGCCTTGTCCTGGTTGACGCGGCCCTTGGCGAGCAGCTTGTCGATCTCGGCGTGGACGTAGCCCACACCCTTGTCGACGCGCTCCTGGTCGATGTCGGTCAGGACGACCGGCACCTCCAGGCGGCGCAGGAAGAGCAGGGCGAGCTGGCTGGCCATCAGGCCGGCGCCGACCACGCCCACCTTGGTGACCGGGCGGGCCAGCGACTTGTCCGGCGCGCCGGCCGGCCGCTTGCCGCGCTTCTGCACCAGGTTGAACGCGTAGATGCCGGCGCGCAGTTCGCCGCCCATGATGAGGTCGGCGAGCGCCTTGTCCTCGGCGTCGTAGCCCTGCTGGAGGTCGCCGTTCTTGGCGGCGGCGATGATGTCCAGGGCGCGGTAGGCGGCCGGGGCCGCGCCGTGCACCTTGGAGTCCGCGACGAAGCGGCCCTTGGCGACGGCCTGGTCCCATGCCTCGCCGCGGTCGATCACCGGGCGCTCGACGACGATCTCGCCCTTGAGGACGGACGCCGTCCAGATCAGCGACTGCTCCAGGAAGTCGGCGCCCTCGAACAGCGCGTCGGCGATCCCGAGCTCGTGGACCTGCTTGCCCTTGAGCTGCCTGTTCTGGTTGAGGCTGTTCTCGATGATGACCGTCACGGCCTTGTCGGCGCCGATCAGGTTCGGCAGCAGCGTGCAGCCGCCCCAGCCGGGCACCAGGCCGAGGAAGACCTCGGGCAGCGAGAACGCCGGGAGGGCCGCGGACACCGTGCGGTAGGTGCAGTGCAGGCCGATCTCCACGCCGCCGCCCATGGCCGCGCCGTTGTAGTACGCGAAGGTGGGGACGGCCAGCTTCGACAGCCGCTTGAAGACGTCGTGGCCGCCCTTGCCGATGGCGAGCGCGTCCTCGTGCCGCTTGAGCAGCTCGACGCCCTTGAGGTCGGCGCCGACGGCGAAGATGAACGGCTTGCCGGTCACGCCGACGCCGACGATCTCGCCGTCCGCGGCCTCCTTCTCGACCTGGTCGATGGCGGCGTCGATGTTCGCCAGCGACTGCGGGCCGAGGGTGGTCGGCTTGGTGTGGTCGTGCCCGTTGTCGAGCGTGATCAGCGCGAAACGGCCCGCGTTCAGGGGCAGGTCGAAGTGGCGCACGTGCGCACTGGTGACGACCTCGTCCGGGAACAGCTCGGCCGCGCCCTTGAGCAGTTCGGCGGTGGTGCTCACTTGTCCCCCTCGAAGTGCGGGTTCTCCCAGATGACCGTCGCGCCCATGCCGAAGCCGACGCACATGGTGGTCAGGCCGTAGCGGACGTGCGGCTGCTCCTCGAACTGGCGGGCCAGCTGCGTCATCAGGCGGACGCCGGAGGAGGCGAGCGGGTGGCCGAAGGCGATGGCGCCGCCGTACTGGTTGACGCGCTCGTCGTCGTCGGCGATGCCGTAGTGGTCGAGGAAGGCCAGGACCTGGACGGCGAACGCCTCGTTGATCTCGAAGAGGTTGATGTCCTCGATGGACAGGCCCGCCTTGGCGAGGGCCTTCTCCGTCGACGGGATCGGGCCGTAGCCCATGACCTCCGGCTCGACGCCCGCGAAGGCGTAGGAGACCAGGCGCATCTTGACCGGCAGGCCGTTCTCGCGGGCGAAGTCCTCGGAGGCGATGATCGAGGCGGTCGCGCCGTCGTTCAGACCGGCCGCGTTGCCCGCGGTGACCCGGCCGTGCACGCGGAACGGCGTCTTCAGGCTCTGCAGGTTCTCCAGGGTGGTGCCCGGGCGCATCGGCTCGTCGGCCGTGACCAGGCCCCAGCCCGTCTCGCCGGCCTCGGGGCTGGTGCGCCGTACGGAGATCGGGACCAGGTCGGCCTGGATCTTGCCGTTGGCGTACGCCTTGGCGGCCTTCTCCTGCGAGCGGACCGCGTACTCGTCGGCGCGCAGCTTGGTGATGTGCGGGAAGCGGTCGTGCAGGTTCTCCGCCGTCATGCCCATGAACAGGGCGGACTCGTCGACCAGCTTCTCGCTGACGAACCGCGGGTTGGGGTCGACGCCCTCGCCCATCGGGTGGCGGCCCATGTGCTCGACACCGCCGGCGATGACGGCGTCGTACGCGCCGAACGCGATGGAGCCGGCCGTGGTCGTCACGGCGGTCAGGGCGCCCGCGCACATGCGGTCGATGGAGTAGCCGGGCACCGACTGGGGCAGGCCGGCGAGGATGCCGGCGGTGCGGCCCAGCGTCAGACCCTGGTCGCCGATCTGCGTGGTCGCGGCGATGGCGACCTCGTCGATCTTCTTCGGGTCCAGGCCCGGGTTGCGGCGCAGCAGCTCCCGGATCGCCTTCACGACCAGGTCGTCGGCGCGGGTCTCGTGGTAGATGCCCTTCGGGCCCGCCTTGCCGAAGGGGGTGCGGACGCCGTCGACGAACACGACGTCCCTGACAGTACGAGGCACGATGGCTCTCCTCCAGGGTGCGGGATGGCACTGCTGCGGCACGCTGAGCGCGCGCTCAGACTTATGCTACTTGTGGGTAACACTGCTGCACACCCCCAACGGCTGGAGCGGCGAAGGTCACACCCGAACGGACGCCACGGCGCCGCCGTCGACCTCCGCGAGGGGGCGGCCGTCGACGGCTTCCGTGTCTCCTTCCTCCGCGTGCCGGACCGGGATCCCCTCCGCGTGCCGGACCGGATCTTCAGGATCTTGGCGTGATCTCGACGTCGGCGGCGGCGGAGGACCCGCGCGGCGGTCAGGCGGACAGGGCGGTCACCAGCGCCGGCGTGACCTGCTCGACCTGCCAGGGCCGCGCGCCGTGCCCGGTGAGCGCGGCCGCCACCGACTCCGCGTCCACGACCTGCGGCGGCTCCCAGCACACGCGCCGCACCGTGTCCGGCGTGATCAGGTTCTCCTGCGGCATGTTCAGCCGCTCCGCCAGCGCCGACACCGCGGCCCGCGCCGCCGACAGCCGTGCCGCGGCGGCCGGGTCCTTGTCGGCCCAGGCCCGTGGCGGCGGGGGTCCTGTCACCGGCTGGCCCGGCTGCGGCAGCTGCGCGTCGGGGAGTTCCTTGGCGCGGTCCACCGCCGCCTGCCACTGCTCCAGCTGGCGTCGTCCCATGCGGTGCCCGAACCCGTTCAGCGCGGCCAGCGCGTGCACGTTGGCCGGTATCGCGAGAGCCGCCTCGACGATCGCGGCGTCGCCCAGCACCTTGCTCGGGGAGACGTCCCGCCGCTGGGCGATCCGGTCCCGGGTCTGCCACAGCTCGCGCACGACGGCGAGCTGCCGGCGCCGGCGCACCTTGTGCATCCCGGAGGTGCGGCGCCAGGGGTCCTTGCGCGGCTCGGCGGGCGGCGCGGCCGCGATGGCGTCGAACTCCTGCAGGGCCCACTCCAGCTTGCCCTGCCGGTCCAGCTCCTTCTCCAGCGCGTCGCGCAGGTCCACCAGGAGCTCGACGTCCAGCGCCGCGTACCGGAGCCACGGCTCGGGCAGCGGGCGGGTGGACCAGTCGACGGCGGAGTGCCCCTTCTCCAGGACGAATCCGAGGACGCCCTCGACCATGGCGCCCAGCCCGACCCGCGGGAACCCGGCGAGGCGCCCCGCGAGTTCGGTGTCGAACAGCCGGGCCGGCATCATGCCTATCTCCCGCAGGCACGGGAGGTCCTGGGAGGCCGCGTGCAGCACCCATTCCGCGTCGGCCAGCGCCTCGCCGAGACCGGAGAGGTCGGGGCAGGCCACGGGGTCCACCAGCGCGCTCCCCGCGCCCTCGCGGCGCAGCTGGACGAGGTAGGCCCGCTGGCCGTACCGGTAGCCGGAGGCGCGCTCGGCGTCGACGGCCACCGGCCCGGTGCCGGCGGCGAAGGCGGCGATCACCTCGGCCAGCGCGTCCTCGTCGGCGATGACGGGCGGAATGCCCTCGCGCGGCTCCAGCAATGGAATCGGCGCCCCGTCGTCAGTAGATCCGCCGTCGTCCGGAGGGGCGCCTCCGGTGGTTCGCAGTGAGATGTCTGCTGCGGTCTCTTGGGCGTCGGTCACCTGTCAAGGGTATCTGTGTGTGGACAGCGCCCGCCGACGTAACGTTCCGTCGACGGGCGGCTGGGGGTCGTAAACCGGTCAGCAAGGTGAAACGTCCGGTTCACGGCGTGGACGGGCGGGCGGACGGGGCTCGGGGGCCGGTCCGGTTCACGCCGCTGAACGATCGGGGTGGGTGTCGGGGACGGGTGCGCGCTGCCTGCGGACGGTGGGGTCGGTGGATGTGCGGACGGTCGGGGTCAGTGGATGATGCCGGTGCGCAGGGCCACGGCGACCATGCCGGCGCGGTCGCCGGTGCCGAGCTTGCGCGCGATGCGGGCGAGGTGGCTCTTGACGGTCAGCGCGGACAGGCCCATGGAGACGCCGATCGCCTTGTTCGACTGGCCCTCCGCCACCAGTCGCAGCACCTCGACCTCGCGGCCGGACAGTTCGCGGTAGCCGCCCGGGTGGCTCGGGGCACCCGGGTGACGGCGGTGCAGACGGGCGGCGGCCGCGCCGATGGGAGCGGCGCCCGGCCGGGTGGGGAGCCCGACGTTGGTACGGGTGCCGGTGACGACGTAGCCCTTCACACCGCCCGCGAGGGCGTTGCGTACGGCGCCGATGTCGTCGGCGGCGGAGAGGGCGAGTCCGTTGGGCCAGCCCGCGGCGCGGGTCTCCGACAGGAGGGTGAGGCCGGAGCCGTCGGGCAGGTGGACGTCGGCGACACAGATGTCGCGGGGGTTGCCGATGCGGGGACGAGCCTCCGCGACGGACGAGGCCTCGATGACGTCGCGCACACCGAGCGCCCACAGGTGGCGGGTGACGGTGGAGCGGACGCGCGGGTCGGCCACGACCACCATGGCGGTCGGCTTGTTCGGGCGGTAGGCGACCAGGCTTGCGGGCTGCTCGAGGAGAACGGACACCAGGCCTCCTGGGGGGTGGGACGGCTTTGTAGGTCAAAGTCGTCTTCGGCACCAAACCTCCGGGCCTTTAGAAAAAGATCACGATTTAGTGAGTAACAATCTGCGCAATTCGGACAGGCTGTCGATCGTTCGGTGAACGAATCGGTTCGTTCGAGGGGTCACCTATGACTGAAAGTGGCCGTATCGACAAAGAGATGGGCAAAGGGGTGGTCAGCGGGGAGACCGTCGTGGTCGGTGGGGAGGTAGTGGTCGGCGGGGGGAACCGTCGTGGTCAGTGGGGGGACTGCGGTCCGCGCCGCTGTGGCAGCGTCACCACCGAAGCGTCGCCCGGCCCGGCCGGCGGCAGCCCCGCGACCTGCGCGAGCAGATCGCACCAGGCGGCGAGGTGGCCGGCCGTGTCCGGGACGCCGCCCAGGCCCTCGCGCGGCGTCCAGGAGGCGCGGATCTCGATCTGCGAGGCGGCGGGGCGCTCCGCCAGCCCGCCGAAGTAGTGGGAACTCGCCCGCGTGACCGTGCCGCTGGGCTCGCCGCACGCCAGCCCGCGCGCCTGCAGCGCGCCGGTCAGCCAGGACCAGCACACCTCGGGCAGCAGCGGGTCGGCGGCCATCTCCGGCTCCAGTTCCGCGCGCACCAGCGTCACCAGCCGGAAGGCGCCCCGCCAGGCGTCGTGCCCCTCCGGTTCGTGCAGCAGCACCAGCCGGCCGTCGGCCAGGTCCTGGTCACCGTCGACGACCGTGGCCTCCAGCGCGTACGCGAACGGCGCCAGCCGCTGCGGCGCGCGGGTCGGCTCCACCTCGATCTGGGGGCGCAGCCGGCTGCCGCGCAGCGCCTCGACCGCGGCCCGGAAGGCCGGCGGAGCCGTGGTGCTCGCATGCCGGTCCGCATCCCCGGTGTCCTTCGCGTCGTCCATGTCGCCAGCGCCGTCCGACAGTCGTTCCTGAGCCGCAGCCATGCGGGAAGGTTAAAGGGAACCGGGGCTCCGCGCGGGCCTAGACACCCCGGGCCCGCGACGCCGGACCGGCCGCTCGGTGCCCGGCCGCGGCGACGGGGCGGGCCCCACGTCGTGCGAGACTTTCCCCGTGAGTGCCAACGACACCCCCGCGGCCCGCCCGCAGCCGACAGCCACGTACGACTCCGCCTTCCTCAGGGCCTGCCGGCGCGAGCCCGTGCCGCACACGCCGGTGTGGTTCATGCGGCAGGCCGGGCGCTCCCTGCCGGAGTACCGCAAGGTCCGCCAGGGCATCGGGATGCTCGATTCCTGCATGCGGCCCGACCTGGTCACGGAGATCACGCTGCAGCCGGTGCGCCGGCACGGCGTGGACGCGGCGATCTACTTCAGCGACATCGTCGTGCCGCTGAAGGCCATCGGCCTCGACCTCGACATCAAGCCCGGCGTCGGCCCGGTCGTCGAGCAGCCGGTCCGCACCCGCGCCGACCTCGCCCGGCTGCGCGACCTGACCCCCGAGGACGTCTCCTACGTCACCGAGGCGATCGGCCTGCTGACCCGCGAGCTCGGCCCGACCCCGCTCATCGGATTCGCCGGCGCCCCCTTCACCCTGGCGAGCTACCTCGTCGAGGGCGGCCCGTCGCGCACGTACGAGAACGCCAAGGCGATGATGTACGGCGACCCGGAGCTGTGGGCCGACCTGCTCGACCGCCTCGCGGACATCACGGCCGCCTTCCTGAAGGTGCAGATCGAGGCGGGCGCCTCCGCGGTCCAGCTCTTCGACTCCTGGGCCGGCGCGCTCGCCCCCGCCGACTACCGCCGCTCGGTGATGCCCGCCTCCGCCAAGGTCTTCGACGCCGTCGCCGGGTACGGCGTCCCGCGCATCCACTTCGGCGTCGGCACCGGCGAGCTGCTGAAGCTGATGGGCGAGGCCGGCGCGGACGTCGTCGGCGTCGACTGGCGCGTCCCCCTCGACGAGGCCGCCCGGCGGGTCGGCCCCGGCAAGGCGCTCCAGGGCAACCTCGACCCGACGGTGCTGTTCGCCACCACGGAGGCCGTCGAGGCGAAGACCCGCGAGGTCCTCGACGCCGCGGCCGGCCTGGAGGGCCACGTGTTCAACCTCGGCCACGGCGTCATGCCGTCCACCGACCCGGACGCGCTCACCCGGCTCGTGGAGTACGTCCACACGCACACGGCGCGCTGACTCACCAGGTCTGCCGGGGCCGCGCCTGCCTGCCGAAGAGCAGGCCGGGCGGTTCCGGCGGCGGGGGAGTGCCCGGCTTGAGCGGCCAGGCGAGCAGCATGCCGACGACGAAGCCGACCACGTGTGCCGCGTACGCCACGGTGCCGGCGGCGGAGACGCCCCCGCCGGAGGAGTACACCGCCTGCAGCGCGAACCAGAAGCCCAGCACCAGCCAGGCCGGCAGCCTCAGCGGCAGGAAGACCAGGAACGGCACGAGCACCCACACCCTGGCTCTCGGATACAGCACGAGGTAGGCGCCCAGGACACCCGCGATGGCCCCGGACGCGCCGATCAGCGGGTCGGTGGAGTCGGCGTTGAACAGTGCGAAGCCGTACGACGCCGCATAGCCGCACACCAGGTAGAACAGCGTGAACCGGACGTGCCCCATGCGGTCCTCGACGTTGTTGCCGAAGATCATCAGAAACAGCATGTTGCCCAGCAGGTGCAGCCAGCTGCCGTGCAGGAACATCGCGGTGAACACGGACACCGGCGGGGACTTGTCGTAGGCCGGCGGGGCCACCACACAGCCCGCGCCGTGCGCGCCCACCGCGACGTCGCCGGTCGGCACCAGCCGCGGCATCTGATGGTGGATCAGCTCCCGCGGCACCGCCGCGTAGTGGTCGAGGAACGCCTGCAGGTGGCACAGCTGCGACAGGCTGCTGTCGCCCGCCACGGAACCGGCGAGGCCGGGCGTGTACAGGAAGACGAGGACGTTCGCGGCGACCAGCGTGTACGTCACCCACGGGGTGCGCCGCACCGGGTTCACGTCATGAACGGGGATGACCACAGGGAAGTACTGCCCCCGATGGGCTCCTCGAATCTGTGAACGGCGGCCCGCGCGCGTGCGTATGTCTCCTCAACCGCCCGCGGCACGGGGAAGGCGGGTCGCGGGGACGACGTGAGGAACAGGCGATGAACGACCGAGTCACTCCTGCGGTGCACGCCCTGCCCGACGGCGAGGCGGAACTCGCCCTCGTGGTCCGTCTGCCCTGGGAGGACGTGGCCAGGCTGGGCCAGGAGGCCGGACGGCTGGCCTCGCAGATGCAGCGGCCGGTGACGCTGGACGAGGCGGTGAGCCACCGGCTGCGGTCCGCGCGGCCGGCCGCGGCGCACGCGAAGCCCGCCGGCGAGCAGCCGGCCGCCGCCGTGCCCGCGAGCGCGTCCGTGTCGTCGCTGCCCTCGCGGGCGCCGGCCGAGCACGCGCGGCAGGCGATCGAGCGGATCAACGGGTCGGCCTGAGCGTCCCCGCGGGACGCGCCCTCGTGGGCGCGTCCCGCGCTCGTCACCCCGTCCCCTTGCCCGCACCCCGTCCCCCGCTACCCCGTCCCCCGCTACACCGTGCCCCGCTTCACCGCCGCCGTGGCCTTGCGGGCCGCCACCAGCACCGGGTCCCACACCGGGCTGAACGGCGGGGCGTAGCCGAGGTCCAGGGCCGTCATCTGCTCCACCGTCATGCCGGCGGTCAGGGCCACGGCCGCGATGTCGACCCGTTTGCCCGCGCCCTCCCGGCCGACGATCTGCACGCCGAGCAGGCGGCCCGTCCGGCGCTCGGCGAGCATCTTCACCGTCATGGGAGAGGCGCCGGGGTAGTAGCCCGCCCGGTTGGTCGACTCGACGGTGACCGTCTCGAACTGCAGGCCGGCGCGGCGGGCGTCCTTCTCGCGCAGTCCGGTGCGCGCGATCTCCAGGTCGCACACCTTGCTCACCGCCGTGCCGACCACGCCCGGGAAGGTGGCGTAGCCGCCGCCGACGTTGGTGCCGATGACCTGGCCGTGCTTGTTGGCGTGGGTGCCCAGCGCGATGTGGCGCTCCTGGCCGGAGACCAGGTCCAGGACCTCGACGCAGTCCCCGCCGGCCCAGACGTTCTCCTGCCCGCGCACCCGCATCGCGAGGTCGGTGAGCAGGCCGCGGTGGGCGCCCAGCGGCAGCCCGGCGGCCTCGGCGAGCGCGGTCTCGGGGCGCACGCCGATACCGAGGACGACCACGTCCGCCGGGAACTCGGCGTCCTCGGTCGCCACCGCCCGCACCCGTCCGTCCTCACCCGTGAGCACCTTGGTGACCTCGGCGTCGTCGACCATGGTGATGCCCAGGCCCTCCATGGCCGTGTGCACCAGGCGGCCCATGTCGGGGTCCAGCGTGGACATCGGCTCGCTGCCGCGGTTGACGACCGTCACCTCGTAGCCGCGCCTGATCATCGCCTCGGCCATCTCGACACCGATGTAGCCCGCCCCGACCACCACGGCGCGCCGCCCGCGCGTGCGTGCCAGCGTGTCCAGCAGGGCCTGCCCGTCGTCGAGCGTCTGCACGCCGTGCACGCCGGGGGCGTCGATGCCCGGCAGGTCCGGGCGGACCGGCCGCGCCCCGGTGGCGATCACGAGATTGTCGTACGACGTCCAGGACTCGGCCCCGGAGTCGACGTCCCGCGCGCGTACCCGCCCCCGGGCCACGTCGATCTCCGTGACCTCCGTCCGCATGCGCAGGCCGATGTCCCGCGCGCGGTGCTCCTCCGGCGTGCGCGCGATCAGCCGGTCCCGGTCGGGCACGTCGCCGCCCACCCAGTACGGGATGCCGCACGCCGAGAAGGAGGCGAAGTGGCCCCGCTCGAACGCCACGATCTCCAGTTCGCCGGGGTCCTTCAGCCGGCGGGCCTGCGACGCCGCGGACATCCCCGCGGCGTCGCCGCCGATCACGACCAGTCGCTCCCGCGCACCGTTCATCGTCATGCGAACACGCTACGGCCACCCGGCACTTCAGTGCCGCTCGCCGTCCTCCTCGCGCACCGGCCGGGCCGCCGGGAGCCGGCCCGAGACGCTCGGCACCGGAGCGCCGGGCACCGGGGCGTCCGGCATCGGCGCGCCAGGGACGGGCCCGGCGGCCGTGCGCCGCGACAGCCGGGGGCGCACCAGCCGCCGCCAGACGAGCACGAGCAGGGCCGCCACCACCGCGAACGGCAGCACCGCCCCGAACGCCACCGCCAGCCAGCGCAGCATCGTCACGAACGCGTCCCAGCCGCCCGCGAGGGCGTCCACGAAGCCCGGGTCGCCGTCGTCCTTCGCGGCCTCCTTCACCGGCGTCCCGGACAGCGACAGGGTGATGGTGGCCAGGCTCGTGCGGTCCTTCAGGGACGCCTGCTGCGCCAGCAGCGCCTCCAGGTCGGCCTCGCGGCCGCTCAGCTCGCCCTCCAGCGCGACGACGTCGCTCAGCTTGGTGGCCTGGTCCATCAGTTCGCGGACCCGGGCGACGCTGGCGCGCTGCGACTTGATGCGGCTCTCCACGTCGACGACCTGGTCGGTGACGTCCTCGGCCTTCGCGGTGCGGTCCAGGAGCTTGCCCGCGCCCTGCAGATCGGTGAGCACGCCGTCGTACTTCTCCACCGGCACCCGCAACACCACGCGCGTGTGCTCGTGGCCCTCCGCGTCACGGGTGGTGTTCTCCTCGCCGACGTAGCCGCCCGCGTTCTCGGTGGTGGTGCGGGCCTGGTCGAGTGCCTTCGGCACGTCCTTGACCTGCACGGTCAGCGAGGCGGTGCGGATGATGCTGCTCGCCGTCAGGCGGGGCGTGCCGGACGCTCCGCGGCCGCTCGCGGCGCCGCCGGAGGCGCCCGGCTTGGCGTCGCTCTGCGCGCCGCCCCCCGCCTCGCTCTGCTGGGCGGCCTTGTCGCCTGCGCCGCCCGCGTCGCTGCTGCTGTCGTTCGCCGCGCCGCACCCCGTCAGCGCGAGGGCCGCGGCCAGCAGGATCCCGGCCAGGGCTTGAACGGGTCGTACGGAAAGCTGTGCGCGCATGTGGGCATCCCCCCGTGGGTCTGTGACGAATTACGTCTCTACGACGCGCAGGGCGGCCCGGACGTTTGGGCGCGGCGGTTCCGATGAGGTCACGGTCACGACTCGACAGGGCCACAAGGCCCTGGCGTGGGGGCCGGTGGCGTCTGAGAGGGTGGAGCCCATGAGCGGATCAGGCACGGGCACCGGGCAGGTCGTCGTCATCGGAGCGGGCATCGCGGGACTGGCCGCGGCGCACCGATTGCTGCAGCGCGGGGCGCGCGTGACGGTCCTGGAGGCATCGGAGCGGACCGGCGGCAAGCTGCTCGCCGGTGAGATCGCGGGCGTCCGCGTCGACCTCGGCGCCGAGTCGATGCTGGCCCGCCGCCCCGAGGCGGTCGCCCTCGCCCGCGAGGTGGGCCTCGCCGACCGTCTCCAGCCGCCCGCCACCGCGGCCGCCTCCATCTGGACCCGCGGCGCCCTGCGCCCCATGCCCAAGGGGCATGTGATGGGCGTCCCGGGCACCGCCGCGGCCCTGTCCGGCCTGCTCTCCGACGAGGGCGTCGCCCGCATCGAGCGCGACGCCGACCTGCCCCGCACCGAGATCGGCGACGACGTGGCGGTGGGGGAGTACGTGGCGGCCCGGGTCGGCCGCGAGGTCGTCGACCGCCTCGTCGAGCCCCTCCTCGGCGGCGTGTACGCCGGTGACGCCTACCGCATCTCGATGCGCTCGGCGGTCCCGCAGCTCTACCGGGCCGCCCTGACGCACACCTCGCTGACCGAGGCGGTCCGCGAGATCCAGGCCAGGGCCGCCGCAGACCCGCAGACCGGCCCGGTGTTCCTGGGCATCGCCGGCGGCGTCGGCACGCTGCCCCAGGCGGTCGCCGGGTCCGTCACCGCGCTCGGCGGCGAGATCCTGACCGGGCACCCGGCGACACAGCTGCGCCGGGAGGCCGGCGGCTGGCGGGTGACCGCGGGCGACCGGGTCCTGCACGCCGACGCCGTGGTCGTCGCCGTTCCCGCGGCCGCCGCCGCGGACCTGCTGGCGGCCGAGTCCCCCGCGGCCGCCGCCGAACTGCGCACCGTCGAGTACGCCTCCATGGCCCTGGTCACCCTCGCCTACCGCCGCGCCGACGTCTCCCTCCCGGCCGGCAGCGGCTTCCTCGTGCCGCCCGTCGACGGCCACACCGTCAAGGCGTCCACGTTCGCCTCCCAGAAGTGGGGCTGGCTGGCGGAGGCGGCACCGGACGTGGTGGTGGTGCGCACCTCCGTCGGACGCCACCACGAGACGGAGATCCTCCAGCACGACGACGCCCACCTCGTCGACGTCTCCCGGCGCGACCTGCAGGCGGCCACCGGCCTCGACGCCACACCCCTGCAGGCCCGGGTCACCCGCTGGACCGACGGCCTGCCCCAGTACCCGGTCGGCCACCACGCGCGCGTGGCCCGCATCCGCGAGCACGTCGCCAAGCTGCCCGGCCTCGTCGTCTGCGGCGCGCAGTACGACGGCGTCGGCATCCCGGCCTGCATCGCGAGCGCCCATGCGGCGGTGGACCAGCTGGACGGAGACCTCGGCGGTGTGCAGCGGCTCACCGCCGACCCGGTGCAGAGTCTGCACGGAGGAGCAGGAGAATGAGGGACATGAGTGACGACGCCCCCACCACCGAGTCCGGCAGGATCCCGAACAAGGGCAAGCTGGCCAAGGACCTCAACGAGGTCATCCGCTACACGCTCTGGTCGGTCTTCAAGCTGAAGGACGTCCTGCCCGAGGACCGCGCGGGCTACGCCGACGAGGTCCAGGAGCTGTTCGACCAGCTCGCCGCGAAGGACGTGACGATCCGCGGCACGTACGACCTGTCGGGGCTGCGCGCCGACGCCGACCTCATGATCTGGTGGCACGCGGAGACCAGCGACGAGCTGCAGGAGGCGTACAACCTCTTCCGGCGCACCAAGCTGGGCCGCGCCCTGGAGCCGGTGTGGTCGAACATGGCGCTGCACCGCCCCGCCGAGTTCAACCGCTCGCACATCCCGGCGTTCCTCGCCGACGAGACGCCGCGGAACTACGTCAGCGTCTACCCGTTCGTGCGCTCCTACGACTGGTACCTGCTGCCCGACGAGGACCGCCGCCGCATGCTCGCCGACCACGGCAAGATGGCCCGCGGCTTCCCGGACGTGCGCGCCAACACGGTCGCCTCCTTCTCGCTCGGCGACTACGAGTGGATCCTCGCCTTCGAGGCCGACGAACTGCACCGCATCGTCGACCTCATGCGCCACCTGCGCGGCTCGGAGGCCCGGATGCACGTCCGCGAGGAGATCCCGTTCTTCACCGGCCGCCGCAAGGCCGTCGCCGACCTGGTCGCCGGGCTGGCCTGACCGGCCTGACCGGCCCGGGGCCGAGTCCGAGTCCGTCTCCGGTTCCGGTGAGGCGCGGGTGGCGCGCCGCCGTCAGCGCGCGCCGCTCGCCCCCGGCACCGGTACCGGCACCGGCTCCGGCTCCGCTCCCGGTCGCGGATTCCGCTCCGAGCCCGCTTTCGGCTCCCGCTCCGGGTGCGGCTCCGGCTCCGGGTGCGGCTCCGGCTCCGGGTGCGGCGCGCAGGCCGCCCGCCGCACCGGGAGCCGCCCGTCCAGCAGGTAGGCCTCCAGGTAGCCGTTGACGCAGCGGTTCGCACCGCCCGCCACGCCGTGCGTGCCGGCGTCCCGCTCCGTCACCAGCACCGACCCCGACAGGCGCCGACGCAGTTCCAGGGCGCCCTCGTACGGGGCGGCGGCGTCCCGCTCGGCCGCCAGGATCAGCGTCGGCGGCAGCTCGCCGGGGCCGGTCCGCACGTCGAGCGGCCGCCGGCGCGGCACGGGCCAGTACGCGCACGGCAGGTTCGTCCACGCGTTGTCCCAGGTCTCGAACGGCGCCACCCGTGCGAGCCGCGTGTTGTCCCGGTCCCAGACCCGGAAGTCCGTCGGCCACGGCGCGTCGTTGCACTCGACGGCCGTGTAGACCGCGCTCGCGTTCTCCGCCTCGGCCGCCGCCTCCCGGGGCGGCGCCGCCTGCTGGATCAGCGGCGTCGGGTTGCCCCTGAGGTACTGCGACAGCGCCTCGGCGCGCAGCGGCCAGAAGTCGTCGTAGTAACCGGCCGTCAGGAACGCGCTCCGCAACTGCCCCGGCCCCACCGTGCCGCCCGCCGGCCGGGCCGCGAGCCGCGCGCTCGCCCGGTCGTAGCTGCGCTGCACCGCGTCGGCCGTCGCCCCCAGCCCGTACACGGCGTCGTGCCGGGCCGTCCACTCCCGGAAGTCGGCCCAGCGGTCCTCGAACGCGGCCGACTGGGCGAGGTTGTTGCGGTACCAGATCTGCTCGGGGTCCGGGTTCACCGCCGCGTCGAACACCATCCGCCGCACGTGCGAGGGGAACAGCGTCGCGTACAGCGCCCCGAAGTAGGTGCCGTACGACGCCCCCATGAACGTCAGCCGCCGCTCGCCCAGCGCCGCGCGCAGGACGTCCAGGTCGCGGGCGTTGTCGAGGGAGGTGTAGTGCCGCAGCGCGCTGCCCGCCCGCCGGGCACAGCCGCGCGCGTACGCCTTGGCCTCGGCGACGCGTTCCTTCTTGTACGACTCCGAGGGGCGCGTGGGCGCCTGCGAGGGCCCCTTGAAGAACGTCTTCGGGTCCTGGCAGGACAGCGGGGCGGAACGGCCCACCCCGCGCGGGGAGTAGCCGACCAGGTCGTAGGCCGCCGCGATGCGCTTCCACTCCGGCATCAGGCCCACCAGCGGGAAGTACCGGCCGTCGCCGCCCGGCCCGCCCGGGTTGAAGACCAGGGCGCCCTGGCGGGGTACCCGGCGCCCGCTGTCCCGCGGGTCCTTGCGCGTGGCCCGCACCCGGCTGACGGTCAGCCGGATCTGCCGGCCGTCGGGTCGGGCGTAGTCGAGCGGTACGGACACCGTGCCGCACTGCAGACGGCCCGGCCCGTCCTGGCCGTCCGCGCAGGTGCCCCAGCGGATGCCGGCGGCCGCGGCGCGGGCGGCGGCGACCGCCGTGCCCCGCACCGGGTCCGGCGTCCCCGGCGAGCCGCCGGCCGGGGCGGCGGCCAGGGCGGTCAGGAGCAAGGACGCTGCGGCCGTGTAGAGGGCGGGAGCTCTCATCGGTGTCCCTTCGGTGCGCGGCTGCGACAAAAGGGATGTTTCGTGCGGGTGTCGAGGAAGGCAAGCACCGGCCCGCGGGTGTCGCCGCCGATGCCCCTGTGCGCCCCCGGCGGTTCTCAGTCCCGGCCGGGCTGGTCGCGGTGCGCGAAGGCGGCGCGCAGCCGCGGTTCGCCGACCGCCCGAATGCCGCGCACGGCGACGCAGGTGAGGAACGTACGGTCGTCGGCGCCGGTCGCCCGCCGGGCCAGGGCGCACAGCAGCCGCTGCCCGGCGGGGGCGGCCCAGCGAGAGCACGGGCGGACCTCGAACCGGGCGATGACCAGGCAGCTCAGCGTCATT
Organism: Streptomyces sp. H51; assembly: GCF_035656535.1. Taxonomy (NCBI): domain Bacteria; kingdom Bacillati; phylum Actinomycetota; class Actinomycetes; order Kitasatosporales; family Streptomycetaceae; genus Streptomyces; species Streptomyces sp. H51. The sequence continues at coordinate 109,205 of NZ_JAYMHD010000051.1, forward strand.
GTCAGCGGCAGCGCGAACCAGAGGGCGACCAGATGGCGGGGCATGCCCTCCTGGACGGGCGTCAGCAGCGCGGCCACGCACAGCACGGACACCGCCGCCGCGGCGAGGCGCACCCGGTGGACGCCGGCCGCGATGCTTCCCCGTCCGTCGTCGGGCTCGGCGAGGCCGGAGCGGACGAGCCGGTCGGCGAGGCGGCCCACCGGGTCCGACGCGGCGACGGCCGCCCGGACCGGCGCTATGCGGCTCTGCCCCTCCGGGCCGACTGCGTCGATGACCGAACGTTCCACGTCGTCCCGCCCGTGGGGGTCGACGACCGTCACCCAGCCGGTGTGGGCGAGCAGCAGCCGCCGCTGACGCGCCATCGCGACCATGGCCACGTCGGCCACCCGGCTCGGGCCGCCGGAGAGGAACGCGGCCTCGTACAGCGTCAGTTCCTGTTCCCGGGCTTCCGCTGCGGCGTCGGTGCCCACGGCCGCCGCGCGCGCCGCCGCCAGGCACAGCCGCGTGCACGCCGTGCCGGCCACGGCCCAGGCCGACAGGAGAAGAAGAACCCAGAACATGCCGCGTTTCTATGCCAAAGGCCCCAGGCGACGCCATGGCCTGTTCACCATCCGGACGCGGAGTCGCGGATATGTGACGTTCCGCCGGTGGCGACCTGACGAGGCGTGGCGCCGTGACGTGACGTGACGTGACGAGGCGTGGCTACGGGCTCGGCGGGGGCGGGCTGGACGCGGCCGCCGGGAGCGGTTGGTCCGGCGAGGCCGACGGCGTGACCGGGAGGGCCGGGACGGGCACGGCGGGGTCGGTGACCGGACCGGGCGGGGCCGGGGAGGGGGTGAGCGGCGGGGTGCCGTCCGCTGCCAGGTCGCGGGCCAGGGCGTCCCAGTCGACGTACCCCGTGGCCTCCAGCACCTTGATGTGGTCCAGCACCACCGTGTTGGCGTCGTCGGCGAGCGCCCGCACCAGCGAGTTGCGGGTGCCGGCGCGCACCTGGGCGACGAGGGAGAAGACCTTGCCGTGCGCGAGCCGCAGGATGTTGGCGAACTGCCGGTCGAAGTCGGTCCCCTGCGCCGCGTCCAGCGTGGTCAGCCAGCCCCGCTGCTGGGTGTTGGGCTCGTCGGGCAGTCGCAGTCGGAGCTCGGCCGCCACCTCCCGGACCCGTCGGTCGAGGAAGGTGTGCCCCTCGACGAGGTGCTGCCCCGCCGTCCGTACGGCCTCGGTGGTGCCCTTCTGCCGCGCCTGCTGCCCGGCGGGCAGCTCCCAGAGGCCGGCGAGGCGGACCTTGGTGACGAACTCGCGGTCGGTGGCGGACAGCGGGCCGTACGCGGTCGACACGGTCTGGGCGTCGAGCACGTCGACGCCGGTCCCGGACCGGTCGGCGTAGGACCAGATCGGGAAGATCAGCGCCACGAGGGTCGCCGCCAGGCCCGTGATGATGACGCCGGTGCCGCTGACGATGCCTCTGACTCCGGCTGCGCCTCTGTTCCTTCCTCTGCCTCCGGCCGACGGCCGCGGTCGCATGGTGCCTCCTGCCTGCCCCACCGCAGCTGGTGCGCTCCGGATGCGGACCGGCATCGTACTGCGGGGTCCGTATCGCCTTCCGTACCAGGTCAGATGATCGTCAACGGGGCGAACGGGGGAGGGGGCCGGCTCAGCGGCGCAGCAGCACCCGGCGCGCCGTCCGGGCGATCCGCGCGGCCGGCCGCCCGGGCCGCGGCGCGGGCCCCGACCGCTCCAGCCGCCACCGCCGCAACTCCCGCCGGGCGGAACCGGCTTCGACACCGCCGGTGGCCAGCAGATGGGCGGCGAAGTCCAGCGCGTCACGCCGGTACCCGCCGGTCATCGGATGCCCCTTGGCGTAGGCGAGGAAGGCGGCACGGTAGCGATCGCCGAGGATCACGGGCAGTTCGGGCGCGACCTTGCCCACCACGTCCGCCCGCTTCCCGGCCAGCGCCCGCGCCTGCACGTCCAGCCGCACCCGGTCGAATCCCTCCGGCGCGGGCGTCCCGGCGACGAGCGCGGACAGCAGAGCGGCCTGCGCCAGCCCGACCCGCTGCCGCGCACCCGGACCGGCCACCGTCTCCGTCCCCTTGCCCGGAAGTCCGCCTGTGGTGGTCGCCGTGGCTTCCGCCTGGCTGCCTGGTCGTGCGGCTCGGGTGGTCGCCGTGGCTTCCGCCTGGCTGCCTGGTCGTGCGGCTCGGGTGGTCGCCGTCGCTTCCGCCCTGCCCTTCTCCACGGCCCCGCGGATCGCCGTCAGCTCCGCCTCCAGCACCGCCGGTTCGGGAAAGTCGTCGTCCCTCTCCAGCAGGACGCCCGGCGGGCGGACGCGTGCGGCGAGGTCGGTCAGGATGTCGAGGACCGGCTGCGGCACCGGGTGGGCGTGGCTGTCGTGCCAGACGCCGTCCCGTTCGAAGCCGCCCGCGACATGGACGTACGCGATGGCCTCCAGGGGGAGCTCGGCGAGCGCCTCGGCCGGGTCCTCGCCCCGGTTGACGTGGTTGGTGTGCAGGTTGGCCACGTCGATCAGCAGCCGGACGCCGGTGCGGTCGGCGAGCTCGTAGAGGAACTGGCCCTCCGTCATCTCCTCGCCGGGCCAGGCGATCAGCGCGGCGATGTTCTCGACGGCGAGCGGCACCGGCAGCGCCCGCTGCGCGATCCGGACGTTCTCGCACAGCACGTCCAGGGCGTCCCGGGTGCGCGGCACGGGCAGCAGGTGCCCGGCCTCCAGCAGCGGGGACGCGGTCAGCGCCCCGCCCGCCCGCACGAACGCGATGTGCTCGGTGACCAGCGGCGACCCCAGCGCCTCGGCCCGCTCCGCGAGCGCGGCGAGCCGGCCCTCGTCGGGGCGGTCGGCGCCGCCGAGGCCCAGGGAGACGCCGTGCGGGACCACCGTCACCCCGCGGGCCCGCAGCCGCCGCAGCGACTCGGGGAGGTGGCCGGGGCAGACGTTCTCGGCCACCGTCTCGACCCAGTCGATGCCCGGCATGCGCTCCACGGCGTCGGCGATCTCCGGCCGCCATCCGATGCCCGTCCCCAGTAGCCGCATGGTCCCCCTCCTCGGCTTCCGCCCGATCCGCGCGCCGGCCGCCCGGCCGCGCGGCGTGACGGGGGTATGGCCCCGGCGGCCGGAACCCAACCCCGCGCCGGGCACCTTCAGAGCAACATTTGAGGTTGGGCCCGGCGCTCGCCGGCCAGGTGGCTCAGCGCAGCGCCGGATGGTCGGCGACCACCGTGCAGGAGCCGGGCGCGATCTCCGTGAACCCGGCGTCGCGCACCAACGGCAGCCCGCTCGTGGTCAGTTCGTCCCACCGGCCGGGGTCGGCGGTGCGCACGGCGAGCGTGAACCCCGCGTCCCGCCAGGCCGCCCGTTCCTGGTCCGACAGCTCCCACCAGGCCAGTTGGGCGCCGTGCCCGGCCTGTGCCATCGCCTTCCCGGCGGACATGCCGAGGCCGGGGTTCAGCCACAGCACGGGCCCGGACGGGTCCGCCGCCGCGGGCGGCTCCGGGTCGTCGAGGTCGGTGCCGGACACCTGGAGCCGGGCCAGGTCCTTCGGCCACCCGTCGAGCGGCACCGGCGGGAACACCCGCACCTGCGCCACCTCGCCGGTCACGGTGATCCCGGCCAGCGCCCCGGCCCGCCGCCACTCGGCGCCGCGGGCCCGCCGCACCACCTTGCGGATCCGGGCGTCCTGCCAGTCCCGCACCGCCTGCGCCCACTCGCCGTCGCCCACCGAACGCGCGTCGCTCAGCATGACGAGCACGGCGCGGGCGGCCGTCTCCAGCGCGTCGGTACGCGCGGGCGGGGCCGCCTTCTCGATCCGCACGACGAGGGGCAGCACGAACTGCGGAGCCTCGTCCCGCGCGGTGCGCTCGGCACGGAAAGGGCTCTCGCTCGGGGGCATGGAATCAACGCTCACACCGGCCCACCCTAAGGGTGCCGCGGTCACCGCCTGCTCGGGGTGACCCCCATGGGACACGGCGGGCCGTCGGCCTCCGGCGGCCGGGCCGCGCCGATGAGGCAGCAGTCGTCGCCGCTCGTCCGTCCCGGCGCGGGCCGGTCAGTGCCGGGCGGCGGCGGCCCCGATCAGCTCGGACACCTTCACGAACCGGAAGCCCCTGCGGCGCAGCTCGGGCACGATCGTGCGGACGGCCCGCTCGGTCGCCGGGGCCGCGCTGCGGGTGCAGTGCATGACCACGACCGACCCCGGCCGCACGCCGTCCAGCACCTGCCGGGCCACCGCGTCGGCGTCCGTGGCGAACGCGTCCCCGCTCACCACGTCCCACTGCACGGCGGTGACGCCGGCCGGGGCCAGCTCCTTCAGGGCCCGCTCGTCGTGACACCCGCCGGGGAAGCGGAAGTACGGCAGCGCGTGCTCCACCCCGGCCTCGCGGAACGCGGTGTACGCCCGCTCCACGTCCGCCCGCATCCGGTCCGGGGAGACGGTCGGCAGGCCGTAGCAGCCGCCGGTGAAGGCGTAGTGGCTGTAGGAGTGGTTGGCGACCTCGAACAGCGGGTCCCGCCCGATGCCGCGTGCCTGGGCCGGGTACTGCTCGGCCCACCGCCCCGTCATGAACACGGTCGCCGGCACCTTCAGGGCCCGCAGGGTCCGGATGAGCGCCGGGTTGTCGAAGTGCTCCCCGCGGGCCGCCCGTGCCCCCTGGTCGGCGGTCATGTCGGCGTCGAAGGTGAGCGCCACGGTCCGGTCCGGCGTCCTGGGGCCGTGGGTGAAGACGGGCGTGAGACCGGCCGGACCGGGGGCGAGGGTGGGCGGCTGCGGCCGCGGCTGCGGGTGTACCGGTGCGGGTGCGACGGTGTGCCGTGCGGGGGCCGGGCGGGCGGCCGGGGGCGCCTGGGGCGTGCCGCAGGCGGTGAGGGCGGCGGTGAGCACGCCGAGGACGGCGAAACGCCGTGCGGGAACGATCACCGTATGACGATAGGACCGCAGGTGCGGTGGGGTGAGGCACAGGGACTCCGGTTCGCCCGGGCGTCACCCGGCTCGCGCGCCCCGGTCACCCGCCCGGCGTCACCGCCCCGCGTCCCGGCCCGGCTGTCCGGCCCGGCTGTCCGGCCCCGCGTCCCGGCCCGGCGTCACCCGCCCCGCGTCACCCGCCCCGCGTCACCCGCCCCGTGGGCCGCTCACAGGTCCCGCCGCTCCAGTGGCCGGGTCGCCGGGCCCTCGACGACCTTGCCGTCCGTGTCGAAACGGGAGCCGTGGCAGGGGCACTCCCACGCGCGTTCGGCGGAGTTGAAGGACACCACGCAGCCGAGGTGGGTGCAGCGCGGGGACAGGGCGTGCAGGCGGCCGTCGTCGTCGCGGTAGACCGCGAGGCGTTCGCCGTCGACCCGTACGACGGCGCCCTCGCCCGGCGGCAGGACGTCCACCGGCGGTGCGGGCCGCAGCCGGTCGCCGACGAAGTGCAGGGCCACCTCGGCCTGCGTCTTCAGGAACGACGGCGCCTCGCGCACCGCCGTCAGCAGCCGGCGCGGATCGTACAGCCCGCTCCACTCGCACGGCGTGCCGGTGATCAGCGCGGTCAGCAGCCGGCCCGCCATGATGCCCCCGCTCATGCCCCAGCCGCCGAAGCCGGTGGCCACGTAGGTGTGCCGGGCGCCCGCGTGCAGCGGGCCGGCCATGGCCACCGTGTCGGTGGGGTCGATGTCCTGGGTGGCCCAGGAGTGGGTGAGGGAGACGCCGGGGAAGTGCTCGGTCGCCCAGGAGGCGAGCCGGTCGAAGCGGGCGGGGGTGTCGCCGGTGCCCGGCGTGAAGTGCTCCCCGGTGACGATCAGCAGGCGCTCCCCGTCGCCGAGCGGCGCCGTGCGCACCGAGCGCGTGCCCTCGTCCGGGGTGATGTACATGCCGTCGGGGTCCTGGCCGGCGGGCAGCGGCCCGGCGACGACCAGTTCGCGGCGCGGGGAGAGCCGGGCGAACAGCAGCGCCCGGTCGAAGACCGGATAGTGCGTGGCGACCACCACGTCCCCGGCGGTCACCGTGGCACCCGTCCCGGTGGACAGCCGGCACGGCTCGCCCTCCTCCAGGCCGTGCACGGTGGTGTGCTCGTAGACCCGGCCGCCGTGGGCGATCAGGTCGTCGGTGAGGGCCAGCAGGTACTTGCGCGGATGGAACTGCGCCTGGCCGGTCACCCGCACCGCCCCCGCGACCGGGAACGGCAGCCCGGTCCGCGTGGTGAACGACGCGGGCAGCCCGGCCTCCCGGGCGGCCCGCGCCTCCGCCCGCACCTCGTCCACCCGGCCCTCGTCGCGGACGTACGTGTACGCGTCGCGCGTCTCCCACTCGCAGTCGATGCCCAGCTCGTCCACGACCGCGGCGGCGTGCTCGACCGCCTCGCTCTGCGACCGCGCGTACAGCCGGGCGCCCTCCGGGCCGCGGGTGCGCCGCAGCCGGTCGTAGACGAGCGTGTGCAGCGCGGTGAGCTTGGCGGTGGTGTGCCCGGTGACGCCCGCCGCCACCCGGTCCGCCTCCAGCACGGCCACGCTCCTGCCCGACCGCGCCAGTTCCCGGGCCGTGGACAGCCCGGCCATGCCGGCGCCGATCACGGCCACGTCCACGCCGATGTCCTCCCGCAGGGGCGCGTGGGCGCGGCCGGGAGCGGTCTGAAGCCAGTACGAGCCGCTGACCTGCCGGTTGTCGTTCATGGCCGTCGGGTACCCCACCGCCGCGGGTTCAGTGACCGAGCAGTCGCGCGCGGCATGCGGCGACATCGAAATCCGGCCTCGGGTATCGCGGGTCCAGCGCCCGCAGATGCTCCAGGAGCAGCCGGGCGACCGCCCAGTCCCGGTACCACTTGCGGTCGGCCGGGATCACGTACCAGGGGGCGTGCGGGGTGGCGCAGCGGGTCAGGACGGTCTGGTAGGCCTGCTGGTAGGACGGCCACAGGGCGCGGTCGTCGATGTCGCCGGGGCTGAACTTCCAGCGCTTGTCGGGGCGGTCCAGGCGCCTGAGGAGGCGGCGGAGCTGCTCCTCGGCGGAGATGTGCAGGAAGCACTTGATCACGGTCACCCGGTCGTCGGCGAGGAGCCGCTCGAAGCGGTTGATCTCGTCGTAGCGGCGGTCGGTCTCCGTGCGGGGGATCAGCGCGCGGACCCTGGGCACCAGGACGTCTTCGTAGTGGGAGCGGTCGAAGACGGCGAGTTCGCCCGGGCGCGGGAGTTCCTTCTCGACGCGCCACAGGAAGTGGTGCTCGCGCTCCTCGGCGGTGGGCGCCTTGAACCCCTTGATCCGGCAGCCGGCCGGGTTCAGCAGGCCGGCGACGTGCTTGACGGTGCCGCCCTTACCGCTGGTGTCCATGCCCTGCAGCACCAGCAGCACCCGCCGCCGGTCGCCCGCGGTGCTCGACGCCCAGAGGCGTTCCTGCAGGCCGGCCAGTTCCTTGCCCATCCGCGCGACGGCCGCCCGGCCCGCCGCCTTGTGCCCGGGGCCGCCGGGGGTGGCCCGGGTGTCGTACGAGGACAGGTCGACCGGTGTTCCGGCCGGGACGCGCAGCAGGCCGCGCAGACCGTCTGAGCCCCTTCCGTCCTTCGCCACGGGCCTCGTCCTCCTCGGCGGTCCGGCGGCCGTGACGCACCCGGGCCAGGCCGCACGGTCGCGGCGGCGGCCGCGCGGCCCGGCCTGTGCTGCTGCGGCGGCAGCGGTACCGGTACCGGGCGCCATGTCCGGAACGCTAGCCGCGCGGCCCGGAGGCCGCTACCCGCCCCACGGCCCGGTCACCGCGAAGGTCGTGCCGGGCGTGTAGCAGTTGACGTACATGGTCCGGCCGTCCGGGGAGAAGGTGACCCCGGCGAACTCGCCCCACTCGGGGGCCTCGGGCGTGCCGATGTTCTGCCGGCCGCGGGCCATCGGGTACACCTCGCCCTGCCGGGTGACCCCGAAGACGTACTGGGCGCCGTTGCCGTCCTCGCAGACCATCAGGCCGCCGCCGGGGGCCAGGCAGATGTTGTCGGGGGACTCGCCGGGCAACTGCACGTCGGTGTCCGGGCCGAAGACGATCACCAGGGTCAGCCGGCGCGCCGCGGGGTCGTAGCGCCAGATCTGCCCGTAGTGGTCGGCGGCCGAGCCGTCGGTGCTGCGCGCGAACGACGACACGAAGTACACGCACCGCCCGCCCCAGTAGCAGCCCTCCAGCTTCTGCGCGTGCGTGACGCCCTTCGGGCCGAAGTCCTGCAGCCGCACCGGCGTCCGCGCGGCCAGCGGGTCCGGTACGTCGACCCATTCGACGCCGTCGAAGGAGGTGCCCGTCTCCTGGACGGGGGAGAGGTCCGGCACACCGGGCACGCGCATCGCCTGAAGCCGGCCGCCCGCGCGCAGCGAGCCGACCCCGCCGCGGGGCCGGTGCGGCAGGAAGCGGTAGAAGAGGCCGAAGGGTTGGAGGAAGGCGTCCTCGGTCTCGTACACGATGCCGTTGCGCGGGTCGATCGCGACCGCCTCGTGCTGGAAGCGGCCCAGCGCGGTCAGCGGCACGGCTCCGGTGCGGTGCGGGTCGGCCGGATCGACCTCGAAGACGAAGCCGTGGTCCTTGGTGTAGCCGTTGGTGCCGGCCCTGTCCTCGGTCTCCTCGCAGGTCAGCCAGGTGCCCCAGGGAGTGGGACCGCCGGCGCAGTTGACGGCGGTGCCGGCGACGGCGACGCGCTCGTCGAGCACCCTGCCGTGGGCGTCCAGCGTCAGGGCCGTGCAGCCGCCCTTGCCCGCCGGGTCGTAGGTGAGGCCCTCGACGGCCGGCACGGGGTGGGCCGCGGTCGGGCGGTTCTCGTGGTTGCGGACCAGGTGGACGCGACCGCGTCCGCCCGGCAGGGCGGTCATGCCGTCGTGGTGGGAGGGGACGGTGCCCTCGCCGGACCGGAGCGGGTCGCCCTCACGGGAGAGCACCCGGTAGCTGAATCCTTTCGGCAGGTCGAGCAGGCCGTTCGGGTCGGGGACGAGGGGGCCGTGGCCGCCGTGGCCGAGGCCCTGGGCGGCGGCGGTGCCGGCGAACAGTTCCGAGAGGGCCCCGGAAAAGGCGATGCCCGCACCTAACGCACCGGTGCGGGCGATGATCTGACGTCGTGTCGCGGACATGCGGCAGCAACCTTCCTGCTGGCGGACAGGAACAGTGATCCCGCTGTGTCTATCACCCCGCGCGCGGCCCGGGAACCACGCGCGGAGCACGTGTCACGGTTCGAGCGGGCGCTGCTCCCGCGCTTTCTCCAGGAACCGCAGCAGTTCCACCGGGAAGGGGAGGACCAGCGTCGAGTTCTTCTCGGCGGCGACCGCGACCACCGTCTGCAGCAGCCGAAGCTGCAGCGCGGCGGGCTGCTCGGACATCTGCTCGGCGGCCTCGGCCAGCTTCTTGGAAGCCTGCAGTTCCGCGTCCGCGTTGATGATCCGTGCCCGGCGCTCCCGGTCGGCCTCGGCCTGGCGGGCCATGGAGCGCTTCATCGTGTCCGGCAGCGACACGTCCTTGATCTCCACCCGGTCGATCTGCACGCCCCAGCCGACGGCCGGGCTGTCGATCATCAGCTCCAGGCCCTGGTTGAGCTTCTCCCGGTTGGACAGCAGGTCGTCCAGCTCGCTCTTGCCGATGATGGACCGGAGCGAGGTCTGCGCCATCTGGGAGACGGCGAACTTGTAGTCCTCGACGTTGACCAGCGCCGCCGCCGCGTCGACGACCTTGAAGTAGACGACCGCGTCGACGCGCACGGTCACGTTGTCCCGGGTGATGCCCTCCTGGGCCGGGATCGGCAGCGTGACGATCTGCATGTTGACCTTGCTCAGCCGGTCGACGAACGGGACGATCATCGTGAAACCGGGCGGCCGTGCGGCGCCGGCCAGCCGCCCGAGCCGGAACACCACCCCGCGCTCGTACTGCTTGACGACCCGCGCCGCCGCGGCGAGGTAGACGACACCGGCGGAACCCACCACGGCAACCGCCGTCACCAGCTCCGGAAGCATGACGACCTCCTCCGTCAGAGGTCTCGTACGTCTGCTCCTGCCACGATAGGCCCGTGTCCGCTCCGGGGCCACGGACGGCCCCGGACGGCCCCGGGCACGGTCCCGGACGGGGCGCGGGACGGGCGGCGGCGCCGGGCCGGTGGTCCCGGGGCGGGCGGGGCCCCGGTGAGGCTCGCACCGGGCGCTCGCGTCCCGCCAGTGGGTCTCGGCAGGGGCCTTCGTGTCCCGCCATTCGGATCTCGGCAGGGGCCTTGGTGCCCTGCCAGTGGGGCTCCGGCCAGGGCCTTGGTGTCCTGCCAGTGGGTCTCGCCCGGCTCCTTGCCGTCCCGCCAGTGGGGCTCGCCCGGCTCCTTGCCGTCCCGCCAGTGGGTCCCGGCTCCTTGCCGTCCCGTCAGCGAGGCTTGACCAGGGTCTTGCCGTCCCGGGCCAGCGCGGTGAGCCGGGAGATCGCCCGGAAGTACTTCTTGCGGTAGCCGCCCTTCAGCATCTCCTCGCTGAACAGCCGGTCGAAGGGCAGCCCCGAGGCCACGACCGGGACCTCGCGGTCGTAGAGCCGGTCGGCCAGCACGACGAGCCGCAGCGCCGTCGACTGGTCGGGCACGGGCCGCACGTCGGTGAGGCAGACCGCCTTCAGCCCGTCGGTCAGGGCGCCGTACCGGCTGGGGTGGACCTTGGCGAGGTGGTCCAGCAGGTGCGGGAAGTCGTCCAGCGAGGCGCCCTCGGTGGCGTACGCCGCCTTCGTCACCTGCTCCTCGGAGTACGGCTCCGGCGCCTCGGGCAGACCGCGGTGGCGGTAGTCCTCGCCGTCGATGCGCAGGGTGCGGAAGTGGGCGGACAGGCCCTGGATCTCGCGCAGGAAGTCGGCCGCCGCGAACCGGCCCTCGCCGAGCTTGCCCGGCAGGGTGTTGGAGGTGGCGGCGAGGGCGACACCCGCGTCGACGAGCTTGCCGAGCAGCGTCGAGACCAGGACGGTGTCGCCCGGGTCGTCCAGCTCGAACTCGTCGATGCACAGCAGCCGGTGACCGGACAGCGTCCGCACCGTCTGCTGGAAGCCCAGCGCCCCGACCAGGTTCGTCAGCTCCACGAACGTGCCGAACGCCTTCAGGGCGGGCTCGGCCGGGGTGGCGTGCCAGAGGGAGGCGAGCAGGTGGGTCTTGCCCACGCCGTAGCCGCCGTCGAGGTAGACGCCCCGGGGGCCGGCCGGGGCCTTGGGGGCCTTGGCCCGGCCGAGGCCGAAGAACCCGCGCCTGCCGCCGCCGAGCGCGTGCGCCCCGCCGAGCCCGCCCGCGAAGCCCTCGAGGACGCGGACGGCCTCGGTCTGGCTGGGCTGGTCCGGGTCCGGGAGGTAGGTGCCGAAGCGGACCCCGTCGAAACGCGGCGGCGGCACCATCTCGGCGACCAGCCGGTCGGCGGGGACGTGCGGCTCGCGGGCGCACAGGGACGGCGGAGCCGTTTCGGCCATGGGGCTCAGACCAGGGGCGGCAGGGAAGGAGGACACGGTCACCCATGCTAAGGGCCGTGCCACACTGCACGGCATGCGACGCCTGTTCCCTGTGACCGACCAGACAGTGGCGCGAGCCCCCGGTGAGAAGGGCGCGGCCGACGGTGCCGGTGTTCCGGGCGACCCGGGCGACCGCGAGTGGAGCCTCGACCGCGAGTGGAGCCTCGACGAACTCGCCGACGCCTACGCCCATCCCGAGCCGACGGCCGGTGGACAGCGGGTGCCCTGGCTGCGCGCCAACATGGTGTCCACGCTCGACGGGGCCGCCCAGCACGACGGCCGCTCGCAGCCCATCTCCTGCGCGGCCGACATGCGCGTCTTCGGCACGCTGCGAGCGCTGGCGGACGTGGTGGTGGTCGGCGCGGAAACGGTACGCCGGGAGGGCTACCGCCCGGCACGCGCGCGGGCGGAGTTCGCCCGGCGGCGCGAGGCGGCCGGGCAGCGGCCGGTGCCGGCCATAGCGGTGGTCAGCGCCAGCCTGGAGCTCGACTTCTCGCTCCCGCTGTTCACCTCGCCCCTGGTGCCCACCCTGATCCTCACCGGCGCCGCGGCCGACCCCGGCCGCCGGACCGCCGCCGAGCGGGCGGGCGCCCAGGTGGTGATCGCCGGCGACGGCGTCGGCGTGGATCCCGTCCGGGCCGTCGCCGCCCTCGGCGAACTCGGCCACACCCGGCTGCTGACCGAGGGCGGGCCGCGGCTGCTGGGCCAGATGGTGGCCTCCGGCGTGCTCGACGAACTGTGCCTGACGATGTCCCCGATGCTCACCGCCGGCGACGCCCAGCGCATCGCGGGCGGACCGTCGGTCGCGGTGCCGCGACGGTTCTCGCTGGTGTCCCTGCTGGAGGAGGAGGGGTTCCTCTTCGGCCGTTATGCGCGGACGTGACAATCGTTGTGTGCCGCCCGCGGGCCGCGATGGACAGGGGGGTGCCGTTCCGGCCGGCTCCGGGCGGGCACACTGAAGATCGCAGCCCCGCGGGATCGCGGGGCAGGATGGTTTCCGCAGAAGGGGCGCCCGGTGTTCACAAGCGTACTGATGATCGAGAAAGCACTGACGTCCGCGGACGTGGAGTTCGTGACCTCGCTGCACGGGGACGAGCCCGTCTCCTTCCACGTGCTGCTCCAGCCCCGCGGCGACCAGGCGGACCGCCTGCTGCGGGCCATCGACGACGTCGCCCTCGGCGAACTCGACGAGGCCGCCCGGGAGGGCGAGACCCCCGAGGGCGAGGAGGCGAAGGGGTTCGGCGAGCGCGCGCTGGAGGTGTCGCTGCAGGCGCTGCACGCGGCCGGGTGCGAGGCGGAGGGCAGACTCGTCGAGGACCACCCGCTGGACGCGCTGAAGTCCCTGGTCGAGGAGATCGGCGCCGACGAGGTGATCGTCCTGACCGATCCCCACTACGTGGAGGAGTTCTTCCACCGCGACTGGGCGTCCCGGGCCCGCCACAAGGTGGGCGTGCCGGTGCTGAAGCTGTTCTCGCACAGCAAGGCGTAGCGCCTGGCCGGCGGATCGGCTGGACCGGGCGGACGGTCGCGCCGGGCTGATCGGGCGGGTCCGTCTCACGGAGCCCGTCGGGCGGGCGAGGCGGGTCCGTCTCACGGAGCCCGTCGGGCGGGCGAGCCGGGGCCCGGGACGCCCCGCCGCGCGGCGTCCCGGGCCCCGGACGCCCGCCGCGGGGCGGTTCGCACGTCGGACAGGCGTCCGGCCCGCGATCGGCGGCGGCACCCTGTCCTCGTCGTCGCCCGCCTCCGGATCCGACCCCCCGTCTCCCGGCCCCGGCCGCGCACCGCCTCGATGCCGACGACTGCGCCGGCCGGGCGCCTGCCGTCCGAGTGGGCAACGAACGCCGCGAAGGGCGCTGGACCGAACGCCGCGAAGGGCGCTGGACCGAACGCCGCGAAGGGCGTCGGACCGGGCGCCGGACCGGGGCCTCCCGGGGCGACCGCCCGGCTGAGGGTTCCGCCTTCCCCCTCGGTGTGTGCCCGAGCGCGGCAACGTCGCCCGCATCAAGGCGGGAGGGCCGGGCGGACAGGGACCCGAGCCGCCCTCGAAGGGCCCCGCACCCCGCGCCGCAGGATCCGCCGGACGGGCCCCGGCATCCGCGCCCCGGCGGAGGCGTGCGGAATCCCACGGCCGCCCGCGGCCCCGGCGCGCCTGCTCAGGCGGGGCGCGCCCGCACGCCAGGGCGCGGCTGCCGGTCCGGGCGTGAGCGGTCCGCTGGACGCGCTCGCGTCGGCATGGCTGGCGCGGGAGTGGGCGGCCACGTCCGGGGCCGGCCCCGGCAGCGCATAGGCTGGGCCCGTTCACGCCTCGCATCCGGATCTTGGGGAGACAACGCATGGCACCCGGCCTTCCTACCGCCATGGACCGACCGCACTTCATCGGCATCGGCGGCGCCGGAATGTCGGGCATCGCCAAGATCCTCGCGCAGCGCGGGGCGAAGGTGGCGGGCAGCGACGCGAAGGAGTCCGCGACCGCCGAGGCGCTGCGCGCGCTGGGCGTCACCGTGCACATCGGGCACGCCGCCGAGCACCTCGCCGACGACGCGAGCTGCGTCGTGGTCTCCTCGGCGATCCGCGAGGGCAACCCCGAGCTGGTCCGCGCCGCCGAACTGGGCATCCCGGTGGTGCACCGCTCGGACGCGCTGGCCGCCCTGATGGAGGGCCGGCGCGCGATCGCCGTCGCCGGCACCCACGGCAAGACCACCACCACCTCGATGCTGGCGGTGTCCCTGACCGAGCTGGGCCTGAACCCGTCGTACGCGATCGGCGGCGACCTGGACGCGCCCGGCTCCAACGCCCTGCACGGCGACGGCGACATCTTCGTCGCCGAGGCGGACGAATCCGACCGCAGCTTCCACAAGTACGCCCCCGAGGTCGCGATCGTCCTCAACGTGGAGCTCGACCACCACGCCAACTACGCCTCCATGGACGAGATCTACGAGTCCTTCGAGACGTTCGCCGGCCGGATCGTCCCCGGCGGCACGCTGGTGATCTCCGCCGACCACGAGGGCGCGCGGGAACTGACGCGGCGGCTGGCCGGCTCGGTGCGCACGGTGACGTACGGGGAGGCGGAGGACGCCGACGTGCGCGTCCTGTCCGTCGTCGCCCAGGGCCTGAAGAGCGAGGTCACCGTCCTGCTGGACGGACGGCAGCTCACCTTCGCCGTCTCCGTCCCCGGCCGCCACTACGCCCACAACGCCGTCGCCGCGCTCGCCGCGGGCGCCGCCCTCGGCATCCCGGCCGACGGACTGGCCCCCGCCCTGGCCGCCTACACCGGCGTCAAGCGCCGCCTGCAGCTCAAGGGCGAGGCGGCCGGCGTGCAGGTCGTCGACTCCTACGCCCACCACCCGACGGAGATGACGGCCGACCTGGAGGCCATGCGCGCCGCCGCCGACGGCGCCCGCATCCTCGTGGTCTTCCAGCCGCACCTGTTCTCCCGCACGCAGGAGCTCGGCACCGAGATGGGCCGCGCCCTGACCCTCGCCGACGCCTCCGTCGTCCTCGACATCTACCCCGCCCGCGAGGACCCGCTGCCCGGGGTGACCAGCGAGCTGATCATCGAGGCGGCGCGGGCCGCGGGCGCGGACGTGACCGCGGTCCACGACAAGGACGAGGTGCCGTCGGTGATCGCGGGAATGGTGAAGCCCGGCGATCTGGTTCTGACCATGGGCGCGGGCGACGTCACCGACCTCGGCCCGGGCATCCTGGACCGACTTTCACAGTGAGGGGCTGACGCTCATGTCGTACGACGTCGAGAAGCCGGACGAGCAGTGGCGAGCGGAGCTGACGCCGGCCGAGTACGCGGTGCTGCGCCAGGCCGGCACCGAGCCCGCCTTCGTCGGGGAGTACACCGACACCAAGGTGAAGGGCGTCTACTCCTGCCGCGCCTGCGGGGCCGAACTGTTCACGTCGGACACCAAGTTCGAGTCCCACTGCGGCTGGCCGTCGTTCTACGACCCCAAGGACAGCGACGCGGTGGAGCTCATCGAGGACCGATCGCACGGCATGGTGCGCACCGAGGTGCGGTGCGCCCGCTGCGGCTCCCACCTCGGACACGTCTTCGAGGGCGAGGGGTATCCCACTCCGACCGATCAGCGGTACTGCATCAACTCGATCTCGCTGCGTTTGGCACCGGATGAGGTGTGAGGGGCGGGAGGTCGGCGCTCCTGTGAATCCGTCGACTCGCGAAGTCGTCGAGATCCGCTTCAATGTCTGGCCGGTGACCTGACATTACTTCGCTGATCTGGAATACGTGCAGCTCAGAAGGGGTCTGACTCTTCGGTGTCAGACCCCTTGATTTTTTGCCGTGCTGGACAGGTGCGGGATCTGTGCTGGATGAGAGCGCACATGCCGGCGCGTGCACTGTCCAGACCTGGCGGCCGATGGGAAGCGTGGGCGGGTCAGCGCTCCCGCCGATAGGGGTCCACGTACGGCTCCATGGACTGGCGGACCTCTTCCCGGACCGGGTCCATGAGCGGCCCGGGGGCGTAGTAGCGGGCTCGGGCCTTCCCGTGGGGGACGAGCCAGCCGCGGGCGACGAGTTCCCGGATGTCGCGGATGGCTTGCTGATCGCTCAGGTCGGCGTCCTGCTGGTAGACGGTGCGGCGGACCTTCGCGTCGGAGAACGCGGGCAGCAGGGCGTAGACGACCCGCTCGTCCAGGCCGGTTGCCTCGACGCCTTCGACCAGGCGGGTCCAGGCCCGCGACATGACATCGAAGCGGCGCTGGGCCTGCTGGGCCTGCCGGTGGTGCGCGGTCAGGCAGAACCGGATCCAGGGCCGGGTGTCCCGCTCGGGGCTCCAGTGCGGGCCGCCCACGTCCTCCAGGACCTGGTAGTAGGCGTACGTGTTCTGCCCCCGGCCGAGCCACTCCTCGATGGAGGAGAACTCGGGTGGCATCAGGGCCTCGCGGGAGAACACGAGGGTGGACAGGGCGCGGGACATGCGTCCGTTGCCGTCCTTCCAGGGGTGGATCTTGACGAGGTTGAGGTGGGCCATGGAAGCACGGACGTGGACCGGAGCGTCGAGGTCGCCCTCGTTGAGCCAGTCGATGAACTCCGACATCAGAGCGGGGACGTCCGCCTGGTCCGGTGCGGTGTAGGCGGGGACCAGGGGATCGTCGGGGCTGGTGACGTAGACGGGGCCGTCGCGCCAGCGGCCGGGGCGCTTGTCGAGGTGGTGGCCTTGCAGCATGAAGTGCAGGCCGTTGAGCAGGCCGGCGTCGTACCGGAAGTCGTCACCGGCGTCAGCGAGGGCCTGGATGTAGGTCATGCCGCGCTGGTAGCCCTCCAGCTCGGCACGAGTCTTCTCCCCGGTCTCCAGCGGTTCCTCGCCGGACATGAGGGCTTCCACGTCGTCGACTGTCGCGGCGTACCCCTCGATGGTGTTCGATCCGGCGATAGCGCGGGCGGTGAGGTTGCGGCGCAGCTGCCGGGTCCAGCGGGGGGTGGCCCGGAGCATATGGCGCAGGGAGCGACGCATGCTCTCGATCTCGTCGAGGGCCCGCTGGTCGTCGGCGTCCAGGGAGGGAGTGGCGTACAGCATGTCTCCATGACACGATAATGGTGACATCAAGTCAAGCGTGCGCCGGGATCATCTCCTCCTATCGACGCTTGTGTGGTCGGCAAGTCGAGGGCACCGTCTCCTCCCCGCCATGGTCGCCGGCGGCCGGCACATCCGCGGCGCCCCGGAGCGCGCAGAGCGCCTGCTGGACCGACGGGCGCCACAGGCTGCGGGCGGGGTGAGAAGCGGCGCGTGAGCGGGTGCCGGCCGGACGGTTCCCCGCGGCCCTCATGCCGGGAAACGGGGCGTTACCGAGATGGCGCCCGCATGAACATCCGCCGTACGTTCGCGGCAGGGCTGGCGACCGGTCACCCACCCTCGTAACCCTGGGCTCCCTGTCAACTTCACAGCGGCACGGGAACGGGGGATCCGGTGATGAACGGGGGCTTCGACTTCGACAGATGGGTCGCGGTCGTCAGCATCGCGCTGCCCTTGGGCGCCTTCCTGTGGGAGTTCACCGTCGTCGGCCGCAAACGGCTCGGCTACCGGGTGCAGATGGACACCCTGGCCACCGACGCCTCCCAGTCCCCCTACGCGGGCGTGCTGCGGGACATGCGACAGGACGGCCACCTGCTGAAGGATCCCTCCTTCGTCCTGCTGCGCATCGAGAACGCCGGCTCCGCGCCCATCGGGGAGAGCGACTACCTCACCCCGGACAGCGACCCCTGCGGCATCCGGGTGACGTTCCAGGACCGCCAGGTGGCCAGCCTCGTCGTCACCGAACTCAGCCAGGACGACCTGCACGACTCCTTCCTGCGCGACGGCGAGGCCGTGCCCGGCTTCGGCTACGACAACCACGTCGCCCAGCGCACCGGCGTCATCCGCCTGCCGAAGGTGAAGCTCCCGCAGCGCGCCGAGTACAAGGTGCTGGTGGTCCTGGAACGCTGGCCCGGCGACACGAGCAGCGACCCCTTCCCGGAGCCGGTCTTCCGCGGCGCGGTGGGCCACCGGCGGCGCTGGTTCGACCCGCTGGCCCGCTTCTTCCGCTTCAAGACCGTCCGCACCGAGAGCCATGTCTTCGCCTCCCGCCCGGCCTGGGTCGGCATCACCCTGCTCGCCCTCGCGGTGCTCGCCCAGAGCATCACCCTGATCGTCCCCGACGACCGCGCCCCGCTGGACTGCGTCGGCGGCACCCTGCACCTGCACGGCTCCAGCGCCTTCGGCCCCGCGGTGCGGGAGGCCGCCGCCCGCTACGAGGAGGCCTGCCGGGGCAAGGGCGTCAGCATCCCCGTCGCGGACGGCACCTTCGCCGGCAGCGGCCAGGGCGTCACCGAACTGGAGGCCGCCGGACGGGAGGCGCGCGTCGAGGTCGGCGAGGGTCTCGGCGACCACATCACCTTCACCGACGGCACCGTCAGCGGCCACCCCCGGCTGCTGAACCGGGCGGTCGCCTACTCGGCGTACACCCTGGTCGTCAACAAGGACGCCGGCGTGGAGAACCTCACCACCCCGCAGATCCGCGGCCTGTTCGCCGGGAAGATCACCAACTGGTCCCAGCTGAACGGCAACGACGTCCCCGTCCACCTCGTCAACCGCTCCCTCGGCTCCGGCACCCGCAACGCCCTCGTCGACCGCGTCCTGGGCGGCAAGGAGCCGTTGCAGGGCACGGTCCGCGACTGCGCGGAACTCCCCGGCGACGGTTACGGCCGCTGCGAGGCCGGCGACACCGGGACCCTGCTGGACGCCGTGGCACGCGAACCCGGCGGCCTCGGCTACAGCGAACTGCGCAGCGCCGAGAACGCCCAGAAGACCGACCGCTCCCTGATCAAGGTACGCATCGACAACGAGGCGGCCTCGCTCGACAGCGTCGAGCACGGCAAGTACCCGTACTGGCAGACCGAGTTCGCCTACACCTACGGCGAGCCGACGGCCGGCTCCCTCGCCGCGGCGTTCCTCACCTACCTCACCGAACAGGGCGGCCGCGACGTCCTGCGCGCCTACGGCAGCCGCCTGTGCGCCGAGGTGGAGAACCCGCTGGTGTGCGAACCCACCTGACGAACCCGCGCGTCGCCGCGGCCGTCGATCAGTGCGAGCCGGGGCCGCGTACGCGGGGTCCGCGTACGGGCCCACGGGGTGGACAGTACGCGAAACCGAACCCTCACGCCGGGTGTTGAGCAGGGGGCGGGGCAAGGTGCCCGCCGTGGTGCGGTAGGCGGAGAGGGGCGGTGGATGGACAGCGTCGATGGCGACGAGGCCCGGACCGGGCAGATGGCAGAGGCGGACGACGAGACGGACGATGCGGCGGTTCCGGCCGGGGTGTGGGAGCGGGAGCCCCATCCGTCGGACAGCCTGCGCACGTTCGGCGCGGTGGTCCAGGCCTTGCGCGAACATGCGGGACTGAGCCGCGCCGAGCTCGCGGCGCTGGTTCAGTACTCCAAACACACGGTGGCCTCGGTGGAGTTGGGCCGTCGGATGCCGGATCAGGCGTTCATCGAGCGCGCGGAGGAAGCGCTCGGCAACACCGGTGCGCTGCGCAAGGCCGCCCGGCACCTCACCCGGGGCGAGGCGGGCCTCGCGGCGTGGTTCCGGCGGTGGGCCCGGCTGGAGCGGGAGGCGGTGAGTCTGTGCACGTATGAATGCCGGTTGCTGCCGGGGCTGTTGCAGTCGGAGGCGTACGCGCGGGCGGTGTTCGACAACAGTGTTCCGCTGCTGACGGATGAGCAGACGGAGGCTCAGCTCGCCGCCCGAATGGGACGCCAGGCGATGCTGCGGGAGCGGCCGACCGTGCCGTTCGGCTTCATCGTGGAGGAGTCGGTCTTCCGGCGCGGGCTGGGCGGGCCGCAGGTGCAGGCGAGCATGCTGGACCATGTGCTCGAACTGACCGCGCCGCGCAACGTGACGCTCCAAGTGGTGCCATTGGAGCTGGAGTTCCACGGGTGTCTTGACGGGCCCGTGCGAATTCTGGAGACCCAGGAGGGGAGACGGCTCGGGTACTCGGAGGGACAGCAGAACGGGCGGCTGATCTCCGACCCGAAAGAGATGAGCCTGCTCTGCAGACGCTATGACACACTGCGCTCGCAGGCCCTCAACCCGAGAGAATCCCGGGACCTGCTGGAGCGACTCCGAGGAGAGCTATGAGCAGCGGTGCGACGGAACTCGCCTGGTTCAAATCCAGCTACAGCGGCACCCAGGGCGACGACTGCGTTGAGGTCGCGATCGCCGAACAGGCCGTGCACATACGGGACTCCAAGGACGTGACCCGCCCGGCGTTCGCGGTGAGCCGTGAGCGTTGGGGGCAGTTCGTACGGTTCGCGTCGGGGGACTGAGCGGGCGACCTGGAGGAGCCCGGTGGCGGCCGGCGGGCAGTCCGCCGGCCGCCACCGCGGGGCTCAGCTCACGACCGGCGCCGGGGCGGCGCCGAACGGTACCGACGCGCGTGAGGTGACCGGGGCCGGGTGGCGCCACAGGCCGCGGCGGGTGAGTTCGGGCAGCACGCCCTCGCCGAACCAGTAGGCCTCCTCGAGGTGGGGATAGCCCGAGAGTACGAACTCGCTGATGCCGACCGAGCGGTACTCCTCGATCAGGTCGGCGATCTCGGCGAACGAGCCCACCAGAGCGGTCCCGGCGCCGCCCCGCACCAGCCCGACGCCGGCCCAGAGGTTGGGGTAGATCTCCAGGTCGTCCTTCGAGCCGCCGTTGAGTTCGAGCATGCGGCGCTGTCCCTCGGCCGCCGAACGGCGCAGTCCCGCCTGGATGCGGTCGATGTCGGCCTGGTCGATCCGGTCGAGCAGCCGGTCCGCCTCGGCCCACGCGGCCCCGGAGGTGTCCCTGGCGATGGTGTGCAGCCGGATGCCGTACCGGAGCGTCCGACCGTGCCTCGCAGCCGCGGCGCGGACCCGGTCGAGCTTCTCGGCCACGGCGGCCGGCGGCTCGCCCCAGGTGAGGTAGACGTCGGCGTGCCTGGCGGCCACCTCGATGCCCTCGGGCGAGGAGCCGCCGAAGTAGATCTCGGGCTGGGTGTCGGGGAGGTTGTTGAGGCGTGAGGCCTCGACCGACAGGTAGCGGCCCTGGAAGTCGACCGTCTCGCCGGCCCACAGCGCCTTGACGATGGTCAGGAACTCGTCGCAGCGCGCGTAGCGCTCGGCCTTGGTGAGGAAGTCGCCGTACATCCGCTGCTCGTGGTCCTCGCCGCCGGTCACGATGTTGAGCAGCAGGCGGCCGCCCGAGAGGTTGACGAAGGTGCTCGCCATCTGGGCCGCGAGGTAGGGACCGACCGAGTCGGGGCGCAGCGCGACGAGGAACTTCAGCCGTTCCGAGAGGGAGTTGACCATCGCGGTGGTCACCCAGGCGTCCTGGCACCACGCGCCCGTGGGCGTCAGCGCGGCCTCGAAGCCGAGCTGCTCGGCCGAGCGGGCGATCTGCCCCAGGTAGGGCACGGACGCGGGCCGGCCGGCGGCCTCCGCGGTGAGTCCATGGCCCCCTCCGATGATGTGGCGGCCGTCGCCGCCGTTGGTGGGGAGGAACCAGTGGAACTTCAGGTCGTTCACGAGTGCGTCTTTCGTTGTCGGGTCGGGTCGGATCGACGTACGGGGCGGGCGCGTCGTCAGAGCTGGCCGTGCCGGGGCGGCAGGTGTCCCTCGACCGCCCAGCGGCCGAGGTGCTGCAGCTTCCACGCCGCCGGGTCGTGCAGGCTGTGGGTGCGGGCGTTGCGCCAGTGCCGGTCGAGCCCCTCGGCGCTCAGCGCCGCCCGGGTCCCGGCGACCTCCAGGAGCCGTGAGCCCACCTCCACCGACACCCGCGTGGAGGAGGCGCGGGCGGCGGCGACGGCGAGACCGGCCGCGGCGGCCGACTCCTCCGAGAGGCCGCCGTCGGCGGTGTCGACGGCACGCCCCGCCTCGGCCAGCAGCGCTTCCGTGCCGCGCACCGCCAGCTCCATCTCGCCGAAGGCGTGCACGACCACCGGGTCCTGCGCGGCGCGGTCGATGCCGTGGATCGCCACCGCGTCGGGGTAGGGACGCGACTTCGTGGTGACGAAGGCGGCCGCGTCGTCGAGCGCCGCCCGCGCGATGCCGGTGTCGATGGCGGCGTGGATCAGCTGGGCGAAGGAGCCGTACGTCGTGGGGCCGTCGAAGACCTCGGCGTAGTCGGTGATCCACTCCTCGCCCACCGCGACGTCCGTGAAGGTGGCCGTACCCGAGGCGGTGGTGCGCTGGCCGACGGCGTCCCAGTCGTCGACGACCGAGACCCCGTGGGCGTCGCGGCGTACCCATGCGACGTGCATCGGCCCGTCCGGCCCGAGGTGGGCCAGCACGGGGATCCAGTCGGCGAAGAGCGCGCCGGTGCAGTAGAACTTGGTGCCGTCGAGCCGCCACCCGTCCCCGTGCGGGTCGCGGGTCAGGGTGGCGCGGAAGTCCCGTACGTGCTTCGTGCCCAGTTCGGACTGGGCGTTGCCGAACCACCGGCCCGCCAGGACCTCGCCGAAGAGCCGCTCCTGCTGCGCCCGGCTGCCCTGTAGCCGCAGCTGGTTGACGTAGATGAAGTGGCTGAGCGGGATCTGGCCGATGTTCGGGTCGGCCCGGCTGATCCGCCGCACCACCTCCGCCACGACCGATGCGGGAAGACCGGGACCGCCGAACGCGCGCGGCACGGTGATGGCCAGCAGGCCGCTGCGTGCCAGCCGGTGGAGCTGTTCGAACGGCAGGATCCGCTCGCGGTCGCGCGAGGCGGCCCCGGTGGCGAACTCCTCGGCGAGCCGGGCGGCGGTGGCGAGCGCGCCCGGGGTGTCGAGCACCGCCACCCGCGCGGCTTCCCCGTCCGGCCGGGGCGCGTAGGCCGGCGCGTCCGGCGTCCTGCCCCCGCCCCCGGTGGTGGCCGGGAGCCGGTCCTCCTGCGACGTCATGAGATGTGTGCCCCTTCCCGGATCAGTGAGTGGAGGTGAGCGCGGCGGTCCGCTCCGCCTCGGCCCAGCTGCGCGGGCCGTTCGTGAAGGCTCCGCGGTAACGGGCCGCCGGGTGACGCTCGGAGAGCCGGTCCTGGCCGAACAGCTTGCGGCGCAGCGTGCCCTCGCCGTACTCGCTCTGGGCGAGGCCGCGCTCGCGCAGCACCGGCAGGACCTTGTCGGCGAACTCCTGGAAGGAGCCGGGGATCACCCAGTTGATGACGTTGATGCCGTCGACACCTGCCGCCTGCCACACTTCGAGGGCGTCGGCGATCTGCTCGGGCGTGCCCACGATCACGGTGTCCTCGAGCCGCTGGATGGCCAGGTCGCCGACGGTCGGCTCGCGGTCGGTGATGTGCTTGCGCAGGTGCTCCAGGAAGCCCTTGGCCGTGTTGGTGTCGATCCGGCTCAGCGGGGTGTCGGCG
Organism: Streptomyces sp. H51; assembly: GCF_035656535.1. Classification (NCBI taxonomy): domain Bacteria; kingdom Bacillati; phylum Actinomycetota; class Actinomycetes; order Kitasatosporales; family Streptomycetaceae; genus Streptomyces; species Streptomyces sp. H51. The sequence goes on from NZ_JAYMHD010000051.1 coordinate 132,511, forward strand.
GGGTAGACCCGGCCGGCCTTGTCGACGATCGCGGAGTGCGCGGCGTAGCCGTCGGAACTGACGTACTGCTGGTACCACGCGAACTTCTCGTGGGCCTCCTGCTCGGTGTCGCCGACGACGAAGGAGAGCCCCTGGTGGAAGGTGATGTCGTGCGGGTCACGGCCGTACGACACCGCGAGCGCGCGGGTCTCCTCGATCTGCCGGCGGGCGATCTCCGGCGTCGGGGCGATCAGGAAGACGGCCTCGGCGTTGCGGGCGGCGAAGTCACGGCCCGGGCCCGAGGAGCCGGCCTGGAAGAGCAGCGGCGTCCGCTGCGGTGAGGGGGCCGGGAGGAACGGGCCCTCGACGCGGTAGCGCGGCGAGGAGTGGAAGATCTTGTGGATCTTGCTCGGGTCGGCGTGCCGGCTGCCCGCCTTGTCCTGGACGAGCGCGCCGTCGTCCCAGGAGCCCTCCCACAGCTTGTAGGTCACGTCGACGAACTCGTCGGCCCAGCGGTAGCGCTCGGAGTGGTCCTCCAGCGCCTGGTAGCCGAAGTTGCGGTAGCCGTTGTCCTGGGTGCCGGTGACGATGTTCCACGCGATGCGGCCCTTGGAGATGTGGTCCAGGGTGGTCAGCTGGCGGGCGAAGTTGGTCGGGTGCTGCTGGAAGACGTTGCTCGTGACGGCCAGGCCGATGTGCTCGGTGTGGGCGGCCAGGGCGCCGACGAGCACGGCCGGGTCGTTGCTGGGGATCTGCAGGCCCTCGTTGACGTAGACCGAGTAGTCGGCCTCCGCGTCGCCGTAGAGGCCCACGACGTCGGCGAAGAACATCGAGTCGAACTTCGCCCCTTCGAGGATCCTGGCGAGGTCGATCCACGTCTCGACGTCGTTGAAGTTGTGCTGCTGGGCGTCCGGCCGGCGCCACTGACCGTGGTGGATGTGGCTCGTCGTGTTCATCACGAAGGCGTTGAAGAACAGGCGCTTGCGCCGGGCGGGGGTGGTGTCGGTGGTCATGAGGCACTCCTGTGCGGTGTGGTGCGGTTCGGTGTGGTGCGGCGCGGTGCGGTTCGGTGCGGTGGGTGTGGGCGGTGGGGCTGTCAGTGGTGTCGAGGCGGTGTGCCTGGTGGCCGGCGGGCAGGAACGGGGCGCGGCCGGAGCACTGTTCGCGCGGGGTCCGCGGTCCGCGGTCCTCCGCCGGGGGCGTCGCCGCTCAGGTCTGCGAGAGCCGGGGCAGGGCGGTGAGGAGCCGTCGGGTGTAGTCGTGCCGAGGGCGTTCGAAGACGTCGTCCGCGGTGCCCGACTCGACGGCCTTGCCGTCCTTCATGACGAGGATCCGGTCGCTCATGTGGTGGATCACGCCCAGGTCGTGGGAGATGAAGAGGTAGGAGACGCCGAGTTCGTCCTGGAGGTCGGTGAGCAGGTCGAGCACCTGTGCCTGGATCGAGACGTCGAGGGCCGACACCGGCTCGTCGCAGACGATGACGCCGGGCTCGGGGGCCAGCGCCCGCGCGATGGCGACGCGCTGGCGCTGGCCGCCCGACAGGCGCAGCGGGGCCGAGTCGAAGTGCTCCTCGCGGAGCCCGACCTGCTCCAGGAGCCTGACCGCCCTGCCGCGCGCCTCCGCCCGTGAGGAGGGCGGGGTGGGCCCGGTGGCCAACGCGTCCGTGAGGATGCGCCCGACCGGCCACCGGGGGTCGAAGGAACTCAGCGGGTCCTGGTAGACCACGCCGATCCGGTGGCGCAGCGGGCGGCGCTGTGCCTGGGTGAGGCTGGACCACGCTCGGCCGTGCAGCAACACCTCGCCGGTGGTCGGGCTGATCAGGGACAGCGCGATCCGGGCGGTGGTGGTCTTGCCGGAGCCGGACTCGCCGACGATGCCGAGCGTCTCACCCTGGAAGAGCTCGAAGGAGACATCGTCGACGACGGTGCGGTCGATCTTGTCCGGGCCGGTGTAGACCTTGGTGAGGTGGCGGGCGTCGATGACCGGGCGGTCCCGCTCGACCGCCTTGCGGGTGCGGACGGCGGGCGAGCCGGCGGAGTCGCCGTCGTCGGCCGGCTTCACCAGCCGCCGGCCGCGGGTGTGCTCCGCCGGCACCGCGTCGAGCAGCGCCTGGGTGTAGGGGTGCCGCGCGTCGCGCAGGATCTCGTGCGCGGGACCCTGCTCGACGATCTCGCCGTCCTTCATCACCGCGATGTCGTCGGCGAGGCGGGCCACCACGGAGAGGTCGTGGCTGATCAAGATGATCGCCCGGCCGCGTTCCTTGGCCTCGATGAGCAGGTCGAGGATCTGGGCCTGGACGGTGACGTCGAGGGCGGTCGTCGGCTCGTCGGCGATGAGCAGCGGCGGGTCCAGGGCGATCGCCCCGGCGATGAGCGTGCGCTGCCGCAGGCCGCCGGACAGCTCGTAGGGCCGCTGGCGCGCCTTCACCTCGGGCTCGGGCACGCCGACCGAGGCGAGCAGCTCGATCGCCCTGGCCCGACGGGACGCCCTGGTGCCGACGCCGTGCAGTCTGAGCGGCTCCGCCACCTCGGCACCGACCTCGCGGAGCTGGTCGAGGGAGACGAGCGCGTCCTGGAGGACGAAGCCGATCTCCTTGCCCCGGATCCGGCGCCAGGCGCGTTCGCTCTGCCGGGTGAGGTCGAGGCCGCCGAGCGTCATCCGGTCCGCGCTCACCCGCGAGCCGCCGCCGGTGAGGCCGACGAGCGTGCGGGCGGTGACGGACTTGCCGGAGCCGGACTCGCCCACGATCGCCAGGCAGCGGCCGGGGTGGGCGGAGAAGGAGATGCCGTGGACGACCTCGCGCCCGCCGAACCGGACACGGAGCCCCTCGACGCTGAGCAGCGGCGCGCCGGGGGCCGCTCCGTCGGGACGGGCGGACTGTCGGGTCACGGCCTCGTCGGTGATGGTGTCGCCGGCTGCGGGTTCGGTGGTGGGCGGCGAGACGGTCATCGGGCCGCTCCTTCCAGTCGCTGTCGGATCGCCCGGCCGAGGGTGGTGACCGAGATGGCGAAGAGGACGATCACGAGACCCGGGAGGACCTCGAGCCACCACTGGGTGGTGATGTAGTTGCGTCCGGAGTCCAGGAGCGCGCCCCACTCGGGACTCGGCGGCGGGACGCCCAGGCCGAGGAAGGCCAGGGACGAGGCCCACACGATGGACTGTCCGACGCCGAGGGTGACGACGGCGACCAGCGGGCGCATGGCGTTGGGGAAGAGGTGGTGGCGCAGGACCGTCCACCGGCTGTGGCCCAGTGCGTGGGCCGACTCGATGTAGCCGGCCTGGCGCACGTTGAGCACCTGGCCGCGCACCATGCGGGCGTAGCCCGGCATGGAGCTGATCCCGACCGCGATGATCGACGTCCTGACCGACGGCCCGAAGACGGAGATCACCAGCAGTGCCGCCAGCAGCGACGGGAAAGCGAAGAGGACTTCGAGGGCGCGGGTGACGACCGTGTCCACCACGCCGCCGGCGAGTGCCGAGACGAAGCCGAGCACGATGGCCAGGCCCATGGCGATCGCGGTGGCGCCGAGGCCGATCCCGAGGGAGAGCCGGGTGCCGTGCACGACTCGGCTGAAGACGTCGCGGCCGGCCTCGTCGGTGCCGAAGAGGTGGTGCCACGACGGCGCGGCGAGGGCGTCGGTCAGGTCGACGTGGGTCGGCGTCGTGGAGGCGAGCACACCGGGCGCGACGGCGGCCAGTACGACGAACGCGATGAAGACGGCGGAGAGGGTGGCGCCGAGGCCGAGGCCGAGGCTCCGGCGGACGGCCCGCCTGGGCTCGGCCGCCTCCGCGCCGACCGGGCCGGGGCCGACCGGGCCGGGGTCGAGCGGATCGGGGCCGGCCGGATCGGGGCCGACCGGATCGGGGCCGACCGGGCCGGGACTGAGCGAGACGGTGGTCATGAGGCACGCAACCTTGGGTCGATGGCGGTGTAGGCGAGGTCGACGAGGAGGTTGGCGACGACGTAGATCGCGGCCACGACCACCACGACTCCGGAGACGGTCGGGACGTCGCGGGTGCTGACCGCGGTGTTGAGGACCATGCCGATACCGGGCCGCCCGTAGATGTTCTCCACGATGACCGCGCCCGAGACGAGCGCGCCGAGCGCCCAGCCCGACAGGGTGACCGCCGGCAGCACCGCGTGCCGCAGGGCGTGCCGGAGGCGTACGGCGGTGTCGCTCATGCCCCGGGTACGGGCGGTGGTGACGAACGGCTGGTCGAGGACCTTGTCGAGCTCGTCACGGATGACCTGCCCCAGGAAACCGCTGAGCGGGATCGCCAGGGTGAGCACGGGCAGGACCAGGCCCAGGGCCCCCGAGCCGCTGATGACGGGGAAGACCGGGATCTTCACCGCGAAGACCACCAGCAGGATGACGCCCACCCAGTAGTGCGGCAGGCTCGCGGTGAACGCCTCGAAGACCGAGCCGAGGCCCTCGACGGCCCGTCCGCGCTTCACGGTGAGCAGCGAGACCGCGAGCGCGATCACCCAGGCCACGGCGAGCGCCGAGACGGTCAGCACGAGGCTGGGCACGATCTGGGCGCCGATCACCCGCGTGACCGGCTGGTACTGCGTGTAGGAGGTGCCGAGGTCGCCCTCGAAGAAGCCGCCGAGATAGTGCAGCCACTGCGAGACCAGCGGATGGTCGAAGCCGAACTCGTGCCGGACCGGGGCCAGTTCGGAGGCGGTGTAGTTCTGCTGCTTGCCGTTGCGCATGTTGAGGATCGCCGTCGCGCGGTCGCCCGGGATCAGGATCTGGGCGAACCAGGCCAGGGAGGCCGCCGCGAGGAGCACGCCGACCGCCGAGACGATCTTGACGGCGGCCCGGCGGGCGGCCCGCGCGGTCGCCCACGCGGGCCGCCTCGGCGGCGCGAGCGACGCCGGGTCGGGGGTGATGGCAGTCATGACGGTCCTCGACTCACTGCTTGCCGGTGAAGTACGCGTCGGAGAAGACCGGCTCGCCCTGGCTCTTCTCGACCCAGAAGCCGTGCAGCTTGTCCGAGACGGCGATCAGCGTGTTCTGGGTGTAGAGCCCGACGCCGGCGGCGTCGTCGTTGATGATCTTCTGGGCCTGCTCGTACTGGCCGAACCCGGCGGCGGTGTCGGTGTTCGTGTTGGCCTCGTCGATCAGCTTCGTGAGCGTGGAGTTGTTGTAGAACGACTGGTTGTTGCCGTTCGGGCTGTCCTTGGTGGACTCACGCCAGACGATCCAGAGGATCGCCGGGCTGGGACTGGTCCAGTACGACGCCTGGGCGTCGTAGCCGTCCGGGCCGCTGTACTTGCCGCCCCACGACTCGGCCTGCGTGGCGGGGACGAGGGTGACGCCGAAACCGTTCTGCTTCCACTGCTCCTGGAGCGCCTGCAGGACGGTCGCGCCCTCGCTGGTGAAGATGTAGCCCGGGCCGTAGACGAGCCGGATCCTCAGCTTCTGGCCGCCCTTGGCGTAGATCCCGTCGGCGCCCTTCTTCCAGCCGGCCTGCTTCAGCAACTGGGCGGCCCGGCCGGGGTTGTAGGGGTACGGGTCGGTGCCGAGGTAGCCGGGGGTCGACTGCGAGACGGCGGGGTTGGGCTCGTAGGGGATCACGCCGTGGAAGCCCGCCTCGACCGCGGCCTCGCGGTCGGCGGCGTAGGCGAAGGCCTGCCGGACGCGCTTGTCCCTGAACGGCCCCTTCACGGTGTTGAGGTAGAACGAGACCGGGTGACCCGGGGTGATGTAGCGGATCGTGTGCTTGAACTTGGCCTGGGCGTCCTTCCAGTTGACGGTCGGGACCTCGTAGACCACGTCGGACTGGCCGGTGGTGAGCGAGGCGTAGCGCGAGGTGCCGTCGGCGACGAACTTCCAGTCGATCCGGTCGACGTACGCCGGGCCGTGGTGCTTCGCGGTGGCGGGCCACGAGGTGTAGTGGGGGTTCCTCCTGAAGACGACGTTCTGGCCCTTGTTCCACTTCTCGACCGTGAAGGCGCCGGAGCCGACCGGCCGCTCGCAGTTCTGCTCCTTCGTCCTGGTCCTGAGCGCGTGCTCGGACTGGATGCCGAAGTAGCCCTGCGTGATCAGGCGGAGGAACTCGGGGTAGGGCCTGGTGAGATGAATGGCGACGTGGGTCGCGTCGATCGCCTCGGCGTTCTTGTAGTACGGGTCCATCGACACCTTGGCGGTGCCGTTGAGGTCGCTCTTCTCGAACTGCTCGAAGTTGTAGGCGACGGCCTTGGCGTCGACCGGGGTGCCGTCGGTGAACTTCACGCCGTCCTTGAGGGTGAAGGTGTAGGTCAGGCCGTCGGCCGAGGTCGTCCACGAGGTGGCCAGCCACGGCCTGACGCTGCCGTCCTCGGCCTCGGTCACGAGACCGTCGAGGACCTGGCGGGAGATGTAGGCCTGCTGGATCCAGCCGCCGAAGATGCAGGGCGGCTCCTGGACGTGGGTGTAGGTGATCGTGCCGCCCTGGACGGGCTTGCCGCCGGTGCCCCCGGTGCCGCCGGCCGAGCCGCTGCCGCATGCTGCCAGCGTGAGACTCGTGAGCACGGCGCCGACGGAGACGACGGCGGGACGGGGTCTGGTGAAGTGGGTCATCAGCTGGCTTTCTCTGCAAAGGGGTTGGGCGTGGGGATCGGGGCCGGGACGCCCTACGGGGCGGGGGAGGGCCGAACTCGATGGACCGGGTGGTCCGGGGTCCGGTCCGGGGAATCAGGCCGCGGCGAGGACGTGGTGCCGGGCGGTGAGCGTGGACGAGAAGGCGTCGGCGACCCGGTAGACCTCGCGGGCGGTGTCCTCCTGGACGGTGACCGCGCCGTCCGGGGCGACCGTGATCTGCTTGTCGACCACGAACCAGCCGGGGAGCACGTGGTCGGCGCCCATGGAGGTGAGCACCGGCCGCAGCGCGTAGTCCACGGCCAGGACATGGGCCGGGCTGCCGCCGGTGGCCAGCGGGAGCACCGCCTTGCCCGCGAGGGCGTACTGGGGCAGCAGGTCCAACAGGGTCTTGAGCAGACCGGAGTAGGCGGCCTTGTAGACGGGTGTTCCTATCACCACTCCGTCGGCCTGCTCGAACAGCCGGGCCGCGCCCTGGATCGCGGGGTGTCCGAAATCCGCCCCCAGCAGCGCCTCGGGAGGCAGCGTGCGTACGTCCAGCGGGATCACATGGTGTCCCTGCCCGGCCAGGCGCGCGTCGAGGTGGCGCAGCAGACGGCCGGTGCGGGAGGTCGGGGACGGGCTTCCCGAGACGGAGAGCACGGTGGACATTGAGGGCTCCTTCACAGAGGACAGGACGGCGGCGCGCACGGGGACGCCGGCCGTGGGCTGCCGTCCCGCACGACAGAGGCGGCGGGAACGGGCAGGTCACGGCTGCGTGAGGGGACGGAGAGACGACACGCCGGACCGGCGGAAGGTCAGGAAGTACGCCGCCCGGCTGCGGGCAGGCGAAACCCGGGGGGCACGGCGGGAAAGCGCGAGAAGGGGACTCGCTCAGCGGGCGGCGCGAGGCGAACAGAGGCCGCTGGACACACGCACGAGGTCGACATGGCGTCGACGTGTGAGGTCCTTGCGCTGGTTCATGTGAAGGATTCAAGCAGACGGTGGGTCAATCGGTCGAGACGAATCCTGTTAAGAATCCATGATGCCTTGATAGGGTCCCCCTTCCATGCGGATCGAACAGCTCGAGTACCTCCAGACCGTCGCCCGGCTCGGCTCCCTGCGCCGCGCCGCCGAGGCGCTGCACCTGTCGCAGCCCGCGCTCAGCGAGACCGTGCGCAATCTCGAACGCGAACTCGGCGTCGACCTGCTGGACCGCCACCGTTCGGGAGCCCGCACCAGCGATGCCGGCCGCGAGCTGCTGCCGCACATCGCCGCGGTCCTGGAGGCCGTGGACCGCCTGCGCCAGGCCGCCGACCACCAGCACCAGGTCAGCCGGATGGTCAGGCTCGGCACGGTGCACGCCGCGACCGTCCCGCTGCTGGTCCCCGCCGTCCAGGACTTCCGCGCCGCGCACCCGCGGACCCAGGTCGAGATCGTCACCGCCCAGCAGGCCGACATCCACCGGATGCTCGCCGAGGGCGGCCTCGACCTGGGCCTCGTCAACTACCTCACCGGCGACGACCTGCCGCCCGACCTGGACTCGACCCAACTGCTGCGCGGTCGACCCGTCGTCTGCCTGCACCCCGACAGCCCACTGGCCGGGCATTCCGCCGTCAGCACCGACGCACTGCTGCGCGAGCCCCTGATCGTCATGCGGGCCGGCTATGTGATGCACCGTTACATCCACCGGCTGCTGCGCGGTCGCACCCCGGTCTTCTCCTACTCCACCGACGGCGCCGAAATGGGCAAGCTCATGGTCGCCGAGGGCCTGGGCGCCACCGTACTGCCCGACTTCAGCGTCATCGGCGACCCGTTGGAACGCAACGGCGTGATCACGTGGCGCCCGCTCGCCGACGCGGAGAAGGACACGGAGGTGGTGATGGTCGCGGAGCGCCGCCGCTCCGGTTCGTCCGCGCGGGCCGTCCGCGATCTGCACGACATCCTGCTGGAGCGGGCGCGGCTGTACCGGCGCTGACGCCCACCCCCCGGCCTGCCGCCTGCCTCGACGGGCGGCGGTCGGGGCGCGGTGACGGTGCGGGCGGTCGGGGCATGGGTGGCGGTGCGGTTCGGTCGGGGCGTGGGTGGCGGTGCGGGCTGCCGGGGCGGATTGATGACGGTAGGGGCCGCTGGGGCGGAGGTGACGGTAGGGGCCGCCGGGGCGGAGGTGACGGTAGGGGCCGCCGGGGCGCGGTGGTCGCGCGTTTGTGGCGGGTGGCACCACGGTCTACGGTGAAAAGGCTTGGAGAGCTTCGCCGGTGCGGGCCGAGAGGCGGCGCGTGACCGGGTCGGCTTCAGGTGAGGGAAGTGATCCGGTTGTCCGTCGCCTGGGACGACGTAGGCGGACTCGTCGATGCCCACGAACGTTTTCTGAGCGGGGCGCCCGTCGAGGCGGACGTCCGCGGCCCGGTGCTCGAGTCCTGGAAACGCTGCCGCTCCGCCGGGCTCGAACCGCATCACCTGGTGCTCCCGCAAGCGCCGGACCTGCTGCTGGACGACCGGTTCCTGCGCGCGGCGGACCCGGTACTGCGGGACCTGGCGGCCTCGCTGACGGACGTCGGCATGTCGATCGCGCTGTGCGACGCGCACGGCCGGATGGCCCGGCGGATCGGCGGTGACCTGCGGCTGCGTGACCGCCTCGATCAGGTCGGGTGGGCGCCCGGGCACGACACCTCCGAGGCGGTGGCCGGCACCAACGGCGTCGGCACCGCGCTCGCCGAGCGCAGCCCCGTCTACGTCGCCGGCCGCGAGCACTTCGCCGACTGCCTGCAGCCCTTCGCGTGCGCCGGTGCCCCGGTCCGCGACCCGCTGAGCGGACGCATCGAGGGCGCCCTCGACCTCACCTGCCTGCGCGACCAGGGCGACCCGGTCATGCAGCGGCTGGTCCACGCCGCCGTCCAGCACATCGAGTCCCGACTGCTGGAGCAGGCCACGCGACGGGAGCGTGCGCTGCTGGCCGCGTACCGGCGGGCCGGCGCACAGGCGGGCGAGTGGCCGGGGCAGCCGGAGGTGCCGGGCGGCGAGGGCCGGCTGAGCCGGGTCGACCTCGCCGTGCTGCGGGAACGCGCCGAGGAGCTGATCGCGTCGCCGCACCGCACCCTCGACGAAGTCACCCTGCCCGACGGGCGCGTCGCCGCCCTGCTGCGCCGGCCGGTCCAGGGCCCCTCGGGGGAGGCGGGCGTCGCCGTCGAGGCCCGCGTGCTCGGCAGCCCCCGCCCGATCACCCTCGACGTCACGCCGCCGCCTCCGGTCGTCGGGCCGACGGTGGAGCCGGCCCGGGCCCCCGTCGTCGTACGGGCCGTCGTCCCGCCGCTCCCGGCCGGGGCGCCGCAGCAGCCGTCGGAGCCGCCCGGCAACGCCGCGAACGCCGCGAACGCCGGGAGCGCCGTGGACGTCGCGAACGCCGCGAACGCCGCGAACGCCGCGAACGCCGCGAACGCCGTGGACGTCGCGGGCGGGGTGGACGTCGCGGGCGACGACGGGCGGCTGGTGCTGGTCGGGGAACCCGGCGTCGGGCGGCTGGCCGTCCTGGCGCGCCGACGGCTGGAACTGCTGCACGAGGCCGGGGGCCGGATCGGCACCACCCTCGACGTCACGCGCACCGCGGAGGAACTGACCGAGGTGGCCGTGGAGCGGTTCGCCGACCTCGTCACCGTCGACCTGCCGGACGCGGTGCTGCGCGGCGAGGAACCGGGACCGCTCCGCGCGGGGACGCGGCTGCGCCGGGTCGCCGTGGCCACCAGGGGTGAGGCGCCGCACCCGTACGGCGTCGGCGAGCAGGTCGGGTACGAGGCCGCCGCCCCGCAGGCGCGCAGCCTGGAGGGCGCGCAGGCGGTACTGGAGCCCGCGCCGGGCGACCTCAAGGGCGGCACCGACCGCACCGACCGCACCGACCGCACCGACCGCACCGGCGGCACCGGCCGCACCGACCGCACCGGCCGGGAACCGATGCCGCCCGCGTCCGCGCCCGCGGCCGGCGCCCACTCCCTGATCACCGTGCCGCTGTCGGCGCGCGGCGCGATCCTCGGCGTGGTGAGCTTCTACCGCTGCGCGCGGCCCGCCTCCTTCGAGGACGACGACCTGTCACTCGCCCAGGAACTCGCCGGCCGCGCCGCGATCTGCGTCGACAACGCCCGCCGCTACACCCGCGAGCACCACACCGCCCTCGCCCTGCAGCGCAGCCTGCTGCCGAAGGGGCGGCCCGAGCAGAGCGCGGTCGAGGCCGCCTACCGCTACCTGCCCGCGCGGGCCGGCGTCGGCGGCGACTGGTTCGACGTCATCCCCCTGTCCGGGGCGCGCGTCGCGCTGGTCGTCGGCGACGTCGTCGGCCACGGACTGCACGCCGCCGCCACCATGGGCCGGCTGCGCACCGCCGTGCACAACTTCTGCTCCCTGGACCTGCCGCCCGAGGAACTCCTCACCCACCTCGACGACCTGGTCGCCCGGCTCGACCGGTGCGAGGGCTGGGCGGTGGGCGGCGCCGAGGGGGACTCCGGGATCGTCGGGGCGACCTGCCTGTACGCCGTCTACGACCCGGTGTCCCGGCACTGCTGCCTCACCCGCGCCGGACACCTGCCGCCCGCGATCGTGGGACCCGACGGGACCTCCGAGATCCTCGACCTGCCCGCCGGGCCGCCGCTCGGGCTCGGCGGCATGCCCTTCGAGATGGTCGAGCTGGAACTGGCCGAGGGCAGCCAACTGGTGCTCTACACCGACGGGCTGGTCGTGGACCGGGTGCACGACATCGACGTCGTCCTGCGGCGGCTGCACGACGTGCTGGCGGTGCCGGGCCGGGCGCCCGAGGACACCTGCGAGGCGGTGCTGGACGCGCTGCTGCCGGTGCGGCCGAGCGACGACGTGGCCCTGCTCGTCGCCCGCACCCGCGCCCTGGGGCCGGAGCAGGTCGCCCAGTGGGACCTGCCCTGCGACCCGGCGGTCGTCGCCCGCACCCGTGCCGCCGTCATCCGGCAACTCGCCGTCTGGGGCCTGGACGACATCGCCTTCACCACCGAACTGGTCGTCAGCGAACTGGTCACCAACGCCATCCGGCACGCCGCGGGCCCCGTCCAGCTCCGCCTCCTGCGCGACCGCGCGCTGATCTGCGAGGTCGCCGACGGCAGCAGCACCGCACCCCGCCTGCGCCGCGCCCGCACCGAGGACGAGGGCGGCCGCGGTCTGTTCCTGGTGGCCCGGCTGACCGAGCGGTGGGGGACGCGGTACACCGCCGACGGCAAGGTGATCTGGACGGAACTGCGACTGCCCGGGCACTGACGCGTCATCAGGCAGTCGCCCGTCGTCACCAGCCGGTCAGGAGCAGGTGGTTGACCAGCAGGGCGAGCGCTGCCTGGGCCGCGAGCCAGCCGCGCCGTCCGGGCAGGAAGGCGCAGGCAGGCAACAGCCACCAGGCGAACGGCAGCCAGATGCGTTCCGTCTCCGCCTTGCTCATCCCGGACAGGTCGGCGACCAGGAGGGCGAGCAGCGCGGCGGCGATCAGCACTTTCAGGCGTAGGGCGCCGGCAGTCGCCGCGCCCGTGCGCCGCGGTCCCGCCGTCCTGCGCCCCGGGTCGGACGCCGTGTGCCGCAGTCCCGCCGCCGTCGCCGGGCCCACGACGAACACCGTGCAGGCCAGGTTCGCCCACACCCAGTAGCCGTACGGCCGTACCCCGCCCGCGCCTTGGTGGTAGCGGGTCACCAACAGGCGGTACGCCTCCCACCAGTCGAAACCCAGCGCGGTGAACGCGGCCGGGACGACGGCGAGTCCGGCCGGCAGGAGGGTGAGCAGGGAGAGCGGCGGGCGGGTGCGGCGGGAGTCGAGGAGCAGCACGGCCGCGGCGATCACGGCGAACAGGGTGAGGCCGTAGGAGAGGTAGGCGGTCAGCCCGAACAGCAGGCCCGAGGCGAACCCGGTCGCGCCCGGCCTGTGCCCCGTGACGGCCAGCGCCAGCAGTGCCACCGCCCAGGCGGCGACCGCCGCGAAGTACCCGTCGGCCGAGGTGCCCACCCACACCGCGCCCGGTGCCAGGGCGAGGAAGGGTGCGGCACGGCGGCCCGGCCGCTCCGCGGCCAGTGCCCGAACGGCGACCAGGACCGCGGCCGGCGCGGTCGCGCCGACGGTGATGACGAAGACGCCCGCCCAGCCGCCACCGCCCAGGCCCATCCGGTCGAGCAGCACGAAGGTGAGCGTGGCCGCGGGCGGGTGCCCGGCGACGTGCGCGGGCCAGTTGCCGGGCGCGTCGATCAGGATGTGGTGGGTGAAGTCCCGCAGGGCGGCGGGGATGTCGGGGAAGCGGCCGACGGCCCGGAGGTACTCGCTGCGGGTCGTGAGCTGTTCGGCGACTCCCCGGTACCAGCCGTCGACGAGGGCGAGGGACCACGTCCAGGCCGCCGCCGTCCCCCACACCGCGAACAGCAGCCGCCGCCACGGCAGTCGGGCGGCGAGCGGTACGCCGTACGCGATCACCGCGACCGCCACGGCGACCGCGGCCGGCGTACCCGGGCCGACGTGCGGCTCCCAGGTCGCGAGGAGCGGTGGCCGGCCGACGCGGAGCGAGCCGGTCCGGTCCTCCATGGCGTCGCCGACCAGGACGGCGGCCACGACCAGCAGCGCGGCGGCCCCGGCGGCGTACAGGTCACGGCGGAGGGCCGGGCCGCGGGCGCGGCGGGCGTCGTCGGGCAGGGTGTCGGGGAGGGCACCGGGCAGGGCGTCGGGCAGGGCGTCGGGTGGGCGGGCGTCGGACGGGGAGGCATCGTCGGGCAGGGCGCGGTTCACGCCGTGAACGCTAGGGCCGGGGGCCGGGACCGGCTCGCTGACATGGGCGGACGTCAGAGTTTCGTCATGGTTCGGCCGCCCTGCGCGGGGGTGCCGCGGACCTACGGTCGGGGCATGAGACGGACTCCCTTCGCGCCCGGCTTCTGGCGCAGCCCGGTGCGCGGTCCCTGGTTCACCTCGGTGCTCGGCCTCGTGCTGCTCGGCGGTGTCACCGTGCTGTTCGTGACGGGCCTGCTGTCGTACGCCGCGTACAACCCGGACCTGTCCCCGGTCAACGACAGGACCCCGGACAAGGGCGTCCTCGGCTTCTACCTCTTCTCCTGGCCGACCCACCCGCACTGGCTGTACCGGCTCACCCAGGGCGTCCACGTCACCCTCGGCGTCGCGCTGATCCCCGTGCTGCTGGCCAAGCTGTGGTCGGTCGTGCCCCGGCTGTTCGAGCTGCCGCCCGCCCGGTCCCTCGCGCACGCGCTGGAGCGGATCTCGCTGCTGCTCCTGGTCGGCGGCGGCCTGTTCGAGTTCACCACCGGCGTGCTCAACGTCCAGCTGGACTACGTCTTCCCCGGCTCCTTCTACCCCCTGCACTTCTACGGCGCCTGGGTGTTCTTCGCCGCGTTCCTCGCGCACGCCGTGACGAAGACCCCGGCCGCGGTGCGGGGGCTGCGGCAACTGCGCGCGGAAGGCGGCGTGTTGACGTCACCACGACCCGCCGAGCCGACGGTGTCCCGGCGCGGTGCGCTCGGGCTGGTCGGGGGCGGCTCGCTGCTGCTGTTCGGCACGACCGCCGGGCAGACCTCCGACGGGCTGCGGTGGACCGCTCTGCTCGCGCCGCACGGCGGCGGTGAACCGACCGGGGGACCGGGCGGTTTCCAGATCAACAAGACCGCCGCGCGTGCGGGCATCCGGGCGGCCGAGACCGGCGAGGACGCCTGGCGGCTGGTGCTGACCGGACGCGCCGGGACGGTCCGCCTCGCCCGGGCCGACCTGCTGCGGCTCCCGCTGCACGGCGCGGCGCTGCCCATCGCCTGCGTGGAGGGCTGGTCCACCTCCGACCAGTGGTGGCGCGGGGTGCGGCTGCGCGACCTCGCCGCCCTCGTCGGACACGACGACGACGCCGGCGTTCTCGTGGAGTCGTTGCAGCGGCACGGCGCCTTCCGCCGGGCCGCCCTGCGCGCGAACCAGGTCGCCGACCCCCGCTCCCTGCTCGCCCTGTTCGTCAACGGCGAGGAGCTGACCCCCGACCACGGCCACCCGGCGCGGATCATCGTGCCCGCGGCGCCCGGTGTGCTCAACACCAAGTGGGTGGCCCGGATGACTTTCGGCGACCTGTGATGCGGCGACCTGTGATGCGGCGACCTGTGATGCGGCGACCCGCGATGCGGCGATCCGTGACGCGGCGACCCGCGATGCGGCGCCTCGGGAACGCCATCGGGAGTCCGCTGCGGCTCCTGCTGCTCGGCGGCTCGTTCGCCCTCGCCGGCTACGCGGGCCTGCGGTTGGTCAGGTCCACGGGCGACCGGTTCGGCGTCGTGTTGTGGGTGGTGGGGGCGGCGCTGCTGCACGACCTGGTGCTGCTGCCGCTGTACGCGGCGGCGGACCGGGTCCTGGTGCGGGCGGTGGGCCGCAGGCGGACGTGGGCCGGGTACGTCCGGGTGCCGGCGGCCCTCTCCCTGATGCTTCTGCTGGTGTGGTTCCCGCTGATCAGCGGGCAGGTGGCGGAGCGCTACGCCTCCGCCACCGGCCGGTCCCCGGACGGCTTCCGCACCCGCTGGCTGCTGGTGACGGCCGCGTTGTCCGGCGGCTCGGCGCTGCTGTTCGCGCTGCGGCTGCGCAGGGCGACGAAGCAACGGCCGCCCGCCGTCCACTGACCGTCGGCACGCCAGCCCGCCCGGCCCGCGAGCCGCAGCAGGGCGGGCGTGCCGAGCCGCGCCCACGGGAAGGGGCGGCCGGCGCGCCCGCGGGCGTCGGTGACGTGCACCCTCACCCGCTCGTCGACGTCCGGCCCGGGCACCGTCTCGGCAATCAACAGGCCGCCGGGGCAGAGGAGTTGGCCCATGCGGTCGAGGAGGGCGCGCGGGTCGCCGCCGATGCCGACGTTGCCGTCGATCAGCAGGGCGGTGCCCCAGCGGCGCTCGCCGGGCAGCGGCTCGAAGACGGAGCGGTGCAGCGCCTGACCGCCGAGGGCCACCGTGCGGGCGACGGCGGCCTCGCTCACGTCGATGCCCAGCACCGGTCGGCCCCGCGCGCCCAGCGCCGCGACCAGGCGTCCCGGCCCGCAGCCGACGTCCAGTACCGCGCCCTCGCAACGCCGCAGCACCTCCAGGTCGGCCGCGTCCGCGTCCGCGCACCAGCGCTCCACCTCCAGGGGGAGCAGCCGGCCGTCGGCCCGGCGCAGGAAGAGGGGGCCCCGGCCGCTGCGCAGGGCGTCGGAGTACGGGTCGGCGGACCAGGGCCCGTGCTCGGCCGCCCACCCGCCCGGCTGGGGGCCCGCTTCCCCGGCCGTTCCCGGCACGGTGGCCATGGCGGTTCCCGACGCGGCAGCGGGCACCGCCCCGCCCGCGGCGGCCGGGACCGTACCCACCACGTCGGCCGGGACCGTACCCACCGCGGCGGCCGGTACGGTACCCGCCACGTCGGCCGGTACGGTACCCGCCACGTCGGCCGGTACGGTCGCCCCCGCCGTGGCGGTCGGGAGCGTTGCTGCCCGCCGTCCGACGAGTGCCGTCGGCCGGCCGGTGCCGCCGCCTGTGGTGGGTGCCGCCGTGTCACCGGCGTCACCGGCATCCCTCCCCCTGGCACCGCTCACCCGGACACCGCCCCGAGACGCGCTCGTACCGCGGCGAACCGGCTGCCGGGCGCCGACTCGGCCACGGCGTCCGCGTCCCGCACGGTGTCCACGTCACGCAGCCGTGGCAGCTCCCGCACCCGCAGGCCCGCGAGCCGGGCGCGCTGCGCGGCGCCGGTGTGCGGTGTCGACATGGGCACCCCGCGCAGCAGCGCCGGATCAGGGTCCGCCAGGCCCAGCGCCCAGAAGCCGCCGTCCTCGGCGGGGCCGAAGCAGGCGTCGCAGCCGGTGAAGTCGACCGAGACGGCGAGGAGTTCCGGGGTCACCTGGGGCGTGTCCATGCCTATCAGGAGGGCGCGGCCGTCGCAGCCCGCGAAGGCCGCGGCGAGCCGTTCGTCGAGACCGCCCGCGCACTGCGGCACCACCTCGAAGCCGGCCGGCAGCCAGGTTCCGGGCTCTCCGTCCAGCACCAGCACCCGGCGCCGGGCGGGCGTCCGGGCGACCGCGTCCAGGGTGTCCGCGAGCGCCGCCTCCGCGAGTCTCGCGGCCTGCTGCGGGGTGTACGGCGGCGTCAGCCGGGTCTTCACCCGCCCCGGCCGGGGTTCCTTGGCGATGACCATGAGCGTCGTCACGCGGGTCCTCCCTCGCCGGCCGGCCCGGTGGCCGGGTCGGCGAGCACCCGGCTCATGTCGTGTACCGCCTGCCAGGTGCCGCGCCAGGTCCCGGTCACCTTGGAGGAGCCGGTGCGCGGGCGGTACGGGACGTCGTACTCGGCGATCCGCCAGCCCGCGTCGGCGGCGCGGACCACCATCTGCAGCGGGTAGCCGCTGCGCCGGTCGGACAGGCCGAGGGCGAGCAGCGGCTCGCGGCGGGCGGCGCGCAGGGGGCCTACGTCGTGCAGGCGCAGACCGGTGCGGCGGCGCAGCAGGCGGGCGAGGGCGAGGTTGCCGGCCCGGGCGTGCGGAGGCCAGGCGCCGCGCGTCTGCGGGCGCCGCCTGCCCAGCACCAGGTCGGCCTCGCCGGCCAGGATCCGCCGGACGAACGGCACCAGGCCGGCCGGGTCGAGGGAGGCGTCGCAGTCGCAGAAGCACACGATGTCGGCCGTCGCGGCCATCAGGCCCGCGTGGCACGCGGCGCCGAAGCCGCGCCGCTCCTCGTGCACGACGTGCGCGCCGAGGTCGCGGGCGACGCGGGCGGAACCGTCGGTGGAACCGTTGTCCACGACGAGCGCGCGCCAGCCGGGCGGGATGCGGCGCAGCACCCAGGGCAGCGCCGCGGCCTCGTCGAGACAGGGCAGGACGACGTCCACGGACGCCGTGACCGGTAGTGAGGCGGAAGAGGTCGTCACCCCTCTCACCCTACGAACGCGAAACGGGCGAATCGGGCGCATGCTCCTTACGGAAAAAGGACGTCGCGGCCCGGCGGCGGCATCGCCCCGCGCGCGGTGCGAGGCTGGCGCCATGGAGCAGCAGCCGAACGCACCCGGCGGGGCCCGGGTCCTCGTCGTGGACGACGACCCCACCGTCGCCGAAGTCGTCGCCGGATACCTCGACCGGGCCGGATACGTCGTCGACCGGGCCGGGGACGGCCCCGACGCCCTCGCGCGGGCCGCCGCGCACTGGCCCGACCTCGTCGTCCTCGACCTGATGCTGCCCGGTATGGACGGCCTGGAAGTGTGCCGGCGGATGCGGGGCCGCGGTCCGGTGCCGGTCATCATGCTCACCGCGCGCGGCGACGAGGACGACCGCATCCTCGGCCTGGAGGTGGGCGCCGACGACTACGTCACCAAGCCCTTCAGCCCCCGCGAACTCGTGCTGCGCGTCGAGTCCGTGCTGCGCCGCACGCGGCCCGTGCGGCCCTCCGGCGTCCTGCGCGCGGCCGGCCTGAGCGTCGACCCGGCGGCCCGCCGCGCCGTCAAGGACGGTGCCGAACTCGCGCTGACCGTGAGGGAGTTCGACCTGCTCGCGTTCTTCCTGCGGCACCCCGGCCGGGTCTACGGCCGCCAGGACCTGATGCGCGAGGTGTGGGGCTGGGACTTCGGCGACCTGTCGACCGTCACCGTCCACGTCCGCCGGCTCCGCGGCAAGGTCGAGGACGACCCGGCACGCCCCCGCCTGATCCAGACGGTATGGGGCGTCGGCTACCGCTTCGACGGCCCCCCGGGCCCGGACGCCTCCAGCGCGTCCGACGCCTCCGGGGTCTCCGGCGCCTCCGGCGCCCCCAGCGCACCCGGCGCCTCCGCCGCGTCCCCGGCCCACCGCGCGACCCGCGCCCCCCGAGCGGAGGCGTGACCGTGCGGGACACTCTGCTCATCGCCCTGTTCGCCTTCCTCGGCGCCGCCGCGGCCGGGCTCATCGGGGCCTGGGTGCTGCTGATGATCCGGCGGCGCTCGCTCGTCACGCACCTCGCCGTGGTCGCCGGTGTCGCCGTCACCGCGATGCTCGCGGGCACGCTCGCGGTCGCGCAGGCGATGTTCCTGTCCGGGCACGACCTGCGCGTCGTCACGACCGTCGTCGCGATGGCCGCCGTGGTCTCCCTCGCCACCGCCCTGTTGCTCGGCCGCTGGGTCGCCGCCCGCGGCCGGGCCCTCGCGCTCGCCGCCCGCTCCTTCGGCGACGGCGGCGACTTCACCTCGCCCGACGGCCCCGCCGCCGCCGAACTCGCGGCGGTGAGCCGGGAGTTGGAGGCCACCAGCGCAAAGCTCGCCGAGTCCCGGGAACGCGAGCGCGCCCTGGAGTCCTCCCGTCGTGAGCTCGTCGCCTGGATCTCCCACGACCTGCGCACCCCGCTCGCCGGACTGCGCGCGATGTCCGAGGCCCTGGAGGACGGCGTCGCCGCCGACCCCGCCCGCTACCTGAGGCAGATGCGCACCGAGGTCGAACGCCTCAACGACATGGTGGGCGACCTCTTCGAACTCTCCCGCATCCACGCCGGCGCGCTCACCCTGTCCGTCTCCCGGATGTCCCTGTACGACCTCGTCGGCGACGCCCTCTCCGGAGCGGACGCCCTCGCCCGCGAGCACGGCGTACGGCTCGTCGGCGACCGCATCGAGCCGGTGCCGGTCGAGGTGGACGGCAAGGAGATGAGCCGCGTCCTCGGCAACCTGCTGGTCAACGCGATCCGCCGCACCCCGGCCGACGGCACGGTCGCCGTCGCGGCGCAGCGCTCGGCCGACGGCGTGGTGGTGTCCGTGACCGACGGCTGCGGCGGCATCCCCGAGGAGGACCTGCCCCGCGTGTTCGACACCGGCTGGCGCGGCACCCACGCCCGGACGCCGCCCGCCGGGGCGGGACTCGGCCTCGCCATCGTCCGCGGCATCGTCGAGGCCCACCAGGGCCGGGCCGGCGTGCGCAACATCCCCGGCGGCTGCCGCTTCGAGGTGACACTGCCCGCGGCCCCGTCCTGAGCGCGCAGCCGTCCTGAGCGCGCAGCCGTCCTGAGCGCGCACCCGTCCTGAGTGCGCACCCGTCCTGAGCGCGATCCTGGCCCTGACGGCGCTCACCCGGCCGCCGCGAACTCCCGCATCCCCTCCGCGAACCCCACCCGCGCCGTCCACCCCAACTCCCCGCGCAGCCGCGCCGAGTCGGCCGTGACGTGCCGCACGTCGCCGAGCCGGTACGCTCCGGTGACGACCGGTTCGGGACCGCCGCAGGCCGCCGCGAGCGCCCGCGCCATCTCGCCGACCGTGCGCACCTCGCCGCTGCCGGTGTTGTACGCCGTCAGCGCTCCCTCGGGCGAACCGGCCTCCAGCGCCGCCACGTTGGCGGCGGCCACGTCCCGTACGTGGACGAAGTCCCGCCGCTGGCGGCCGTCCTCGTAGACCTGCGGCGCCGCACCGCGCGCCAGCGCCGAGCGGAAGAAGGACGCCACGCCGGCGTACGGGGTGTCGCGGGGCATGCCCGGCCCGTACACGTTGTGGTAGCGCAGCGACACCGCCGAGCCGCCGGTGGCCCGCGCCCATGCCGCCGTCAGGTGCTCCTGGGCGAGCTTGGTCGTGGCGTACACGTTCCGCGGATCGGCGGGGGCGTCCTCCCCGACCAGCCCGGGGGCGAGGTCCGCCCCGCACACCGGGCAGCGCGGTTCGAAGCGGCCCGCGTCCAGGTCGGCCGCGGTCCGCGGCCCCGGCCGCACGGTCCCGTGCCGGCCGCAGGTGTACCGGCCCTCGCCGTACACCACCATCGACCCGGCGAGCACGAGCCGCCGTACGCCCGCATCCGCCATCGCGGTCAGCAGCACGGCGGTGCCCAGGTCGTTGCGGGAGACGTACTCCGCCGCGTCCGCGAAGCCGGCGCCGAGCCCCACCATCGCCGCCTGGTGGCACACGGCGTCCACACCGGTGAGGGCGCGGCGGACCGTTTCCGCGTCCCGTACGTCGGACGGGGGACCGGCCCGGACGTCGAGGACGACGGTTTCGTGGCCCCGCGCCCGCAGCGCCCGCACGACCTGGGACCCGATGAACCCGGCACCGCCGGTGACCAGTACACGCATGGCCCAACGCTAGGGCGCCGAACCGCCGCCAGGGCCCGACCCGGCCCGGCACGTCACCGGTCCGTAAGACCTGCGCACCGTCAGATCCGCGCCGCCGTCGGGCAGCCGGGGCGACCGGACCGCGCCACGATCTCGACGAGAGGACGCGACCTGAGAGGTCTAGACTCTCCACCCAGCGGCCCGCGTGACCGTGGCCGGGAACGGACAGCACGAGCGGGCAGCACCTGCTGCCAGACCCGAAGGGGTATTCGGCGCTTTGATACGGATAGATTCAGTCACCAAGCGGTACCCGGACGGCACGGTCGCGGTCGACGACCTCTCGCTGGAGATACCCGACCGCTCCGTCACCGTGCTCGTCGGTCCGTCGGGCTGCGGCAAGACCACGACCCTGCGCATGATCAACCGGATGGTCGAGCCGAGCGCGGGCACCATCCGCATCGACGGCAAGGACATCCAGCAGCAGCCGGTCAACACCCTGCGCCGGTCCATGGGTTACGTCATCCAGAACGCCGGCCTCTTCCAGCACCGTACGATCCTCGACAACATCGCCACCGTCCCCCGCCTGCTCGGGCGGAGCAAGCAGGACGCGCGGGCGCGGGCCCGGGAGCTGATGCAGCGGGTGGGGCTCGACGAATCACTCGCCCGGCGGTACCCCTACCAGCTCTCCGGCGGCCAGCAGCAGCGCGTCGGCGTCGCGCGCGCCCTCGCCGCGGACCCGCCGGTGCTGCTGATGGACGAGCCGTTCTCGGCCGTCGACCCGGTGGTGCGCAAGGGGCTGCAGGACGAACTGCTGCGCATCCAGGGCGAGCTGGGCAAGACGATCGTCTTCGTCACGCACGACATCGACGAGGCCGTCAAGATCGGCACGATGGTCGCCGTGATGCGCACCGGCGGCCGGCTCGCCCAGTTCGCGCCGCCCGCCGAACTGCTGTCCAGCCCCGCGGACGACTTCGTGGAGGACTTCCTCGGCGCGGACCGGGGCATCCGGCGGCTGTCCTTCTTCTCCTCCGCCGGCCTCGACCTGCTCACCGACCCGATCGTCGCCGTGGACTCCACCGCCGAGCGGATCGCCGCCCGCGACACCGGAGAGGCGCCCTTCCTCCTCGTGACGGACCTGGACGGCCGGCCGCTCGGCTGGAGCGAGCCGCGGGACCTGGTCGCCGGGCAGATCGACCCCGGCCGGCTCATCGCCCACGGGCGGCCCTTCGTGGCCGGCGCCGACTCGCTGCGCGCCGCGCTCGACTGCGCCGTGCTCTCGCCCACCGGATGGGCGGTCGCGGTGGACGCCGAGGGCCGGGCGGCCGGCGTCGTCTCGCAGCAGGCGATCGCCGAGGCCATCCGCGGGGCGCACCAGGAGAGCGCGAAGGTCGCCGGATGAACGGCTTCTTCGACATCCCGAGCGACCTGCAGAACACCTACTGGGGCCTGGTCGGCCTGCACCTGCGCGAGGCGCTGATCCCGGTGCTGGCCGGGCTGCTGGTGGCACTGCCGATCGCCCAGTGCTGCGTGCGGCTGCGCTGGCTGTACCCGCCGGTGCTCGGGGCGGCGACCGTGCTGTACGCGGTCCCGTCGCTCGCCTTCTTCGTCGTCCTCATCGACTACACCGGCCAGAGCGAGACCACGGTGATGATCCCACTGGGCGTCTACAGCCTGGTGGTGTTCGTTCCGGCGATAGTGGAAGGGGTCCGCTCGGTGCCCCAGGAGACCCTGGACGCCGCGACCGCCATGGGTTTCGGCCCCGTGCGCCGGTACCTCCAGGTGCAGCTGCCGATCGCGGCGCCCGCGATCATCGCCGGACTGCGGGTGGCGACGGTGTCCAGCATCTCCCTGGTCAGCATCGGCATGCTGATCGGCAACCAGGGCGGACTCGGCAACCTCCTCAACGACGGCATGATCTACCACCAGCCGCGCCTGGTGTGGCTGTCGGTGATCGGCACGGCCGTCCTCGCCATCGCCGCGGACGCCCTGCTGGTCCTGGTACGCGTGCTGGTGACGCCGTGGATGCCGCGCGGCGGCACCGGCAGGACCCGCCCCGTCGACGAGCCCGGCGCCCGGCCCGTCGACGAGCGCGGCGCCCGCCCCGTCGACGAGCCCGGCGCCCGCCCCGAACGGGCGGCGGCCGCACGGCAGAAGGCGGTCCGGTGAACATCCTCCACTTCGTCAACGCCTTCTTCAGCGACGGCGCCCACTGGCACGGTTACGACGGCATCCCGACCCGGCTGCGCGAGCACGTCCAGTACTCGCTGATGGCGCTCGGCGTCGCCGCCGCCATCGGGCTGCCGGTCGGCCTGGTCACCGGGCACACCGGCCGCGGCGGCAACGCCCTCGCGTTCGTCGCCACGGCCGCCCGCGCGCTGCCCAGCTTCGGCCTGCTGGTGCTGATGTTCGTGCTGCTCGGCCTCGGCCTGCTGCCCGTGATGATCCCGCTCATCGTCCTCGCCGTCCCGCCGATCCTGGTCACCACCTACGAGGCGGTCCGCTCGGTCGACCCCTCACCGGTGGACGCGGCGCGGGGCATGGGCATGACGGAAACGCGGGTGCTGTTCCAGGTCGAGCTGCCGGTCGCGCTCCCGCTGATCCTCAGCGGCCTGCTCTCGGCGGCCGTCCAGATCGTCTCCACGGCCACCATCGCCGCCTACGTCAGCCTCGGCGGCCTCGGCCGCTACATCGTCGACGGCCTCTACCAGCGCGACTACGAGAAGGTCGTGGGCGGTGCCACCCTGGTCGCCCTGCTGGCCCTGGTGACGCTCGGCGCGTTCTGGGCGGTGGGCCGGCTCGTCGTGTCGCCCGGGGTGCGGCGCAGCGGCTGACGGCCGGCACGGACCGCGTGCCCGGGGCGGAACCTCCATCCGCCCGGGGCGGAACCTCCATCCGCCCCGGGCCCGCTCGCTCGTGCCCCGGGTCCGTCCTCAGCGGCCCGTGCGGGCCAGCGCCAGCTCCAGGACGACGAGCAGCGCGTCGCGCACCGAGCCGCGCTCACGGGCGTCGAACACCACGACCGGGACGCGGTCGGCGACGTCCAGCGCCCAGCGGACCTGCTCCAGCGTGTACGGGACCTTCCCGTCGAAGGCGTTCACCGCCACCGCGAAGGGGATCCGCCGGTGCTCGAAGTAGTCGACGGCCGCGTAGCAGTCGTCGAGGCGGCGCGGGTCGACGATGACCAGGCCGCCGATGGCGCCCTCGACGATGTCGTCCCACATGAAGCCGAACCGCTCCTGGCCGGGCGTGCCGAACAGGTACAGCTTCAGCGTGGGGTCGATGGTGATGCAGCCGAAGTCCATCGCGACCGTGGTCGTGGTCTTGCGCGGAGTGCCGGACAGGTCGTCCACGCCCGCCGCGACCTCGGTGATGGCGGCCTCGGTGGTCAGCGGCTCGATCTCGGAGATGGCTCCGACGGCGGTGGTCTTGCCCACGCCGAAGCCGCCCGCGATCACCATCTTGACCGGCAGCGGCGGTCGTACGGCGGCCGCACGGGCGGCTGAAGGGCGCGTGGCCGGTTCAGTCGGTGTCACGGACTACCCCTCGGGAGTCGGGGATGGCACGCAGGGCGTCGATCACCCTGCGCAGGACGGTGGCGTCGTGGGCGGCGCCGGAGACGGGGACGTGCACCGTCAGGTGTCCGGCGGCGCGCAGGTCCTCGGCCAGGATGCGCACGACGTTGAGGTGGAGCCGCAGCCGGGCGGCGATCTCCGCGACGGACTGCGGCAGCCGGCAGGCGGCGACGATGTCGTGCTGCTCGAAGGACAGCCCGTCGAGCACCGCGAGGCCCTCGGCGGTCGCCACCACCTGGGTCTCCACGGGTACCGGCCGGCCCGGCGCGGTGGGCGCCACCCGGCCGGCGGTGACGAGGAACGGCCGCACGGCGGGGGCGGGGCCGACCGGCTCCGGGCCGACCGGCTGCGGGCCGACCGGCTCCGGGCCCGGGAGCGGGGAGCCGTCCGCCATGGGTTGTCCTCCTCCTCGGCCGGGCCCTGCCCGGTCAGCGCATCGACGCGGAGCCGACGCTGTTCTTCAGCTCGAGCACCAGCTGCGGGCTGAGCGCGCTGCCCGCCCGGTTGGCGAACAGGGTCATCTCGTAGGCGATGTTGCCCAGCTTGGCCTCCTTGTCGGTGACCACGCCGAGTACGGCGCCGCAGCCGATCGCGGAGACCAGCACATGGCCGCCCTCCAGGTCGATGATGACCTTGTTGAGGCCGCCCAGGCCGTAGTTGCCGGAGGCGCCCGCGGCCAGGCTGGTGATGCCGGAGACGATCGCCGCCAGCCGCTCGGAGTCGGCGTGCTCGCGCAGCGCCGACACAGCGATGAGCAGGCCGTCGGAGGACACCGCGATGGCGTCGACGACGCCCGCGGTCTCGGTGGCGAACCGGTTGAGCAGCCACGTGAAGTCGGCTGCGGCGGCCTGCAGGTCGGTCGGCATGGTGCCTCCCGTCGAGGTGTCACCTGACGACGTGCTCACTGCTCAGCTCCTTCCGGGAGGTCGTTGTGGTGGTGCCGGCCAGAGGTGGTCGGATGGGTGCCGCAGTCGCGGTTCGCGCGCTCCACGGCCGCCTCGAACTCGTCGAGCGCGGCGCGGACCGCTTCCGCGTCGGCGGGCCGTGGGGCCTGCCGTGCCGCCTGCCGGTCGGGGTCGGCGGTGGTCCGCAGGGTGGCACCGCGCACCCGGCGGCGCAGGGGACGGGCGGTGCCGTCACCGGACGGAGCGGGGGACGGCGTCGTCTCCGGGGACGTCGTCCCGTTCCGGGCCCTGGGGATGAAGGGAACGCCACCCGACGGGGGCCGGGCGGTTCCGGCCGCGTCGGCCGTTCCTGCCGTTCCTGCCGTTCCGGCCGTGTGGGCCGGCTCGCGCTGGGGCAGGCGGCGCGGGAGCGGTTCGGGTTGCCCGGCGTCCGCGGTGCCCGCCGCGGCGGCGGGCCGGACGCCCTCGGTGGCGGTGGGCCGGGGTCCGGACGTCTCCGCCGACGCGGTGGGCCGCGGGCCGGAGGACTCCGGGGCGGGCCGTGTCCCGGCCGACGGCAGTGCCGGTCCGGTGCCGCTGCCGGAGGCGTCCGTCTCCGGCGGGCTCATCGTCAGCAGCAGCGACGAGGGGACCGTGACCTCGGCCGTGACGCCGCCGCCCGGCGTGCGGGACAACAGCACCCCCACGCCCCAGCGGCGGGCCAGCGTGCCGACCACGAACAGGCCGAGCACCTTCGTCGGCATCACGTCCAGGCGTTCGCGGCGGACCAGCCGGGCGTTCTCCTCGGCGAGCCGTTCGGCGCTCATGCCGAGGCCGTGGTCGGAGATCACGATCGACGCGCCGGCCGGGTCCTCGCCGGAGGAATCCCGCACGAACACCTCCACCGGGTTGCCGGCGGGCGAGAACGACACGGCGTTCTCCAGGAGTTCGGCCACCATCAGCGTCAGGTCGCCGATGAGGTCGGGTTCCACCACGGCCTCGGTCCGGGCCCGCAGCCGCACCCGCTGGAAGCCCTCGATCTGGCCGAGCGCGGCCCGCACCACGTTGGTGAGCTCGGTGGGCCCGGAGTCCAGGACGGTCTCGCGGATGCCGGCGAGCAGCATCAGACTGTCGGCGTTGCGGCGCAGACGCACCGCGATGTGGTCGATGGAGTAGAGGCGTTCGAGCAGGGCGGGGTCGGTCTCGCCGCGCTCCACCGCGTCGATCAAGGCGAGTTGACGGGTGGTCAGGTTGCTCACGCGGCGGCCGACGTTGCCGAACATCTCGGCGACGTTGCGGCGGCTGAGCACCTGCCGCTCCAGCAGCGCGACGGCGGTGGTCTGCACCCGGTTGAACACCTCGGCCAGTTCGCCGATCTCGTCGCGAGCGGTGACCGGCATCGCGCGCAGCTTCGGCGGGCCCGAGTCCTCGGCGTCGTCGTCGGCCACCCGGGCCAGTTCGCGTCCGGCCACGTCGGCGACCTCCCGGGCGGCGCCGGTCAGCGCCTGCACCGGCCGGACCACCGAGCGGCGCACCAGGACGGAGAAGGCGATCCAGACGGTGAAGCCGAGGAGACCGAGGGTCAGCAGCAGGCCCGCGCGCCACGAGGCGTCGTCGGAGGTGTCCTCCGCGCGGTCGGCGATCTGGTCGATCAGGGAGGCCGTGATCTTCAGCCGGGTCCGGGACTGCTCGTGGTAGACGGGGTAGGCGGCGAGCGCCGCGCTGAAGGCCCGGCGTACCTGCGCGGGCGTCGTCGCCTGCAGGCCGCCCGGGTCCAGCTGCAGTTCCGCGTAGTGCTGGATGATCGACGCGTGGGCGGTGTTGTGCTCGATCCGGCCCAGTTCGTCGGCCTGCGCCTCGGTGGCGAACCGGGCGAAGCGGTCGGCCTGGGCGGTGTACAGGGCGTAGGAGGCGACCGCGCTGTTGTACTCGATGAGCGCGTTGGTGTCCCCGGTACGGGCGGAGAGCACGCTCGTCTCGAAGGCGCTGTGGGCGCCGGCGGCGCGCAGCAGCGAGTCGAGCAGGTTGCCGGTGAAGGTGGCCGCCAGCGCCTCGTTGCGGTCCAGCCCGAGGCCGTCGATCAGCCCCTTGGCGGCGTTGGTGTACGCCGGGTCGATGTTGTTGGCGGGCAGGTAGCCCTGCTCGACGGTGGCGCGCAGACTGCCCAGACCCAGGATCTCCCGCAGGGCCTGCGCCTCGGTCTCCGGCAGCCGGTCGCCGAAGGTGCCGGACACCTTCTCGACCTGGGCGTCGACGGCCTTCTGCGCCGCGCGGTAGTCGGCCGTGGACGGCGTACGGCCCGCGCCGGTGGCCTCGAAACGCACGGAGAGCAGGATCGCCTGCCGGTGTTCGGCCTCCACCCGGTCGACCAGTTCGGCCACCTGCGCGCTGTCCCGCACCAGCCGGGCGGCGTCCGCGGCGTCCTGCGACGTGTCCATCTGCTCGGCGAAGAGGTGGGCGAGCAGCGCGGCGACCAGGGCGAGCGGAATGCCGACCAGGAGGTTGAGCTTGCGCCGGAACGGCCACCGGTCGGCGAACCTCCGTAAGCCACCGGTGCGCGGTGACGGGGCGGGCCGGGCGGTCGCGTCCACCTCGTTCGTGGACAACCGGGCCTCCTTCAGCAAAGAACTCACTCGCGCGACGGCGGCGCGTGACCGATTCTGACGATACGAATGGTGCGTGAGGGCACGGAAGCGGCCCACGTGAACCAGCGTGACCGACGCCGACGGCGGTGAGACTACTCTCTTCGGACGATCACGGGCGTCGCACTACGTCAAAAAACAGTTACAACGCGCCCCCGCCGCGGCACGAGCCCGTTCACCCGGCCTCCACAACTGCTCACTCATTGACGCCCATTGGTGACCGTGAGGCACTTGACTGGGGGAGAACGGGCTGGATTGGATCAGTACCGCAGCTCGTCCTTCCCACCCAACCCCCAAGTCCGGAACGGGAATCGTGACTTTCAACGCCCACCGCAGCAGGTCCTTCAGGATGCGTCCCGCGGCCGCCGTCGCACTCGCCGCCACCACGGTCCTGCTGGCTGGATGCTCCTCGTCCTCCGAAGACAAGTCAGACCCGCTGAAGGAAGGCGCCTCGGACGGCAAGACCGTCGTCGTCGGCTCCAACAACTTCGCCGAGAGCATCCTGATCGCCGACATCTACGGCGAGGCCCTGAAGGCCAAGGGCCTCAAGGTCACCTACAAGGCCAACATCGGCAGCCGCGAGACGACGTACGGCCTGCTCAAGAACGGCTCCGTCACGGTGCTGCCGGAGTACAACGGCGCCCTGCTCGCCTACCTCGACCCCAAGGCCGCCCCGAAGACCGTCGAGGCCACCACCGCCGCCATCGAGGCCAAGCTCGACTCCAAGCTGACGCTGCTGGAGCCGGCGTCCGCTCAGGACAAGGACTCGGTCACCCTCAACAAGGCCACCGCGGACAAGTACAAGCTGACCTCCGAGTCCAGCATCGCGGACCTCAAGGACGTCGCGAAGGACCTGACCCTCGGCGGCTCGCCCGAGTTCCAGACCCGCCGGCAGGGCCTGGTCGGCCTGAAGTCGGTGTACGGCCTGGAGTTCAAGTCCTTCAAGGCGCTGGACGCGGGCGGCCCGCTGACCCAGGCGGCGCTGAAGAAGAACACCGTGCAGGTGGCGGACGTGTTCACCACGGACCCGACCATCCAGAAGGAGAAGTTCGTCGTCCTCCAGGACCCGGAGAACCTCTTCGGGTTCGAGAACGTGCAGCCGCTCGTCTACCGGAGCGGGCTCCCCCAGAAGGGCGTCGACGCGCTCAACGCCGTCTCGGCCAAGCTCGACACCAAGACCCTGCTGGACCTCGACTCCCAGGTCCAGCTCGACAACAAGGACCCGCTGGACGTCGCCAAGGCCTGGCTGAAGACGGTCGGCCTGGACTGACGCCCCGGGAACCTCCCCGCCGGGCCGACGCGGGTGCCCCCTCGCCAGGGCGGCACCCGCGTCGGCCCGGACGGCCCGGCCCAGCCCGGCCCGGTCCCGGGCGAGTGGGCGCACCGGCCCGGGGAAGGCCGTGGCACGCCCGCTGCCCGCCCCGGCCGGGGCCGGCCGGGGCCGGCCGGGCTGTGTATGGTCAGCCCGCCGGGTGGGCGAGCCGTCCGTCGCCGTCCGGGCCGGCCGCCGCGGCGATCAGCTGGTCGAGCAGGGCGATCAGGACGTCCCGGCTCGACGCTCGGTCGCGGGCGTCGCACAGCACCACCTGGACGTGGTCCGGCAGCGCCAGGGCCTCGCGGATCTCCTCGGGCTGGTAGGGATGTTCGCCGTAGAAGCCGTTGACGCCGACGACGAAGGGGATGCCCCGGCGTTCGAAGAAGTCCAGCGCGGCGAAGCTCGTCCGCGGGCGGCGCACGTCGATCAGGACGACACCGCCGAGGGCGCCCACGGCGAGGTCGTTCCACATGAACCAGAACCGCTGCTGGCCGGGAGTGCCGAACAGGTACAGCACGAGGTCGTCGCCGATGGTGATCCGGCCGAAGTCGAGGGCCACCGTGGTGGCCTTCTTCCGCTCGATGCCGTCGAGGTCGTCGACGCCCAGCCCGGCCGTGGTCAGCGGTTCCTCGGTGCGCAGCGGGGCGATCTCGCTGACCGACCCGACCATGGTGGTCTTGCCGACGCCGAAGCCCCCGGCGATCAGGATCTTGACCGTGTCGGGTGCCGCCCGGGTGACGGTGTCAGAGTCGGCCAAGGCCCTCCCTCACTTTCTGCAACAGGTCCAGGTCGGGTGGTGTAAGGGTGACGGAACGCGGCGGGCGGACGGTGATCCGGCCCGCCTCCAGCAGATCGTCGAGCATGATGACGATCACGCTCACCGGGAGGTCCAGCAGGGCGGCGAGCTCCGCTACGGCGACCGGCTCGGCGCACAGGCGCAGGATGCGCTGGTGCTCGGGCTGCGGCCGGGTGGCCCAGGTCGGCGGCGGGTCCACCGCGGTCACCGTCGTGATGAGCGTCAAGTCGGCGCGGCTGGGTCGGGTCCGTCCGCCAGTCAGGGCGAACGGTCGTACGAGCCGGCCCGCCTTATCGCCTCCGCCCACCTCACGCGCCGGAGCCGGCGGCGGGGCCGATACCGGCCCGCGGCGCGGCACTGAGGTGCTCGCCGATCTTCTT
The DNA here is from genome assembly GCF_035656535.1 of Streptomyces sp. H51. Lineage (NCBI taxonomy): Bacteria > Bacillati > Actinomycetota > Actinomycetes > Kitasatosporales > Streptomycetaceae > Streptomyces > Streptomyces sp. H51. The sequence goes on from NZ_JAYMHD010000051.1 coordinate 162,663, forward strand.
CACCAGCATGTTCATCTGGTACGCCACCACGCCGACGTCCGCGCCCGCGCTGGTGAGCACGACCAGGTGGGCGCCCGGCCCGGCGGAGGTCAGGATCAGGTAGCCGTTGGCCATCTCGATCAGCGCCTGGCGCACCGGTCCGCCGCGGAAGTCCATGCTGACGCCCTTGCTGAGGCTCATCAGACCGGACGCCGTCGCCGCCAGGCGTTCGGCGTCGTCCCGCAGGAAACCGGTCGACTTGCTGACGACCAGGCCGTCCTCGGAGAGCACGACGGCGTGGTTCACCTCGGCGACCCGGTCCACGAGTCCGGTCAGCAGCTGGTCGAGCTGGGTGTGGGTGGCGGGCGTGCGTGTCATGGCGATGTCCTTCATCAGCTGTCGGCGGGCGGGGTCGAGGGCTCGGGGGCGGCGGGGGAGCCGTCGGCGGCGGGGGAGGCGGTGCTCGGCTCCGGGCCGCTCGCCGGCTCGGCGCCGTCGTCGCGGGCCCGCAGCGTGCCGCGCTGGAAACCGGCGAGCGAGGAGGCGGCACGTTCCGCGGTGAACTCGTCCTCGTGGTCGTCCTCCGGGGAAGGCACGACGTCCTCGCGGAGCTCGGCGGCGAGGCTGGTCTGCGGAACGCGGCGGGGCAGCGGGGCCGGACGGCCGCGCCGCCGGTCACCTTCCGGACGGTCGGCGCGGCCGTCCGGCTGCGGGTGTCCGGCGTCCGCGGGTTCGGTGCGACCGGCCCGGCCCACCCGCCCGTTGTCCTTCGCGCGGGAGTGCTCGCCGTCGTCGGCGGAGCCCCGCGGCCGGGCCGCGAGCGCCGGCCGCGACCGGGCCCCCGCGGGCGCGGCCGCGTCCCGGCCCGCCGGGGCAGCTCCCGTCGGCCGTGCCGCCTCCTCCGGCCCGGCGGAACTCACGGTGTCCGCGGTGTCCGCCGGCTCCGCGTCGCGCGCGGTCTCCCGTACGACGATGTCGTGCGGCAGCAGCACGATCGCCGTCGTCCCGCCGTACGGCGACGGGCGCAGCGTGACGGCGATGCCGTGCCGGGTGGCCAGCCGCGCGATCACGAACATGCCGAGTCTGAGGTCGTCGGCCAGCGCGACCACGTCGAACTGCGGCTCCACGCCCAACTGGGCGTTGAACGCGACGTACTCCTCCTGCGACATGCCGAGCCCGCGGTCCTCGACCTCCACGGCCAGCCCCTTGGCCACCATCGCGGCCCGCACCTCGACCGGGCTCGGCGCGGGCGAGTAGAGGGTCGCGTTCTCGATGAGTTCGGCCAGCAGGTGGATCACGTCGGCCACCGCGGGCGGAGCCAGGTACACGTCCTCGTCGGTGTGCACGTCCACCCGCCGGTACTCGGCGACCTCGCCGACGGCGCTGCGCAGGATGTCGATCAGCGCGACCGGCTCCCGCCAGCTGCGGCGCGGCTGTTCGCCGCTGATGACGACCAGGTTCTCCTCGTACCGGCGCAACTGGCTTGCGGTGGAGTCCAGTTCGTACAGGCCCTTGAGGACTTCCGGGTCGGTGTGCTCGCGCTCCAGCGCGTCCAGCTTGGTGAGCTGCAGGTTGACCAGGTTCTGGCTCTGCCGGGCGATGCCCAGGATCACCTTCTGGAAGCCGCGCCGGATGTCGGCGAGTTCCACGGCGGTGTGCACCGCCGTGCGCTGCGCGGTGTTGAACGCCTGTGCCACCTGGCCGAGTTCGTCGTGGCCGTAGTCCAATGGCGGGGTCGCGAGATCGACGTCGACCTTCTCGCCCCGGTCGAGGCGGGCGACCACGTCCGGCAGCCGCTGGTGGGCGAGGCTCAGGGTGGCCTCCCGCAGGCCCCGCAGCCGCCGGGACAGCGAACGGGTGATCCGCCAGGACATGCCGACGCACAGCAGCAGGGCGATCAGCCCGCCCGCGCTCAGCGAGGCGGCGGTCAGCAGCAGGCTGCGCGCCTGGTCGGTGCTGCGGTCGAGCAGGCCGGACGTCTGGGACCGGATCATCCGCGCGTACGCGTCGCTGACCTTCGTCATGGCGGTGGCCCACTGCCGCCGCGCGTCCGGCAGCGCGACCCTGCCGCCGTCGGCCACGGGTCCGGCCGCGAGCACCTGGTCCTCGATACCGTGGAGCGTCCGCCACTCGGGGCTCTGCAGGACCCGCTCGACCTGCGTCTTCGCGCTGCCGCGCAACTGGGGGACGATCTGGTCGTTCACCAGCCAGCGGCGCGTGCTGACCAGCTCGGTGAAGTCGTGCCAGGCCTTCTCGTCGAGGTACCCGGACGGCCAGGCCAGGGTGAGCTGGGCGTTCTCCCGCGAGACGAGTTCCGCCGCGTGTTCGAGGGCGATCAGCGCCCCGGCCTGCGAGGTGAGGTCGCCGTCGTCGACCTGGGAGAGCTCCTGGTAGGCGTGGATCTGCTCGTCGATGATCGAGCCGTACTGGTCCAGGGCCTGCTGGGCGGTGATGTCGCTCGGGTTGTCCACCTGGCTCCGGTAGTACTCAAGGCTGCTGACCGTGTTGACGACCGAGTACAGCCGGTCGGTGACGCGTGCGGGGGCCCGGTCGATGGCATCGGACTGGCCGACCAGCTTGGCGACCGCCCGGTCCGTCTCCGCGCGCTGCGCGTCCAGGGCGGCCCGCGAGCCGTGCGGTGTGGCCAGCCACGCGGCGGACAGGCTGCGTTCCCGCTGCAGCGCGAGCGTCGCGTCGGTGCCCATGATGCCGGTCGAGCGGCTCAGCTCGGTCTGCCCGCGCAGCCGCAGCCCCTCGGTGAACATCTGCGTCGTCGTCACGCCCCACACGGCGGCGAGCGTGACGCCGGGCACCAGCGCCAGCAGGATCAGCGAGAGGCGTATGGAGCCGAGACGGCGCCGGGCACCTGTCCGTGGAGACATCGTCGTCCTAGGCGATCAGCAGGAGGTGAACAGGAGGGAACGCGGACGGATAGCGGATGGACGGGGGAGTGGACGGGGGAGTGGACGGGAGGAAGCGGGGGACGGGGGCGGAATTCGGACGCGGGGCGGTGACGGATCGGGGGCGGATCAGGGACGGGACGGGCGCGGGGGTGACCGCGTGTCCGGTACGGCACAAGGGTGTGCAGGATGTTATCCGCACAATTGACCGGACGTGGCACACGTCACCGAAATCTTCCGCGGTATCCGGGCATCCGGGGACGAAGCGTCCGTCAGCGGGTCCCGCCCGCGGCTAACCTCGCGACGGACGCCACGTTCGCCTTCGTCACGAACGCCGGCCCGGTGAGCACGGGGGCGACCCCGCCGCCGCTGACGTCGCCGTTGGTCCGGTACAGCCACAGCGCGTCCACGGCGAGGTAGCCCTGCAGGTAGGGCTGCTGGTCCACGGCGAACTGCACGTCACCGTCCTGGACTGCCTGCACCAGGTCCTTGTTGAGGTCGAAGGTGGCGACGCGGGCCCTGCTGCCCGCCTGCCCGGCCGACTTGACCGCGGTCAGCGCGAACTGCGCCCCGTTGGTCACCACTTCGTCGATGGTCGGGTCCTGCCGCAGCCGGGCCGTGATCGCGGCGGCGACCGCCTCGTGGTCGTCGCCCTCGACGTAGAGCATCTCGGTCTGCCCGCCGAAGGTCTTCTTCACACCGGCGCAGCGCGCCTCGAGGGCCACGTTCCCCCGCTCGTGGATGACGCACAGGGCGTGCCGGGCCTTCAGGCCGTCCAGTCTGTCGCCGACGGCGCGGCCCGCGAGGCTCTCGTCCTGCCCGAAGTACTCCAGCAGCCCCTCCGACTGCCAGGCGCCGATGCCGGAGTTGAGGCCGACCACGGGGATGCCGGCGCTCCTGGCCCGGGCGACCGAGTCCTCCATCGCCTGCGGCTTGGCGAGGGTCACGGCGATGCCGTCGGCCCTGTCGCGGACGGCGTCCCGCACCAGTTCGGCCTGTCCCGCCGTGTCCGGGTCGTTGGCGTACGTCAGCTCGATGCCGTCCTTGGCGGCCGCCGCCTCGGCGCCCTTGCGCACCAGGTCCCAGAACGTGTCGCCGTCGGTCGCGTGTGTGATCAGGGTGACCTCGAGGCGGGTGCCTGCCCGGCCGGCCGCGTCCGTGCCGGAGTCCGCCCGCCCGCCCGACGCGGAGCAGCCGGCCACGAGGAGCACGGCCGCGGCCCGGGCCACGACGCGGACGGTTCTGCGGGAGGCGGGCGGGGGAGCAGTGTTCATGAGGGTGCGGCACCTCGCTGTACGGCCGAGCAAGAGGAACGGCGAGACGGCAGACCCCGGACGGCATGCGAACGCCGTACGCCGACCGGGTGATTCTCGCTGGCCAGGAGCCAATCGTTTGTGCCCGTCGGCAGTCAAGTGAACGGGCACGTGGAGCGAGTTGATGCTGCCGCATTGTGATCAACTCTCCGTGCGGCGGCACACGGCGGCCGCGCCATGGCATCCGCCACGGTCGAGGTGACGGTCGACGTGACGGCATCCGGCCGGGCTCTGCCACGCCCCCTGTACGGGGCACCGGCCGGCCCCCGTGACGGGGACCGGCCGGTGCGCCGACGGGATGCCGCCGGGGGCTCACACCCGGACGGCCTTCGCGGCCCGCGCCTCCCTCCGGCGTTGCCGGCGGACGCCGCGCGGCTCCTGGTCGGGCAGCCAGCCGAAGGCCAGGCAACTGCCGACGAGCCCGAGCAGCAGGCCGATGAAGAAGCCGCCCAGGTTCGAGGTGACCCAGGTGCCCAGCGAGGAGAGGACACCGACGATCGAGTAGAACAGCCGCTGCGCGGGGCTGAAGAGGGTCAGCAGACCGCACAGCAGCATCAGGGCCGGCAGCAGGTAGCCGGCCAGCCCCTGCATGCCGATGTGCATGACGACCTTCAGCGAGGCCTTCTCGGTCAGCAGGATCTCCGCCCCGCCCAGGGCGAGCAGCAGTCCGCCCCAGAACGGCCGGCCGGCCCGCCAGCGCCCGAAGCCGGCCCGCACGCCCCGCGCCGTCCCGGCGTCGGACACCGGTCCGGCGTCCGGCTCGCGCCGGACCCCCTGCTCCGCTCCGCCGGCCGCCGGTCCGGGATCCGAGGCCGGCTCGGTTCCGACGGCCGGTTCCAGGCGCGCGGCCGGCTCCGGTCCGGCGGCCGACTCCGCTCGCGCGGCCGGCTCCGGTCCGGTGTCCGGCTTCGCGGGGGCACGCCGCTCCGGGCCGAAGGCCGCCTCCAGGTCGGCGGCCGTCGTCCCCGGGCCGATGCCTTCGTCCGAGCCCGCCGACATCAGCAACCCGTGTCGCTGAAGCGCAGTTTCAGGCCCGGAAGCTTGAACACCCCTGCGGTGGTCGCGTAGTTGGTCTGCCGCAGGTTCGCGATGTGCACGGTGTCGGACTGCTGGCTGAAGACGCCCTTCGGGCCCTTCACCCCGGCCTTGGTGAGCGTGCTGGCGTCGTTGCCGATCTCGATGTTGTTGAAGGCGGCGTCGCCGGACAGCTCGGTCGAGTCGGTGGTGAGGTCGCTCGCCTGCACCTTCGATGCCCCGCTGCCCGCGGTGATGAGGAGGTTGGTGCCGCCGAGGTCGACGCTCTGGCACAGCTTCGTCAGCGTGGCGTTCTTGATCGCGGACGTGATGACCAGCACCTGGCCGCCGGTGTCGCCCGCGTTGGGGCTGTCCTCGGCCATTTCGTCGAGGGCGCCGAACTGCTCGAAGCCGGTGCCGTCGAGCTCGGTCGCGGTGACCGTGAAGGGCATCCCGGAGATGGAGAACTGCACGCCGAGGGCTCCCTCGGCGGTGAGGATCGCCATGCCGGCGACGGCCGCGACGGCAGGCACCGCCATCACCGCGGCGCGGCGCAGGCGGACCCGCCCGCGTCTCGGGGAATCGGGCAGGGAACTCTCGGGGTTCCCTGGGGTGTGCTCTGCGGACGAGGTGACGTCCGAGGACGAGGCCATTTCTGCTCCCGTGTGCATAGTCAGTGCGAGTAGGGCATCAGCGGCGCGTTGTCCTGGCGCGGACAGCGGCTGCGGAGCACCGCTCCTCCACCTCCCGGCGGATGGAAGGGCTTTCACGTACTCCGCAGTAGCCTCCGAGGAAGTTACCCGGGGTTACATTCAAGGGTCAAGGGAGTTGTAAAAAAAGGGTGTCGGTTGTGTGTCACCTGGGCGTTCGCTGCCCGCCGCGCCTGTCGGACGCCCCCTCCAGGACACCCTAAGAGAAGGTCAACTCCGGTACCACGTATTGACGTTGACTGTGCATCAGGTCTACAACTGCCACTGGCTTCCCCTGGATCCGTGGCGCCGGATCCCGCCACGCGGCATCGTCCGCGTCTCCCGGACCCCACCCGTCCAGCACGGGCAGTTTCGTCCGATCCCCATCACGGTTCAGCACGGGTGTCCTTACCCCTGGTCCCGTGCCGGCCGGTTCTCCCGCCCGGCCCGGCCGGAGGCCCTTTCCAGGTCCCCGGCCGGTCACCGGCCGGTCGCCGTTCCCGGCCCGTCACGTACGGAGAAGGCGTCACGGGCCGACAGCGGCGGGCGCCGATCCGCGTCCCGCACCCTCTCGCGCATCACACCGGAAGCCTGCACTCCCCAACTCGCAGCCCCCACCGGAAAGAGGTAATGACCCATGCGCACTCGCACCCTCCTCACCCTCGTCGGAGCCGTCGCAGCCCTCTCCCTCCCGGCGGCCGTGCCCGCCTCGGCGGCCGGCTCCGTCCTGACCACGGGCTCCGCCGGCGGCTCCGCCGCCGCGGTCGGCGACGTGCTGACGGCGCCGCTGGCGAGCGGCACCTCCGCCACGCTCTACTCCAGCGCCACCGGCACGAGCGGCGTGACCTGCACGACGTCGCAGTTCACCGCGACCGTGACCGACAACCCGGCCGCGCCGGGCACGGCCACCGAGAAGGTCACCGCGCACACCTTCGACAGCAGCAGCTGCAGCAGCAACGTCTCCGGTGTGCTCGGCGTCAACAGCATCACGGTCGACAACCTGCCCTACAACGCCACCGTGACCTCCGCCGGCGTCGTCACGGTCAGCCCGGCGAGCGGCTCCACCATCCAGACCACCGTCAAGCTGCGGACCCTGCTGGGCACCGTCACCTGCGTCTACCAGGCGCCGAGCCTCACCGGCACGGCGAGCAACGCCGACAACAGCATCTCCTTCGCCAACCAGCAGTTCACCAAGACGTCCGGCTCGTCGCTCTGCTTCAGCAGCGGCTACTTCACCGCCAAGTACGCCCCGGTGACGGACAACGGCGCGACGGTCTTCGTCAACTAGCCCGACCGGCCGGCCCGACCAGCTCGACCAGCTCGACTCAGCCCCACCAGTGGACGGCGCACGGCACGTCAGCGTCGACGCAGACGCAGACGCAGCGCCAGGGCGGCGCCGCCGGTGAGCACCAGCACCGCGGCGGCGCCGCCCGCCACCATCGGCGCGGACGGGCCCGAGCCGGCGGCGGTGGAGGCGACGGGAACGCCGTCGGACACCGACGGCGTCACCGCCGCCTCCGCCGTCGTCCGTGCCGGGTCCGCCTGCGCGCGGCGGCCGTCCGCGGACGGCGTCGGCGTGCCGCTCGCGGCTGCCCGCCGCCCCCGCCGCCCCGTCGCGGAGGGCGACGCGCCGCCGCCGGCCGTCCCCGCCGCCCGGAACACCACGTCCGAGCACGAGTAGTACGTGTCCGTCGTGCTGCTGTTCTGCCAGATCGTGTACAGCACGTGGCGCCCCGTCCGGTCGGACGGCAGCGTCGCGCCGATGCGGTACGCCCCGTTCGTCAGAGCCGGGTCCGTCACTTCGGCGAACGGCCTCTCGGGCAGGTCCGACCAGGTCAGCGGCTTGCTCGGGTCGTATCCCGGCCTGGTGAGGTACAGCTTGAAGGTGCCGGTGTGCGGAATCGTGGACGCGTACGTCATCGTCAGCCTCCCGCCGGGCGTCAGGCTCGTCACCGGCCAGTCGGAGCGGGCCAGGTCGAGCCCCTGGTAGGCGGCCAGGCCGCCGCTGCACAGCCGGCCGTCCGGGACGACCTGCCGGTCCCGGCCGCCGACGTCCGCCACGCGCAGGTTGTCCCAGAGGGTGAAGGGGGCGCCGTTCGCGGCCACGGCGGCCCGGCAGGCCGCCGAGCGGGAATCGGCGCCGCCGTCGGGGGAGCAGGCGTACGCCCGGCTGACCGGATCGGTCGGCGCGCCGTGCGCCCGCGCGGGTCCGGCCGCCCACAGCGGCAGGGCGAACGGGATCAGGAGGGCGGCTGCCAGGGCGGTGCGGTGGGCGGTCATCCGGGGCATCCGGAACGTCTCCTCGGCGGCGCGGGAACGGGCTGCTCCCGTCAGGTACGGGCAACCGGCCGGGCGCGTTCAACCCCTGACGCGCGCCCCGGGCGGCGCGGGAGCGGTCGTACGCGGCGGTGGATCACCTGAGTCTCATTGAAAACCAACCGGTCGGCTCGTATTCTGGCGTTCCACGGACGCCGGACCCCGGCCGTCCGGCCTGTCATGCCTTGCGGAGAGCCGAGGGAGGGACATGCCCCGAGTGCGGCAGCACGCCGGCGACCCGAACCCGGCGAGCCTCCCTTTGTCCGCTGAACTCCTTTGTCCGGAAAGGGTGTTGACGACGACCGTGCCGGGTCGGCTGGTTCACCGCGCCGCCGTCGCGGAGACCCTGATCACCGGCCGGCGGCGCGTCGGCGCCGACCGGTTCGCCCTGTCCGCCCAGTGGCCCCGCGTCCACCCGGTGTACGTCTCCCCCGACCGGACCGCGTACGAACCGCTGCTCGTCGCCGAGACCGTCCGCCCGTGCGGGGCGCTGCCCGCGCACGCCGAGTACGGCGTCCCGCACGACGACCGCTTCGTGCTGCACGGGCTGAGGGCCGCCGTCCCCCGCCCCGGACACCTGGCCGTCGAGGCCGCGCCCGCCCCGCCCGCCGCACCCGTCGTCGGTGTCACCGTCACCCCGCGCCGGCACCGCGGCGGCCGCCCCGACGCGCTCACCCGCGCCGCGGACGTGCGACTTGGGGACGAGCGCGTCGCCACCGTGCGCCTGGACGTCAGCTGGACCCGCGAGTCCGTCTACCGCAGGCTGCGCGGCGGCCGTACCGCCGGTGCCGTGCCCGTGGCGCCCCTGCCGCCCGCCCTGCCCCCGGCCGCGGTGGGCCACGCCCTGCCGGCGGACGTCGTCCTCTCCCCGCCCGGCCCCGCCGGGCGGCTGCGGCTCCGCGTAGATACCGCCCACCCTGTTTTTTTCGACCACCCCCTCGATCACGTTCCCGGCACACTGTTCCTGGAGGCCGCCGGTCAGGCCGCGCGGGTGTGCACGGCGGGCCGCCGGTCGCCCGTGTCGTTGCACGCCTCCTTCCGTCGGTACGCTGAACTGGACCGTCCCGTACGGGTGGAGGTGTGTGACGACGGCCGGACGGTCCTTCAGGTCCGTGCGCTGCGGGGGGAGTCGACGGTCTTCGAGTGCGCCGTCGAAGTCGCCGAACCGTGAGATATCGTGTACGGCGAGTGAGAAACAAACGGCATGACCCGTTCTTTCCCGTCCAGGAGTGTTCAGTTCCGTCCCAGGAGTGTTCAGTCGATGGCGAGGCAGTTACGCGCCGAGCAGACCCGCGCGACGATCATCACGGCCGCCGCCGACCTGTTCGACCGTCACGGTTACGAATCGACCAGTCTGAGCGACATCGTCGAGCACGCCCAAGTCACCAAGGGCGCGCTGTACTTCCACTTCGCGGCGAAGGAAGACCTGGCCGACGCCATCATGGAGCTGCAGTCCAGGGCCTGGCGTGCGGTGGTCGCCGAGACGGACGGCCGTGGACACTCCTCGCTCGAGGCGCTGATCCGCATCACCTTCGGCATCGCGCGCCTGTCCGTCGAGGACCCGGTCCCGCGGGCCGGCCTGCGGCTCGCCGCCGGGCAGGTCGAGGTGCGCCCTCCGCTGACCCATCCTTTCACCGAGTGGCGGGATGTCGCCGCCCGCAAGCTCAACGGCGCCGCCAGGGAGGGCGACGTCCACCAGGACATCGACGTCGAGGCCGCCGCCCACGCGCTCGTCAGCTGGTTCGTCGGGGCCCGCGTCGTCGGCCGGTCCCTCGAACCGGTCGCCCGCCAGCCGCGCCGGGTGGCCGAGATGTGGCACGTCATGATCCGCGGTCTGGTCCCGGTGCCGCGGCGGCCCCGGTACCTCACCCTCGCCACCCGGCTGGAGCGGGAGATCAGGCCGGTGTGAGCGGCGCGATACGGTGAGCCGCATGCCCGAGACCCCGTCCGCGCCCGTGATCCTCGGCGACGAGCCGGGCTCGTTCCCGCACGGCGTGCTCGCCGAACGGCACCCCGCGATCATCCGGCAGGTACGGGACGCCTCTCCGTACGGCCCCGCGCAACTCCGCGCGCTCGACGCGCTCCTCGCGAGCTGCACCGAGGGCGTGCTCGAACCGCTCCCCGCCGACGCCCACGACCGGGACCTGTGGACGGCCTGGGGCGCGGACGAGTACACCGGCCGGTCCTGGTTCGACGTCCCCTGGCTCTGGTCGGAGAGCTACTTCTACCGGCAACTCCTGGAAGCCGTCGGCTACTTCGGCCTCGGACCCGGGAAGGGCGTGGACCCCTTCGGTCCGCTGAAGCGGGCCGAGCTCGACTCCGCGCGGACCGACGAGGAACTGGCCGCCCTGGACGACCTGGCCGGCCGGTCCGCCGAGGAGCAGGAGGCGGCCCTGCTGCACGGTTCCCTCTGGGGCAACCGCGCCGACCTCGGCTTCCGCCTCTCCGCGCACGACGGCACCGCGGAGCCCGTGCCCGGTCTGGTCGCCGACGACAGCGAGTCGCTGTGGCCGCTGCTGCGCGGCACGCTGTCCCTGATCGCCGACAACGCCGGCCGTGAACTCGTCCCCGACCTGCTCCTGATCGCCCACCTCCTGCGGCAGGGACGCATCGAGCGGGCCGTCCTGCACGTCAAGCCGTACCCGTACTACGTCTCCGACGCCACGACCGCCGACGTGGTGGACGCCCTGCGCCGGCTGACCACGGTGACCGGCCGGGCCGCCGCCTACGGGCGCACCCTGTGGTCGGCGATGGGGGACGGCCGCCTCACGGTCCGCGCGCACCCCTTCTCCGCCGCGCCCCTGCCCTTCGCCGACATGCCCGCCGACCTGCGCGCGGAACTCTCCGGCGCCGCCCTCACCGTCGTCAAGGGCGACCTCAACTACCGCCGCCTGGTGGGCGACCGCCGGTGGCCGCCGACCACGCCCTTCCGTGACGTCACCGCCGGGTTCCCGGGCCCGGTGGCCGCCCTGCGCACCCTGAAGTCGGACGTGATCACCGGGCTCGACGCCGCCACGGAGACCGCGCTGGTGGAAGCCGAGGGACAACGCTGGCGCACCGGCGGCACGCACGCCCTCATCCAGGTACGCGCCTGACCCCGCCCCGTCCCGGACGCCGAGCATCGCACCCCCGGCGCGCCCGAGCCCCCCGCGCAGCCCCCGGCACGCCCCGCGCGGGCCGGGCGTCCGCGCGGGCCGGGCGTCCGGGCGTTCCACCGCGGTCCGGCGCCGGTTCACGCGATGGTGTGGTCGTTCCGCCGCCCGCGGATGCCGCCGGAGGGGCGAGGGTAGAGCCCCGGCCATGACGCAGCAGCCCTTCGAACTCCCGCACTTCTACATGCCGTATCCCGCGCGGCTGAACCCGCACGTCGACGAGGCCCGCGCCCACTCGACCGCGTGGGCGCGCGAGATGGGCATGCTGGAGGGTTCCGGGATCTGGGAGCAGTCCGACCTCGACGCCCACGACTACGGCCTGCTCTGCGCCTGCACCCACCCCGACTGCGACGGCCCCGCCCTGTCCCTGATCACCGACTGGTACGTGTGGGTCTTCTTCTTCGACGACCACTTCCTCGAGACCTTCAAGCGCACCCAGGACCGCGCCGGCGGCAAGGCCTACCTGGACCGCCTGCCGCTGTTCATGCCGCCGGACCTGTCCGCCCCGGTTCCCGAACCGCTGAACCCGGTCGAGGCGGGCCTCGCCGACCTGTGGGCCCGTACCGTCCCGGCGATGTCCGAGAACTGGCGCCGGCGCTTCGCCCTGGCCACCGAGCACCTCCTCAACGAGTCGCTGTGGGAGCTGTCCAACATCAACGAGGGGCGGATCGCCAACCCCGTCGAGTACATCGAGATGCGCCGCAAGGTCGGCGGCGCCCCCTGGTCGGCGGGGCTGGTGGAGTACGCGACCGCCGAGGTGCCCGCGGCGGCGGCCGGCACCCGGCCGCTGCGGGTGCTGATGGAGACGTTCGCCGACGCCGTGCACCTGCGCAACGACCTGTTCTCCTACCAGCGGGAGGTCGAGGACGAGGGCGAGAACAGCAACGGCGTGCTCGTCCTGGAGACCTTCTTCGGCTGCACCACCCAGCAGGCCGCCGACCTCGTCAACGACATCCTCACCTCCCGCATGCAGCAGTTCGAGCACACGGCCCTGACCGAAGTGCCCGCGCTGGCCCTGGACCGGGGCCTGACCCCCGACGAGGTCGCCGCCGTCGCCGCGTACACGCGCGGACTCCAGGACTGGCAGTCCGGCGGCCACGAATGGCACCTGCGCTCCAGCCGCTACATGAACGCACGCGCGGGCGCCGCCCGCCCGTGGCAGACCCCCACCGGCCCCGGCACCTCGGCCGCCGACGTCCGAGGCCTGCTCGCGGCGGCCGGCGCCGAACGGCTGCGTGCCTGGACGTACGTGCCGTTCCGGAAGGTCGGCCCGTCCCTGCTGCCCGACTTCCCGATGCCCTTCCGGGTCGAGCTGAGCCCGCACCTGGCCGCCGCCCGCACCCGCCTCACGGAGTGGACGCGCCGCACGGGCATCCTCCAGGAGGGCGTCTGGGACGAGGACAAGCTCGCCGCCTACGACCTGGCGCTGTGCTCGGCCGGCCTCGACCCGGACGCCACACCGCAGGCCCTCGACCTCAGCGCGCAGTGGCTCGCCTGGGGAACCTACGGCGACGACTACTACCCCCTCGTCTTCGGCCACCGCCGCGACCTGGCCGCCGCCCGGCTGACCACCCGGCGCCTGTCGGCGTGCATGCCGGTCGACGGCGAGGCGGCCGTCGTCCCCGTGAACGCCATGGAACGCGGCCTCCTCGACCTGTGGGCCCGCACCACGGCCCGGATGGGCCCGGACGCACGGCGTTCCCTGAAGGGCGCCATCGACACGATGACCGAGAGCTGGGTGTGGGAGCTGTCCAACCAGCTCCAGAACCGCATCCCCGACCCCGTCGACTACCTGGAGATGCGTCGCGCCACCTTCGGCGCCGACCTGACCCTCGGCCTGTGCCGGGCCGGGCACGGGCCCGCGGTGGCGCCGGAGGTCTACCGCAGCGGGCCGGTGCGCTCCCTGGAGAACGCCGCCGTCGACTACGCGTGCCTGCTCAACGACGTCTTCTCGTACCAGAAGGAGATCGAGTACGAGGGCGAGATCCACAACGCGATCCTCGTCGTGCAGAACTTCTTCGGCATCGACTACCCCACCGCGCTCGGGGTCGTGCACGACCTGATGATCCGGCGGATGCAGCAGTTCCAGCACGTCGTCGAGCACGAACTGCCCGTCGTCTACGACGACTTCGCACTGTCGAAGGAGGGGCGCGAGGCGATGGAGGGCTATGTGGCCGATCTGCGGAACTGGATGGCGGGCATCCTGAACTGGCACCGCTCCGTGGACCGTTACAAGCCCGACTTCCTGGCCCGCCGGGCCCACGCCTTCCTGCCGGACCGCCCGCCCGCGCCACCCGTGGGCCGAGCCCCCCGGCCGTCCCCCGGCCGTCAGCCCGGCGACCCGCTCCAACTGTCCGACGCGGCCCACTGACGACACACGGCACCGAGACCAGCCCCGGGCACGCCCCGCCCCCGCGGACCCGGCGCCCCGACCGGTGCCCGTCGGCCGACCGCGGCCCGGCCCGCGCCCGCCCGGCCCGGCGTCCCCGCCGGCACCCGTCGGAGCCCGGGACGTGTGTCTGTCGTCGGTCCGGCGGGCGGGCTCGTCGGGCGGCCCGGCTGCGGGTCGTGCTGCCGGCCGGGCCGCGCCCGCCCGGTCCGGCGTCCCCGTCGACGTCCGTCGGCTGGACCCGTCGGAACCTGGGGCGGGTGTCTGTCGTCGGTCCGGCGGGCGGGCTCGTCGGGCGGCCCGGCGTGGGGGTCGTGCTGCCGGCCGGGCCGCGCCCGCCCGGCCTGGTGCTCCGGTCGGCGTCCCGGTGCCCTGCCGGTGTCTGTCGGCCGGACGCGCCGGAGCCCGGGGCGGGTGCCTGTTGTCGGTCCGGCGGGCGGGCTCGTCGGGCGGCCCGGCGGG